>CAPYID010000031.1 GCA_948739805.1 uncultured Clostridia bacterium | reverse complement strand
AATCAATTGAAGATAAAAATATGATAGCAAGAAAATATAGAAATCGTAGAATTGGTGAATTTTTAAAAGAGTTAAAATTAACAGAAGGTAGAAATACAGGAGTTCCTAAAATCAAAAGAGCATTAAAAAATAATGGATCAAAAGAACCAGAGTTTGAAACAAATGATACAAGAGATTATTTTATTACAACAATATTTATGCATGATGGATTTGAAAACGAGATAAAAAAACAATTAACAACCCACCAAGATACCCATCAAGATACCAACCAAGATAAAATATTAGAATTTTGTAAAGAACCAAAGACAACAAAAGAAATAATGGCATATTTAGGTTTGAAAGACAGAAGAAATTTTTATTTGAAATACATGAGACCATTATTAGATAGTGGAAAGCTACAAATGACTATACCAGATAAACCAAATACAAAAAATCAAAAATATATAACAAAATAGGGGGGAATAAATATGGGGAGAATTGCTATTACAACAGGTGGAGTTAAGCAATCACTATCAAATTACAATGCTTTAAAATCAATATGTGAGTATATATGGAATGGATTTGATGCAGGAGCAAATAGAATAGAAATAAGTACTTCAAGAAATAATTTGAGTGGCATATCAGAAATTTCAATAAGAGATAATGGAATGGGTATTGCTAAGAAACAATTAAATAAAAAATTTAAACCATTTTATGAATCAGAAAAAGCAGAACAAGCATATGAGAGAACAAGAATAACAGGGATTCACGGAAAAAATGGTGTTGGAAGATTAACATTCTTTTGTTTTGCACAATATGCAGAGTGGAATACAGTCTATAAAGAAAATCAAAAATTTAAGAACTATTCTATAACTATAGAAGCCAATAATTTAGAAAATTATAAAGAGACCGATGAAAACATAATAGAAGCTAAAGAAACGGGGACAACAGTAATATTAAGCGAAATATATGAAAATATAGATGTACATGAGTTAAATGAGTATATAAAAAAGGAATTTGCTTGTTTATTAGAATTAAATAAAAAATTTAATTTTAAGATATATATTGATGGAGAAGAAATCGCATATGAAGATTTAATAATTGAGAAGGAAGATTTTGAACTTAATTATAAATATGGAGAACTTGCTATAAATGCAAAGGTAAGATATGTACAATGGAAAAATAATTTGTCTAATGAGTATTCAAGATATTATTTTGGAGATGAGAAAGAAAAATTTAAATTAAGTATGACTACTACATTAAATAAAAAAGGAGACAATTTTTATCATAGTGTTTTTGTAAGTAGTAATTTATTTGAAGAGTTTTATACTAATGAAACAATGGAAGGACAAATTCCTATTAGTGGATATAGTAAAGATAGCAAAGAATTTAAACAATTAAAAATAGATATAGATAAATTTTTAAGAAAGAAGAGAAAACCTCATATAAAAAAATATACAGAAAAATTAATAGAAAAATATAATGAGGATAAGATTTTTCCAGAATATAACGAGAATAATGCTTTAGATAAATTTAAACACGAGCAATTAGAAAATATTGTTAAAGTAGTTTGTCAAACAGAACCCAAAATATTTTCATCATTAAATAATGAGCAAAAAAAGACATTAGTTAGATTATTTGACTTAGTAATGCAATCAGGAGAAATAGATAATTTGTTCATTATACTAAATGAAGTTATTGAACTTGACACAGAAGAAAGAGATGAATTAGCAAATGAACTTAGATATTCTACACTAGGAAATATTATAAAAGCTACTAAACTAATCCAAGATAGATATAGAGCGATAGATTTACTGAAACAGTTACTATATAATTATGAATTAAATGCTAATGAAAGAGATCATTTACAGAAATTTATAGAGGAGCATTATTGGATTTTTGGGGAACAATATACTTTAGTTACAGCAGCAGAGCCAAAGTTTGAAGAAGCATTGCGTAGGTATACGAAATTATTAACTGGTGAAGATGAAAATAAATATATTGATGATAAAGATAAAAATAAGGAAATGGATATTTTTGCTGTAAGACAGAATATAGAAAATGATTCTATTAATAATATTGTTATTGAATTAAAACATCCTAAAGTTCCATTAGGACAAAAACAGTATCAACAAATATATAATTATATGAATGTCATAAGTAAACAACCAGAATTTATTGCGAATAATGCTACATGGGAGTTTTACTTGGTAGGAAATAAATTTGATACATCTGGTGATATAGAAAATTTATATGAAAATGGAAAAATTCATGGAGAGAAATCTTTAGTTTATAAAGTAAAAAATTTTAAAATATATATAAAAACATGGAGTGAGATTTTAAACGAATTTGAAATAAAGCATAAATTTATACAAGATAAATTAGAGATACAAAGAGAAATAATTATGCAAAAAGGTAACAGTATAGGAGAAATTATGGAAAAATCTGAAAATTCTGCTGTAGAAAATAAAGTTGTAAACTTGTAAATCCTTAATGAATAATTCTAATGTGCTTTATAAAATAAAGTCAAGGTTAAAATGAATGTGCTGTCGCACAACCTTGACTTTATTTTTAAAGCATATTCTTTTTCGATTAAGAGGATTTAAGGATAAGTATATTTAATTAAGTAGACATAAGCACTATTGAAATAGAATATCCTCATTAAAACTTGCTAACAAAAGTCAATAGTTTTCTATAAAATTTTTAAAATTATTTTTATAAAAATTTTAAACATGACAAAGAGACCTATTTTACAGGTCTTTTTAAGTTTATGTCAACAAATCTACCAAATATTTAATTCTCTATATTTTTTCTTTACTGTTCCATAATACATTCTTAAAAATTTATTTAATCCTGCTATTTTAGCTACTTTCTTTAACTTTCCCTCATTTTCTTTCTTTATCATATATGTTAATAATTCATTATCTTTTTTAGGATTACTTTTTATTGATTGCATAATTTCATATCCTGTTTTTCTTAAGTATTTGTTTCCTCGTTTTGATATATGTCTATTTGTGGATTCAAATTGTCCAGATTGATATGGTGGTGCATCTAAACCACAATAAGCTATAATACTTCCAGCATTTTTAAATCTTCTTATATCCCCAATTTCAGCAATAACTCTTGATGTTAGCTTTTTTCCGCATCCAGGTAATTTATTAATTACATCATATTCTGGTAATTCTCTTGCAAGTTTATCCATTTCTGCTATAATAATACTAGACGCTTTAATTGTGCAAATTAGAGTATCTGTACAACTATTTGCTGAAAGTTGTGAATATTGATTATTAGGGAACGTAGAAAATGTTTTTTGTGCTAGTGTATAAATTTTCTTTGCTAGACTTATACCTGCACTTCTATGCCCTAATTTTTTTGACATTTGATAAACTTCTTGTATAAATAAATCTTCTTTTTTATTTTTCACTATGTCAGGATGATAGTATTTCTTAAATATTTCTAATCCTAAAATAAATGTATTATCATCTAATAATTGATAATATCCTGGAAATATTAAATCACATAAATTTGAAAAGTTTACTTTTTGTTTTACTTGAACAGCAATTGTTGATAAATATTGCCTAGATAAAAATTTTAGATTATCATACTTTTTATCATTATCTCTTACTTTAATTAATTTATACCAATTGTTACAAGCATACTCAGCAAGTTTATATGCATCTTTTTTATCTGTTTTTGCTTTTCTTAATCCTCTGTCTAAATATTTTTTGATTTCTAATGCATTTTTAGCAGTAACAAAATACTCCTTATCTAATAAATATCCTAAAATTGGCAGATGATACGTTCCAGTTTCTTCCATTACAATTTTTAAATCTTCTTTTGATAAATTTTTCATTTTCTCATCTAAGACTTTAAAACCATCAATATCATGGATAATTTCAAAAGGTTCTTCTATTATTTCTCCTTCATTTGAAATAATTGCAATTGTGCTTTTTCCTTTAGATACATCTATTCCAACTCCATATTTCATAGAATCATTCCTTTCCATATTTTTTATTACGATTGGTTCCAACTCTTCTACATATCCTCATTTTGGTTCTTTACACGAGAGCTATTTCAATCTCAACTTGCTTAAACGAATATATTATGCGAAGGCTGGATAACACTTTTAATGGCGAGAACTTTATTTCTAAATGAGTGGACGTTATCCAATCACTTCAATCATAATAAAAAGAAGTGCAATAATCAATTAACTGTTTGTAATTAATTATTACATTTTTATAGTACCAAATGAGGGCAGGAAAGCATGTTTAACACAATGCCTATACACATTGAAGGACAAGCCTTCAAGAGTTAATAAAGAAACAGAAATTTTAAGCAAATATGATGTAAAAATACACCGAGTGAACTGGCTCAAACCCGCTATTCTTCGTTAAAATTGAAAATGGTGAACTAAAAAATTTAAAAAGTTCACTCATTTTAGGCAAAAGTTCACCGAGTGTACTCGATTTTTATAAAATATTTTGTAGTTCACTTAGTGTACTTATTAAAAATTATAGCAGAAATAGAAAATTGGGAAATAAAAGGGAATTGATTTTATGAAAACACAATAATATAATGATAGCATGAAAAAGAGAGAGCAAGAAAAGTTAGAATTTAAAACTAATTTTTCTTAGCTCTTTTTTCTTTTTCAAATTTAAAGAAAAGGAGCAATTTCATGCTACATGATTATGAGATATAATTAGATAACTCTAAGCAATTAAAAAATAATACTATGCTAGATTGTAGCATGGAATTATCACTCTTAAATAAGTTGTTTAGAGAAAACTTAATAACAGAAGCAGAACATATAGAAATAAAAAGAAAAATCTTAAAAGATTACAAACTTTTATAATATCAATTTACTTTTTATCGAAAAAATGATATAAAATGATTAAGTTTTATCTCTAGGCGGAATGGAGGTTTAAATGGAAATTCAAGTCATAGAGAAAACAAATGGAAGAATCAACAGAGTAACAGGTACAACAATAAAAGAAAGATTAAGAGTATGTGCCTATTGCAGAGTAAGCACAGACAATGAAGAACAATTAAATAGTTATCAATCACAATTAAAGTATTATGATGAAAAAATAAATAGTAAATCAGAATGGCAATTTGCTGGAATATATGCAGATGAAGCTATAAGTGGCACATTAGACTTTAAAAGAACCAACTTTATGAAAATGATAGAAGATTCAATGGAAGGAAAAATTGATATGATACTAACAAAATCAATATCAAGATTTGCTAGAAACACATTAGATACTTTAAAATATGTAAGAATGCTAAAAGAGAAAAATGTTGCAATTTTATTTGAAGAAGAAAATATCAATACAGGTTCAGGACAAGGAGAATTAGTATTAACTTTGCTAAGTGCTATGGCACAACAAGAAAGCGAAAATATATCTTCACATGTTTTATTAGGCTTAAAAATGAAGAAAGATAGAGGAGAACTAATTGGCTATAATGGTTGTTATGGATATAATTATAATCTTGAAATTAAAGAAATAACAATCAATGAAGAAGAATCCAATATTGTAAGATATATGTTTGAAAGATATGTAGAAGGAGTAGGTTCAAGTACGATAGCAAAAGAATTAACTGCAAAAGGAATAAAAACTCCAAAAGGTAGAACAAAATGGTGCGAATCAACAGTACGAGGAATCTTAAAAAATGAGAAATATATTGGAGATGTGCTAATGGGAAAAACATTTACAATAGACCCAATATCACATAAAAGACTAAGTAATTTAGGAGAAGTAGACAAACATTATTTAAAAGAACACCATGAGCCAATTATAAGTAAAGAACTATTTGATAGAGTACAACAAATTAGAACCAAACGAGCAGGCAACAGAGAAACAGGAAGAAGAAATAATAATTATAGCAAAAAATATGCTTTTAGCAGTAAATTGTATTGTGGCTTTTGCGGAAGTTTACTAACAAGAAGAAACTGGAATGCAAATAGAAATTGTGCAAAAGCAGTATGGCAATGTATCAAAAGAGCAAAACATGGAAAAGAAGAATGCCCGCACTGTAAAGCAATACCAGAAGAAATACTAGAAGATTGTTTTGTACAAGGCTATAGAATACTCTGTAATGATAACAGAAAAATAGTAGAAAACTTTTTAGAAAAAATAGAAAATATCTTAAAAGAAAATACTACAGAAACAATAGTAACAAAACTAGAAAAAGACAAAGAAAAAATAAACAAAAAACTTGAGAATCTATTAGAATTAAATTTAGAAGGCAAAATCAATAGAGAACAATATACAGAAAAATTTGATGAGTTAAATACAGAATTAATTAAACTAGCAAATAAGATACAAAGCTTACTGAAAGAAACAAATAGAACAGAAAGTATTAAGCTAAGATTAAACAAGTTTAAAAGTTTTTTTAAAAACATAGATATAATGCCAAAGTTTGATAAAGAAATATTTGAATGTTTAATTGATAAAGTAGTAATTGGAGAAACATTAGAAGATGGAACAATAAATCCATATACCATAAGGTTTATTTGTAAAAATGGAACAGAAATAAATCGCAAAGATAAATTTACTGCTATGAGCGACAAACAACATTCAAATAATACTGCAACCAGAGATAAACAACACACGTGGAATGTGTGGCAGTGCTACAACTAAAACAAGACAGCTAATACTTAATTTTGATATGGTTTCAGAGATTATAACTTTTGAAGAAAAAGGCAGTTTTGGAAAAGAAAAACATCAAAATTTAGGTGTGAGAGTTAAAGTAGTTGCTTAAGTGGTAAGTGGAAACACATAAATTAAATTTTATAAAATAGAACAAAGTGTTTGAAATACTGGAAAAATTGAGATTGTATCTACTGTAATCATATGAAAGAAGAACCCATATATAATAAATCAGATATAACAAAAGAAATAGATGTAGGCTCTTGTGATAGATGGAAATTATTATATAATATGCTAAAAGGTAGCTATACAGAAAGTAATACTAAATATGGAAATTTTGAAAGTGATAAGTATGAGTTTGTTCCAGATTTATATATAAAATATAAATTAAGTACAGACAAAGAATGTTTTATAATAGAGCATAAATGTGCGTTTATAAATATTACAAAAACTAGATTAATTCCAATACAAGAAAATTCGTTACTAACTAGATAGATTAACTAAATATAAAAAAGGAGCGGTTTTAAAGATGAGAAAAAAGGAGGACGATATGAGGAATATTAATGTAATTCATGCTAATAAAGTACATAAAGAATTTATAATACATGCTAATAAAATTATTAACAATACGAATGCAACTGAACAAACAAAAGGGTTAGAACTAAATATAGATAGAGATTATTTTGGTGACAAACCTAAATTTAAGTGTCTAATTGCAGAAATGGATAATAAACCAGTTGGTATGATTTTGTATTCATATTTCTATTGGGCGAATGATGGAGAAGTGTTGTGGATTTCGCAAATGTTTGTTGAACAGGAATATAGAAAATGTGGTGTATTTTTTAAATTAATAGAGAAATTAAGAGAAGAAAATGAAGATATAAGAATAGTATCATGTGCTACTGGAGATGAGAATAAGAGAATGCAAAAAATATTAAAATACTATGGTGGACATGAGATAAATTTAAAATTTTATTATAAGAAGGTGTAAGTATGAATTTTAAAGATAAAGTATTTTTGATAACAGGTTCGACTTCTGGAATAGGTCAAGGAATTGCAAAAGCACTGTTAGAAGAAGGAGCAAAAGTTGTAATTAATTATGCACACAATGAAGAAAATGCAGAGAAAACTAAAAAATTATTAGAAGAATATCAAGATAGGACCTTATTTATAAAAGCAGATATATCAAAAGAAAAAGCAGCTATAGATATGTATAAAAAAATAGAAGAAAAATTTAATAAATTAGATGGATTAGTAAATAATGCTGTTTATGATAAAATCTTTTCAATAGAAGAATTACCAGTGGAAGAATATAGAAAAGAATTAGAAGTAAATGTTATTGCGAGATGGATGTGTATAAAATATGCTATTCCATTATTAAAAAAGTCTAATATGCCTAGAATTATAAATATAGCATCAAGATTAGGAACAAAACCAATGGAAGAATCTGTTGCTTATTGTACAAGTGAAGCAGCGACTATAATGCTTACACAATGTTGTGCATTAGAATTAACAAAAAAATATAATATAAAAACAAATACGGTAAGCCCATCAATGACATTGACACCACTTGCTAAAAAGAGTTATACAGAAGATGAAATAAAACAAACAGCTATGAAAAATCCAAGTGGTAGATTAGGAGAAGTTGAAGATACAGTGAATGCAGTATTATTTTTATTAAGTGAGAATGCAGATTATATAAATGGAGAAAATCTTAATGTTAATGGTGGTATATTGTTAGTGTAAGGGAATAGAATTGGAGGGAAAAGTAAATGTAAAATTATTTTATAATACATGGAAGTTTTGGAAGTCCATTTGGAAATTGGTTTAGTTGGTTACAAGATTTTATATCATCAGATGGAAAGCAAGTATATGTACCACAATTTCCAATAGGAGTAGGGTATCAAAATTATGAAAATTGGAGTAAATTACTTAAATACTATTTAGATTTAGGCTTAATAAATGAAAACACAACAATAATAGGACATAGCATTGCACCAGTATTTATATCAAAATTTTTAACTGAAAATAAAGTAAAAGTTAAGAAATTAATATTTGTATGTGGATTTAATAACTACTTAGGAATAAATGAAGAATATGATGCAGTAAACAAATCAATGTATTTTGATAATTTAGAAGATGTAAAACAATATGCAAATGAAATAGTATGTTTTTATTCAGATAATGATCCATATGTAAAATATGAAGTAGAAAAAGATTTTGCAGATAAAATCGCAACAGATCAAATTGTAGTACCAAATGCAGGACATATCAATAGTGAAAGTGGATATGATACATTTGAGGATATAGCAAGTTATTTATAGAATAAGGAGTGCCGTTTTAAATTGTAAATGTTATATAATTTACAATTTAAAACGGCATTTATTTATAATAGTAAATCCTAATTTTTTACAAATTTTGCTAAAGATATTGAATTTATTGAGACAACATGATAAAATACAAATGTTCGTATGTAATTTCAGAATAAATACATAATTTATTAGGAGGAAAATAGAAATGGAATATATAGAAGCACAATTAAGACAAACATTAGTAGGTGTAGTTTGGACACACAAAATTCAAGAAAAACAAGCAGATAATTATTTAAATACATACAACTTATTTGAAACAATAAGAATTGTAATTTTAGCAGTAACAACATCTGGAATAGTGTCATGTATTTTTGTAGATGAAGTTTGGATAAAAATAGTCACAGCAATATTATCAGCAATTAGCTTGTTCATAAGTACATATTTAAAATCTTATGATTTTAAAGGATTACATCAAAGACATAAGGAAACTGCAATACAATTATTAGAATTAAGAGAAGATATCATTAGTACTATATGTGATATAAGAACTAATAATATAAACAAAGAAGATTTAATTGAGAAAAGAAATGAAATAAAGTATGAATATTTAAGTATTTGTAAAAATTCATTAGATGCAAAAAGTTCAGCTATAAGAAAAGCAAGTAAAGCATTAAAAGTAAGACAGGACAATACATATTCAGATGAAGAAATAGATAGTTATTTACCAGTAGATTTAAGAAAAAATAAGTAAAAGGAGAAATGAAATTGTTAAAAGAAGATTTTGAAACATTTATATGAAAAAGGATTAATTACAGATAGAACATATTTGTAAATTGTTTTGGTTTTTTTTGTGTTTTTTAGGATTTTTTATGATATAATTTCAATAAATTAAAAAAGGAGGAACTTACATGCTAGAAAATATAACAGTTTTATACCATAGTTGTATAAAAATAAATAAAGAGAAAGTAATATATATAGATCCATTTAAAATAGATAAAAATTATAATGATGCAGATATAATTTTTATAACACATGACCATTATGACCACTATTCAGAAGAGGATATAGATAGAGTAAGGAAAGAAGATACAGTTATTATAGTACCAGAAGAATTATTAACAAAAGTATTAACAAAAGGATTTAGACAAGATTATATAATTACAGTAGAGCCAAATCAAAAATATATAGTAGAGGGAATAAAATTTGAAACAATATTAGCTTATAATACAAACAAACAATTTCATCCAAAAGAAAATAGATGGGTAGGTTACATTATAGATATAAAAGGTATTAAGTATTATATTGCAGGAGATACAGATATAACTGAAGAAAATAAAAAAGTAAAATGTGATGTAGCATTTGTTCCAGTCGGTGGTACATATACGATGGATTTTAAAGAAGCCACTAATTTAATAAATGAAATACAACCTAAAATAGCAGTACCAATACATTATGGAAGTGTTGTTGGAACAAAGCAAGATGCAATAGACTTTTCAAAGTTATTAAATCCAAAGATAGAATGTAGAAGACTAATGAGATAAAGTATTTTAAATATTTTAGTAAAAGGAAATTAAGATGAACAGAGAAGATATAATAAAATATAGTTTAAGTTTGCAGGGGGCTTATGAAGATTACGCATATTATAGATGAAAAAGTAGCTGTTTCATTAGTAGAAGAATTAATTGAGCAAAGCTATGAACTAACAAAAAATAACAATCACAAAAGAAGCAAAACAAACAATACTAAAAACTAATATTTATAAAATATAAAAGAAAGTGGGGGATAATTTATTATGTCAGAATGGAAATGTGTAAAATGTGGAAATACAGAATTTGAAAAAGATCAGTTTCAAGCAACAGGTGGAAATTTTTCAAAATTATTTGATATACAAAATAAGAAATTTATTACAGTAAGTTGTACTAAATGTGGATATACTGAAATCTATAAAACAGGAACAGCTGCAGGAATGAACATATTAGATTTTTTAATGAATTAATATAAATATAAAAATTACTAAAAAGCATATGAATACATTATGAAAATCATAGTTTATTCATATTTTGTAGGTATAAAAATTGTAGAACAATGAAGGGAAAAATATGAAAACTAATAAGAATTACAAAAACAATAAGATATTTATTGAAGAATTAAAGAGAACATTTCCAATATATATATTAGGTATGGTATTTTATGCTATAGTAATATATATACTATATAAAATCCCAAGCATTATAGGAGAGATATTGGATTTATTAATTAAAGGAAATATTAGTAAAGATATTATTATGAATGAAGTATATGCATTAGTATTCTATTCATTGTTGATGATTATACCAAGAATTATATATAGAACTTTATTTTTTACTAGAGCAAGAATATCAGACACATATTTAAGAAGCAAGGTAATAGAACATTTACAATCAGTAAAACCAGAATATTATGATAAAGAAGATAAAGGAGTATTTCTTGCATACTTATCAAAGGAAATATTATCAATAAGAAAATTTTTTGGAAATGCATTTCATAATATGTCAAGATTAATTATATCACCTATTATAGGGTTAATTGTCATAGGCAAAGATTTTAATATAATTTTAATGCTCTCAATATTACCATTTTTTCCAATTGCTATGTATTTTTTATATAAACTATATAAAAAGCAGGGAGAATTACTTGAGAGAGAAAGAAAAGTATATATAGATTTATCAAAAAATATAGAACAAAATACATCTGGTTTTAGTTTAATAAAACTATATAATGAACAAAAAAATCAAAGAGAAAAATTTGATAAAGTCAATGAAGAAACATACAAATCAGATGTTAATGTTGGAGCGATAATCTATAAAATGGATATGGTAGCAAACATTTTATATGCAGTATGTTATTGTGTAGGATTTTCAGTTGGATTGATTTTAATTAATAAAGGATTATTAACTATTGGAGAGTTAACAGCATATATTTCTTGTATAGCATTTGCAATATCAGAAATTGTAAACTCAATAGAGCCATTACTTACAGGAATATCTAATTTTAAAATAGCTAGTAGAAGATTTAATTATTTTTTTGGATTGGATACTTATAAAAAAGAAGGTAGAAAATTAGAAAAAATTGATAAAATAGAGATAAAAAATCTTAGTTATAGTTATGAAAAAGATGGAAAATTAGCAATAGATAATATAAATATGACAATAAATAGAGGAGAAAAGATTGGTATTGTTGATAAAGTTGGAAGCGGAAAGACAACACTTATGAATATATTAGCAGGATTTTATGAGGTTCCCCCCAATACAATATTTATAAATGAAATTGATATAAATGAGTATTCAAGAGAGACTATATTTGAAAATATTGGATATGCAATGCAAAAAAATGTTATTACAGATGATACTATAACAAATAATATTGATATTGTAAATGAAAGTACATTTAAAGAGATAGAGCAAATAAGTGAAAAAGCCAATATATTAGAAGACATAAAAGAAATGCAAGATGGATTTGAAACAAAAATAGGAGAAAATGGAATCAAAATATCAGGAGGTCAAAAACAGAGAATACAAATTGCAAGAAATCTATTAAATGTTAGAAATATAAATATATTTGACGATACATTATCTGCACTTGATATTGAAACTGAAAAGAAAGTAATACAAGAGATAGAAAATCAAATAGGAAATAAAATACTTATACTTATTTCAAATAAAATAAGTATGATGGAAAAAATGGACAGAGTTTTTTTATTAGTTGATGGAAAGATTTGTGATAGTGGGACACATAAGGAAATGCTTGAAAAGAGCACATTCTATAATGAACTAAATACCTATGAGAAAGTAGGTGATATCTCATGAGAAAAATCATAAAAAAGTATGTTAAATCAATAATAATTATAGGCATATTATTATTAGCCTGTGATTTTTTATCAGCATTACCACCATATATAGTAAAGCAAGTTGTAGACATAGATTTTACAAAAGAAGATATAATTCAAACAATACTATTTTTTATATTTATCTATACATCTATACATTTAGGTAGACTAATATTTAAGTTTATAAGAGACGTGGCAATAAACGTAACTATATGTAAAATTTTAAGAGATATTAGAAAAACATTATTTGACAAGATTTTAAATTTTAAAATGAGTACTTTTAATAAATACAATTCGTCAGAATTGTACACTAGATTAACATCAGATGTAGATAATTTATTTGACCTATTTTTCGGATTTTTATATAATATATTAAGTAACATATTATATATAGTATTTATGATAATAATGATGTTTGTAGCTAACATTAATTTAGCTATTATTGGTGCAATTACTATAATACTTATTTCAATTATTGTATATAAATTTACCAAAGAATTAGGAAGATTAGATAATGAAGTTTTAAAGAAAAGAGACAAAGAACATAAAGAATTTTCTGAATTATATAATAAGAATAAATTAACATATCTTTTTAAATTACAAAATAAAAATATTAACAAAATGAATGATTTATTTTATTCAGAATTAAAAATAAGAAGAAAGTATATATTTTTACATCATTTTCCATATTGGATAATAGCAGTGATACAAGCAATAGGAATTTATGCTATTGTATATTATGCTTTAAATATTAATATAGCTATATCATTAGGAAGCATCTATCTAGTTTTATACTATACAAAAGAATGTAAAACACCACTTGAGGAAATTTGTAACCAGTTAGAAGAACTACAAACATGTATAAATTCATATAAAAGGATAAAAGTTTTATTAAATGAAACAGAAGAAGAAAATATTGAAAACCGAGATTATATAGAAAATCTAATGGGAGATATAGAATTTCAAAATGTATCAATGAAATATGAAAAAGATACTATACTAAAAAATATATCATTTATAATAGAAAAGGGAACAAAAGTTACTATTGCAGGAAGAACAGGGGTAGGAAAAACAACGATTACAAATGTATTAATGAAATTATATGATATAGAAAGTGGAAAAATATTAATTGATAATAAAGATATTTTACAAATATCCACAAAATGTCTAAGAGATAATATTTCTTACATATCACAGAATCCTTATATATTTACAGATACAGTAAGAAATAATATAACTCTAGGAAACAAAAATATAACAGATGAACAAATAAATCAATTAGTACATGAAATGGGAGTAGAAAACTTATTTAGTAAATTAGAAAATAGATTAGATACCAAAATAAAACTTTCAAAGATGTCCTATGGAGAACTGCAAATAATAGCTTTCATAAGAGCGATAGTGCACAAAGCAAATTTTTATATATTTGATGAACCAACTTCAAATCTAGATTTACAAACAGAAAAGATGATACAAAATATAATAGATAAAATTTCAGAAAAAAGTACCGTAATTATAATAGCACATAGAAAATCAACAATTGAAAGTTCAGATAAAATAATATATTTGAAAGATGGACAAATAGATATGATAGCAGATAGAAAAACAGAAGGAGCTATATTACTAAATGATTGAGGAGGATAATAAATTGAAAAAGATAATATATTTTTTGGGAATACTAAGTTTAACTATAATAATTCTTTTAAATATACTTTTTACAGCAAAAATGGATTATTTTGAACACATAACTATTCAATTTAATAATTGTTTATATATAATAGGTCTTATAATCATAGGGAGTTTTTTATTTTTTATTACTAAAATCATAAATGAATATTTATATAAAGATACTAATTCAAAGTCAAAAGCTACAAACAGGAAATATCTATTTTTAGGTTCATTAATAATATATATTGTATTTAACATAATATGGATAACCTTGGTAAATCCAAACATAGGAGGAGATCAAATACATGTTAGTAATTTAGCACAAGCTATTTTTAGAGGAAATGTAGAAGAAATTTTGCCTAGCTTAACATATGCAGGAATATCATTAGGAGATTATATACAAGCATATCAGCAACAAATTCCTTTAGCATTTATTTTTAATATTTTCTTTAGAATAATACATACAGATACATTACAGACTCTAAGGATTTTAAATATTATAGGTAATATATTAATTGTTATAGCACTATATAAAATAAATAATCAGTTATCAAAAAAATATAAAACAAATAAAGTATTATTATTAACATTAATACTAACATTTATATCATTACCAATGTTACTAACATTTGTATATGGAGATATACCAAGTTTAGCATTATGCCTATTTGCAGTTTACTTTATGATGAGATATACAGAAACGAAAAAATATATTTATCCTATATTTGCAAGTGTTTTTACAATGGTAGCATATATGATGAGAATGAATAGTCTAATATTTATAATTGCAACGATAATATATTTATTATTAAATCTATTAAAAGGATTTACTAAAAAATCATGGAAAAACAGACTATTAGAAACATGTATAATAATTATATATATAATAATATCAATAGTACCAACAACACTGGTAAAAAATTACTATTTAAATAAATTCAATTTAGACAAAAATAACGCATATCCGAATGTAAGTTTTATACTTCTAGCAATGGAAGAAGGACCAAGAGCAAATGGTTGGTATAACGAAGAAATAGGCGAAAAAGCATTAAATAAACTTGGAGGTATAAAAGATGAATATAAAGAAAGAATTATGCAAAGATTAAAGTATTTTACAGAAAATATAGGTTATACTTTTGATTTTTATATAATGAAACTAGCCTCAATGTGGACGGAAAACACATATTCAGCTATAAATAATAATGGTTTAACAGATGAAAATTTAATTAATTTATTAACTTTCTATCAAAAAGTATTACTATTATTAATGTGCATATGCAGTATTATTGTATTAGTACAAAACAGAAAAAATCTTTCAATTGATATAATATTTTTAATTACAATTTTCATAGGAGGATTTGCATTCCATATACTATGGGAAGCGAAATCTAGATATATTATACCTTATATAATAGTATTAATACCTATTGCATCTATAAGCATTAGAAATACATATATAAGAAAAAAACTAACAGAAGGAAAAGGTGAAGGTAAATTAGATGTTTAAAATTGTTATAGTAGAAGATGATAAAGAGATAAGGGAAGAACTAAAAATACTATTAGAAAACAGTGGATATGAAGTGGGAGTTATCTCTAATTTCGAACACATTGCAGAGAAAATAATAGAAGATAAAATTCATTTAATATTACTAGATATAAACTTGCCAAACAAAAGTGGATATGATATTTGTAGTAAGATAAGAACAAAATCAAAAGTACCAATTATTTTTGTAACTAGTAGAAACAATTCAATGGATGAATTAAAAGGAATATGTTAGGAGGAGACGACTATATAGAAAAGCCATATAATGTACCAATCTTACTAGCAAGAATAAAAAATCTATTAAACAGAACATACTCAGAAGAAATGGAAAACAAAATAGAGTATAAAGGTATTATATTAGATATTTTGAAATCTAAAATAACTTATAATAAACAAGAAATAGAATTAACAAAAACGGAAATAAAAACATGGCATTACCTTTTTAAAAACAAAGATAAAATAATACCAAGAGAAGATATCATAGACTTTTTATGGGACAATGAAGTATATGCAGACGATAATAGTTTAAGTGTAATTATAACAAGGTTAAGAGAAAAATTAAAAGAAATAGGAATAGAAAATTTAATTGAAACAAAAAGAGGACAAGGATATAAAATATGAATTTTAGTAGATATGTAAAAGATAAAATAAATTTTATATTAGCATATATAATATATATAATTATATTAATAAGCTATACAAAAGCTATGGAAATAGACAAAAATGTTATATTAGTTATATCAATAATACCTACTATATTTTTTATAGTAGGATTTATAATAAGTTATGTTATAAAAAATAGATATATACAAAATATAGAAAAAACTATGGAAGGCTTACAAGAAAAATATCTAATAACAGAAATAATAAAAAAACCTAGAAGACAAGAGAATCTAGCATATTATACAATATTAAAAAAAGCTAATAAATCTATGATAGACAATGTATCAGAAATAATGTACTCAAAAAAGGAATATAAAGAATACATAGAAAGCTGGGTACATGAAATAAAGATACCAATTACATCAGCAAAACTATTATGTGAAAATAATAAATCAAATATAACAAATAAAATAGATGAAGAATTGGAAGAAATAAATAACTTTGTGGAACAAGCCTTATTTTATGCAAGACTTGAGCAAGTTTCAAATGACTTCATGATAAGAAAAACAGAAATAGTAGAAATAATAAAAAATGTAATTGCAAGAAATAAAAAAATAATGATACAAAACAATATGAAAGTGGAAATAAGAAATATAGATGTATTAGTATACACTGATGAAAAATGGCTAGAATTCATATTAAATCAGATAATTATAAATGCCATAAAATATAAAAAAGAATCTGACTCAAAAGTAACAATAGAAGCAGAAGAAAACAAAGAAGGTATAAAATTATCGATAAAAGACAATGGAATTGGAATAAAAGAGAGCGAAATAAACAGAATATTTGAAAAAGGATTTACAGGAACAAATGGAAGAAAACTAAATAAAAAATCAACAGGAATAGGGTTATATCTATGTAGAAAATTATGTGAAGAATTAAACATAGCTATAGAAGCACAAAGTAAAGAAAGTGAATATACTCAAATAAACATAACATTTCCAAAAAAATAAAAGGGGGAATAGAAAGAAATCTTACAAAACTGTAAGATAAAAGCAAGCTACTTCTATATGAAACTAATAAAAAGTGAGATATACTAAATATGAAAATCAAAAAATAAAGGAGTGAATACTTTGAAAAAAATATTAAAAGTAGAAAAAATACAAAAATACTATGGAAATAAAGATAATGTAACAAAAGCCATAGATGGGATTAGTTTTGATGTAGAAGAAGGAGAATTTATAGGGATAATGGGAGCAAGCGGAAGTGGTAAAACAACACTTTTAAACTGTATATCAACAATTGATACAGTAAGCTCAGGTCATATTTATTTAGATGAGCAAGACATTACAGAAATAGAAGAAAAACAAATCAGTAAATTTAGGAGAGAAAAATTAGGATTTATATTTCAAGACTTTAATTTATTAGACACATTAACAATAGAAGAAAATATAGCATTAATATTAACAATAAACAAAACACCAGAGAAAGAAATTGACAAAAAAATTGCACAGATTGCTAAAAAACTAGAAATAGAAGAAATATTAAATAAATATCCATACCAAGTATCAGGAGGACAAAAGCAGAGATGTGCATGTAGTAGAGCAATAATAAACACGCCCAAAATAATATTAGCAGATGAACCAACAGGAAGTCTAGACAGTAAATCAGCGAAACAATTATTAGAAATAATGGAAGACATGAACAAAAACATGAAAGCAACAATTTTAATGGTAACACATGATCCATTATCTGCAAGTTACTGCAGTAAAATATTATTTGTAAAAGATGGAAAAATTTTTAATAAAATCGAAAAAGGAGAGAAACAAAGAAAAGAACTATATAATGAAATATTAGATGTATTAGCACTTCTTGGAGGTGACCAAAGAGATGTTAGGTAAATTATCTTTAAGAAATGCGAAAAGACAGGCAAAAGATTATATTATATACTTTATAACAGTAATAATATCAGTTTCACTAATATTCAGTTTTAACTCAATAGCAGTATCAGAAGACATAAATGAATTATCATCATATATGCAAGGCTTTTCAAAATATATCACAGGAATTAGCATAATAATTATTTTAATTATGGCTTGGCTAATAAACTATACAATGAAATTTATGCTTGAAAAAAGAAGCAAAGAATTTGGAATATATGAAATATTAGGAATAGAGAAAAAGTCAATTAGCAATATGTTTACACTAGAAAATATTATTATAGGAAGTGTAGCATTTGTAATAGGAATCGGAGTAGGAACATTTTTATATCAGATATTTGCAACAATAATTATGAAACTATTTAACCAACCATATCAAATAGGAATATCATTTAGCTTAAAAGCAATAGAAATGACAGCGATTTACTTTTTTGGGATATTTGTATTAGTCTTATTAAATTGTAGAAGAAAGATAAACAAGACAAAAGTACATGATTTATTATATGCAGACAAAAAAAACGAAAACAGTATAATAAAAAAATCAAAAGGAAATATAGTAATATTTATATTATCAATAATTTTATTAATTGGAGCCTTATCTTTAACAAATAAAGAATTCAAGGTACCACAAAATATGAATGCTGGAAGTATATTTATAGCAATTATAATGCTAATAATAGGAATTTATCTATTCTATATTAGTATATCTAGTTTTATAGTAAAAAGGTACTTAGACAATAAATTGAAAAAATACAAAAAAGATAATATGTTTTTATTTAGAAACTTAACATCGAAAATTAATACAATGAGTATCACAATGGGAACAATAGCTGTAATGTTCACAATAATACTAATAGGAGGGAACGTAGCATTACTCTTAAATAATATGTTAAGCAACGAATTGGAAATGGGTTATCCATATGAAATTATGATTAGTACAGATGATGGAGATTTTACGAAATTCAAACAATACATAAAAGAAAATGCAAAAATAAAAGATATGTATGAATATAGAATATATAATATTGGAAATCTAAATATATCAAAAGCATTTGAAGGCACTGTATTTGAAGGAACAAATGAAAATGAACCAGAAACTGTATTAGGTTTAACAGACTATAATAGATTAAGAGAAATACTTGGATATGAAAAAATAAATTTACAAGAAGATGAAATTATTATTCATTCTTTAAAAACGGCAGAAAAAATGCTTGGACAATTCAAGCAAGAAAGTGATATAATAACAATAGCAAATAAAAATATGAAAATCAAGGGGATTAAAGGTGAAAATTTAGCACAAGTTGGTTTTAATGGATATATCTATACAATTATAGTTCCAGATAGTTTAATTCCATTAATAAGTGAAGAAGAAACAAAATTAAGAAATCAAAATAATACAGAAGAAGGACAAATTAATAATGAGCAAGAATATGAAGAAACACATATCTATACATTTGATTATAGTTATAATTTAGTTGTACAGACAGAAGAAACTACAAATGAAAAATTCTATAATGATTTAAACGAGTTTATAAAAAGAGAGCATATACCACTTACAGGAGAAATTAATGGAAAAACAGAAGAATACCATATGGAAATGCCACATGGAAGTGTTATGACAAAAGGAGAAAGAACAAGTCAATCAAAATCATTTTATACAATAATATCATTCTTAGCCTTTTATATAGCACTAATCTTTGTAATGGCAACGGCTACATTACTTGCAATACAACAATTAAGTGACTCAGAAAAATATAAATATAGATATGAATTATTAAAGAAATTAGGTATTGACGAATTACAAATAAATAGGATAATATTTAAACAATTATTTATATATTTTGCTATACCTTTATTAATTCCAATTATAGTAAGCATACCAACAATATTAATTATTGGAAATATGTTCACAATAGCAGTAACAATAGAAGAAATCATAAGAAATATTGCAATAATATTTGGAATGTTTATGCTAGTATATGGAATATATTTTATTGCAACAGATATACAATTTGAAAGAAATATAAATGGAAACACATAATTAAAAATAATACCATTTTATTTTACTAATCGCCTCTTTAGTTAAAGTAATGAATTTTTATATAAAGATTTTAAACATAAGATGGTGTAAGAGAGGAATGATAGAAAAATGAAAAAAATATATATTGTACTTACACATACAGGCACAATATTATCACAAATTATAAAAAAATATACAAAAGATGAATTTTCCCATGTATCAATTTCATTAGATATAAACTTAAAAGAGATGTATAGTTTCGGAAGATTAAATCCATATAATGCATTTTGGGCTGGATTTATACATGAATACATAGATAAGGGGACATTTAAAAGATTTTACAATACGAAAACTAAAATATATTCGTTAGAAATCACAGAAGAACAATATGAAAATGTAAGGGATAATATCATACAAATTCAGGAAGAAAAGGAGCTCTACAAATTCAATATGTTAGGGTTATTAGCAGTAGGATTTCATAAAAAAATAAAGAAAGAGCATTCATTTTATTGTGCTGAATTTATTAAATACGTAATGGAAAATGCAGGAATAAAAACAAAATTACCAGAAATAGTAAAACCTGAACACTTTAAAAATATAGAAGGACTCGAGGAAATTTATAGTGGACTATTAAGAAAATATAGAGCTCCAAAATTAGATGTAACAGAATTATTAAGAAGTATCTGTATACCAAAAAAAGAAGGGATAATATGAGTAGAAAAAGTAAAGTAAAAATATTCAAAGTAATATTAACATTAATAGTTATAGCAATATTTATAGGAGTTATAATATATTTATTTCCAGTAATGAGAGATTTATCTACAAAAGAAGGACAAGTAGCCTTCAAAGAAAAAGTAGATAAATCTGGTATATGGGGACTGATTTCATTATTTGGACTACAAGTAGCACAAATATTTTTGATAATAGTACCAGGTGAGCCAATAGAGATACTAGCAGGAATGTGTTATGGTGGATTATGGGGAACAATATTTATTATGGCATCAGCGGGTATAATATCAACAATAATATTTTTTTTAGTTAGAAAATATGGAAAAAAGTTTGTATGTGATTTCTGTGACGAAAAGAAAATTGAAAAGATCGAAAAAAACAAACTATTTCAGAATCCCAAAAAGATTGAAATGATATTACTTGTATTATTTTTATTACCAGGAACTCCAAAAGATTTATTAGTATATGTATCAGGGTTATTACCAATAAAACCAAGTAAATTTATTTTAATATCAACATTTGCAAGATTTCCATCAGTCATTACATCAACACTTGCAGGAGAAAACTTAGCAATTGGAGATTGGAAAATGAGTATTATACTATATGTATCAATAGTACTAATAGTCGCTATAATAATTTTTATAATCAGTAGATTTGATAAAGATAAAACAACACGAGATGCAATAAATAGTATAAAATAACAATAGTAACCAAAATAGAGTATAAGGAAATATAAACTTATACTCTATTATTAATATAATACATGACTTTATATTTAATATTTCATAATAAGATCATTTGCTAAAACATTAGATACAAATACAACAACAATTTTACAAATTCGCTTGAACATTAGGCAACTGTAAGGGAAAACTCATAAAGTATATTTTACTAAAAAATTCTATAGAAAAAGTTTAAAAAAACTATTGACAAATTAATTCAAAATATGCTAATATAAATAAGCACTGCGCATGAAGCATAAGTCAAAAACAAAGAAATAAAAAAATAAAATTTTTTCAAAAAAATGTTGACAAAATAAAATCAGCGTAGTATACTATATAAGTTCCTAAATGAGAACATAA
>CAPYID010000030.1 GCA_948739805.1 uncultured Clostridia bacterium | reverse complement strand
GTCAAATTATATGTTATATACTTCTGTTTAGGAGGTAGATATATTATGAAATATGAAATTGTAGAATTAGAAGAAAAGGTTGTTACAGGAATTAAAATTAAAACAACTAATCAAGATGGAAAGGCTATACAAGATATAGGAATGACTTGGCAAAAATTATTTGCAAATGGAATTTATGAGAAGATTCCAAATAAGGTAAATGGTAAAACAATAGGCTTATATACAGAATATGAGGGTGATTATACAAAAACTTATACATTTATTGCAGGAGCAGAAGTAAGTCAAAAAGTACAAATAGGTGAAGAAATAGAAAGTATTATTATTCCAAAAGGAAAATATGCTAAGTTTGTTATAACAGGAGATGTGCAAAATTCAGTAGGACAGGCTTGGCAAGAAATATGGAATATGGATTTAAAAAGAAAATATACTTGTGATTTTGAAGAATATCAAAACAATTCTGAAGATATGCTAAAACAAGAAATTCATATTTATATTGCACTAGATAAGTAGAAAGGAAAAGATAAAATGGCTTTTGATTATAAAAAAGAATATAAGGAATTTTATATGCCAAAGAATAAACCTAGCATTATAACGATTCCTAAAATGAACTATATTGCAGTTAGAGGAAAAGGAAATCCTAATGATGAAAAAGGAGAATATAAACAGACAATAGGTCTTTTATATGCGATTGCTTTTACTATAAAAATGAGTTATAAGGGAACACATAAAATAGATGGTTATTTTGAATATGTTGTTCCACCACTAGAAGGATTTTGGTGGCAAGATGGAATGAAGGATAGTATTGACTATAATAATAAAGACCAACTGAACTTTATATCTATTATTAGGTTACCAGACTTTGTAACAAAAGAAGATTTTGAGTGGGCTATAAAGGAAGCGACAAATAAGAAAAAAATAGACTTTTCAAAAGTAGAATTTTTAACTTATGATGAAGGAAGTTGTGTTCAATGTATGCACATAGGTTCTTATGATGATGAGCCATCTACAATAAATTTAATGCACGAATATATGATAGAAAATGGATATGAACTTGATATTACAGACAACAGATTTCATCACGAAATTTATTTAAGTGATCCAAGAAGATGTGATGTAAGTAAATTAAAAACAGTCATAAGACACCCAATAAGAAAAAAGGAATAATTATGGAATTTATAGAAGCAAAGACAATACTTCAAAGAGCAACACATGGAGAAGAATGGTTTGGAATTGATTATAATATGAATCTATACAAAGGTTGCTGCCATAAATGTATTTATTGTGATAGTAGAAGTAATTGTTATCAGGTAGAAGATTTTGATAGAGTAAGAGCAAAGAAAGATGAAATAGAAATATTAAATCGAGAATTAAAATCAAAAAGAAAAAAAGGTGTAATAGGAATAGGTGCAATGTCAGATACTTATAATCCTTTTGAAAAGCAATATGAAATAACAAGACAATCATTAGAACTAATTTCATACTATAATTTTGGAGTATCAATAGAAACAAAAAGTAATTTAATCGTAAGAGATATAGATATATTTAATGAAATAAATAAAAAAGCAGATATAATACTTAAATTTACAATTACATCAGCAGATGATGATTTATCAAGAAAAATAGAACCAGGAGTATGTGTTTCTTCAGAAAGACTAAAAGCAATGAAAGAATTATCAAAAGAGGGATTATTTGTTGGAACATTATTAACTCCAATTATTCCATTTATAACAGATTCAGAGGAAAATATTAGAGATGTAATAAAATTATCTTATGAAAATGGAGCAAAATTTATATTTTCTATGGGAGGAGTTACATTAAGAGAAAATCAAAGAGAATACTTCTATGAACAATTAGACAAAACTTTTCCTGAATTAAAAGAAAAGTATATTAAGACTTATGGAAATAACTATTTTTGTTATCCATTGAATAAAAATTTAGACAAAATATTTAAAGAAGAATGTGAAAAGTATGGACTACTTTATAAAATGAATGATATAGTAAAGGCATATAAAAAAGAAATTAAACAAGAAGAGCAATTGACCTTTATATAGAAAAGAGGAAAAATATGGATGAATATATAAATTTAACATTAGAAAATATAGAAAAAGAACATATCTGTTGTGCGATTGGTGATCCAAAACATCAAGTAGGAGTAAATAATAAAAAGGAATGGATTAAAAGTAAGTTAAAAGATGGGCATGTATTTAGAAAACTAAATGCAAGAGGAAAAATATTTATTGAATATGAGCCAATAGAAACAGCTTGGATACCTATTAGCGGTAAAAATTATGAATATATCTATTGCTTATGGGTAGCAGGAAGTTTTAAAGGAAAAGGAATTGGAAAAGAATTACTAGAATATGCAATAAACGATTCAAAAGAAAAAGGCAAAAGTGGTATATGTACTTTAGTTTCTAAAAAGAAGAAACCATTTTTAGGCGAAAAGAAATTTTTTGAACATTATGGTTTTAAAGTAGTAGATAGTATAGCAGATTATGAATTATTAGCACTACAATTTGAAGATAGTGAAACACCTAAATTCAATGAAATAGCAAGAACTATGAAAATAGATAATCAAGATTTCACTATTTACTATAGCAATGAATGTCCTTATGTAGAATATGAAGTTAATGAACTAACTGAATATGCAAAAGAGAATAACATTAAAATTAATTTTATAAAAATAGATTCATTAGAAAAAGCAAAAAATGTACCTTGCATATTTAATAATTGGGCTAACTTTTACAAAGGTGAATTTGTATCAAATACTATATTAAATGCTAATTCATTTAAAAAGTTAATAGAATAAGTTAGTAAGAAGATACAAATTGAAAGTGAGATGAAATAATGAGTAAATATGAGCCATTATGGAAGTATTTAAAAGATAATAATAAAGAAAATTATAAATTATCTTATAAAAAAATTAAAAATATTCTGGGGTTTGATATAGACCATTCATTTTTAACATACAAGAAAGAAGCTAAAGAATATGGATATGAAGCCTACAAAATATCAATGAAAGAAAAAACTATAATTTTCAATAGGATATAATTATAATTTTATAGAAGCACGAAAGGCAGAGAACATCTGCTCTTTTTTGTACCCATAAATAAAAATTTTAATAAAAATATTGACAAGTGTTATATACTGTTATATACTGTATGACAAGGAGGCGATAATATGAAGATGATTATTAGTAATAGCAGTTCGATTCCAATATATGAACAAATAAAGAAATCTATTATAAATCAAATACTAGAGGGAGAACTGAATGAAGATGAGCTATTACCATCTATAAGAGTGTTAGCTGGGGATATAAAAATAAGTGCTATGACTATAAAAAAAGCCTATGATGAATTAGAAAAAGAGGGATATTTAAAATCTATACAAGGAAAAGGAACTTTTGTAGCACCTAAAAATACAGAACTGGCAAAAGAACAAGCACAAAAGGATATAGAAAATTACATAGAAAAGATAGTTGCTATTTCCAATAGATTCGAGATAGATGAAAATGATGTAATCGAAATGTTTAAAATGATTTATGGGGAGGATAAGTAAATGGAAAATATTATTGACATTAAAAACTTAAAAAAGAAATATGATGACAAATTTGAACTTGGTAAAATAGATATATCAATACCAAAAGGAGTTATTGTAGGTCTTATTGGAGAAAATGGAGCAGGAAAAACAACCTTAATTAAGTCAATGCTAAATATTATAAAAATTGATAGTGGAGAAATAAAAATATTTGGAAAGGACTATAAAAAAGAAGAAAAAGAGATAAAAGAAGATATAGGTGTAGTTTTAGACAATATGTTCTTTCCAGAATTATTAAATGCAAAAGATATAAATAATGCTATGAAAGATGTATATAAAAACTGGGATAGCGAATTGTATTTTTCCTATTTAAAAGAGTTTGATTTACCAGAGGGCAAACCCTTAAAATCAATGTCAAAAGGAATGAGAAAAAAGTTAGAAATAGTAGCAGCTATTTCTCATAAACCAAAACTACTAATATTAGATGAGCCAACAAGTGGATTAGATCCAGTTGTTCGATCTGAAGTATTAGAGATATTCCAAAAATTTATAGAAGATGAGGAACATTCTATACTTTTATCAACACATATAACAAGCGACTTAGAACATATAGCAGATGAAATTATATTTATAGATAAAGGAAAAAAGGTATTACAAAAATCAAGAGATGAAATAATTGATAACTATGGAATTTTAAAATGTGATATTGATTATTTTTCAAATATTGATAAGAAAGATATTATCGCATATAAGAAAACAAAATATGCTTATGAAATATTAGTTAATGATAAAGAACAAGCAAGTAAAAAATATCATAATTGTGTAATAGATAAAATTACACTAGAAGATTTAATGGTATTAGTAATTAAGGGGGAAAAGATATGTTAGGGTTAATAAAAAAGGATTTCTTACTCATAAAGGCAAACTTAAAATCAATGGCTATTATATTTATAGTTTATTTAATATTAGCATTTCAAGGCACATTTGATGTTACATTTATAATTCCACTAATTGGAATAATGTTATTTATATCAACATTCAGTTATGATGATTTTAATAATTGGAACTCTTATGCAGTAACCTTGCCAGATGGAAGAAAAAATGTAGTTAGAGCCAAATATATAGCTTCAATAATTTTAACAATTATTTTAGCAGCTGTTGCTTTGGTTATAGGAATAGGAATCAGTTATACAAAAACAAATAGTATAAATTTAAATGAAATTATTTCATCACTAATGGGAACGATGTTATCAAGTGTTATTATAATTTCTTTACTTTATCCAATAGTTTTCAAATTTGGAGCTACAAATGGAAGAATAATATTATTTGCAGTAGTATTTGGAATAGCAGGGATAGGAACTTTAATTGCCCAATTTGTAGATATGACATCTATTATAAATATGATAAATAGATTAGATAGTTATTCACTTATAGCAATTCCAATAATTTCTGTAATATTAATAGGCATTTCATATCTAATATCAAACAAAATATATCAAAATAAAGAATTTTAAGAATATAACCTACGAAACTAGGAAGAAGAAGATAACAGAGAATTCAGAGAATAGCACTTGAGTTCAAGTGCTATTCTCATATCTTACAAAAATGTAAGATTCATGTAAGGTAAATTAATACCAAAATATGAAATATAAATATATAATATAAAAAAATAAATGGAGTAATTGAAAATGGAGAAAAAAAATCTAATAAAAGAATTAATTATCGTATTTTGGCTATTTATAATAGGAAGTATATTAGGATATATATTTGAAATGATAGTAGTTCTATTTCAAAAAGGATATTTTGAATCAAGACAGGGTTTAATATATGGACCTTTTACACCTGTTTATGGAATAGGAGCAATTATATATTATCTAATATTAAATAATATTAAGAAAGATAATAAAATAAAAATATTTTTTATTACAGCAATACTAGGAGGAATAACAGAATACATTTGCTCTTTGGTACAAGAAAAAGTATTTGGAACAATATCTTGGGATTACTCATATCTTATATTTGATATAAATGGTAGGACAAGTTTATTACATTGTAGTTATTGGGGAATTGCAGGAATTTTATATGTTACATATATAGATCCATTTTTAGAAAAGTTGAAGTGCAAAATAGATAAAAAAAGTTTAAAAATAGTTTCAATAACATTTGCAGTATTTATGCTTTTTGACATATCAATTTCTTGTATAGCAGCGAATAGACAAACGGAAAGGAGAAATAATATTTCTCCAGAAAGTAAATTAGATTTATTTTTAGATAAATATTACCCTGATGAATATATGGACAAAATATTTGCAAATAAACGAGAAGTTTGCAAATAATTTATGAGTGTTTTAAAAGTAGAGCAAAAGTGGTATAATCACAAAGGGAGAATATAAATATGTTTAAAATTGTTATTATAGAAGATGATAAAGAAATACGAGAAGAATTAAAAATACTACTACAAAATAGTGGTTATGAAGTAAAAGTGATTTCAGAATTTGAAAATGTAGAAAATAAAATAATAGAAGAACAAGCTCATTTAGTATTATTAGACATCAATTTACCAGGCAAAAATGGATTTGAAATATGTAGTAAGGTAAGATCAAAGTCTAAAATTCCTATTATATTTGTAACAAGTAGAAACAACTCAATGGATGAATTAAATGGCATTATGCTAGGTGGAGATGATTATATAGAAAAACCATATAATGTACCAATTTTACTTGCAAGAATACAAAATTTATTAAATAGAACATATCCTAAAAAGGAGAAAGAAAGCAAAATACAATATAAAGGAATTAGTTTAGATATTTTAAAATCAACAATAACTTATAATGAAAAAATAACAGAATTAACAAAGACAGAACTAAAAACACTACATTACTTATTTGAAAACAAAGATAAAATAATATCAAGAGCAGACATCATAGACTTTCTATGGGATAATGGAGTATATGCAGATGATAATAGTTTAAGTGTAATTGTTACGAGATTAAGAGAAAAGTTAAAAGAAATAGGAATAGAAAATTTGATTGAAACAAAGAGAGGGCAAGGATATAAAATATGAAATTTACCAAATATATAAAAGATAAAATAAATTATATATTAGGATTTATTGTATATTCTATAATTATAATAGCTTATGCAAATGCACTAGAAGTAGATAGAAACTTTATAATTGTAATAACTGTTATATCTTTTGTGTTTTGTTTAGTAGGACTATTAGTTAGTTATTGGAGAAAGAATAGATATATAAAAAATATAGAAAATATAATGGATGGTTTAGAAGAAAAATATCTTATATCAGAAATAATTGAAAAGCCTAGAAAGCAAGAAAATTTAGCATATTACAAGCTACTAAAAAGAGCCAATAAATCTATGCTCGAAAATGTAACAAATGTAAGAATAGCTCGGAAAAGATTATAAGGAATATATAGAAAGTTGGGTACATGAAATTAAAATACCAATTACATCAAGTAAATTATTATGTGAAAATAATAAGTCAGAAATAACCAATAAAATAGATGAAGAAATAGAAGAAATTAACAACTATGTAGAGCAAGTATTATTTTATGCAAGATTAGATCAAGTATCAAATGACTTTATGATACGAAAAATAAATTTAGAAGAAACTATTAGAAATGTACTAGCAAGAAACAAGAAAATGATGATTCATAATGGTATGAAAGTTGAAACCAAAAATATAGAACTATCAGCATATACAGATGAAAAATGGCTAGAGTTTATATTAAATCAAATTATAATAAATGCTATTCAATATAGAAAAGAAAAAAGTCCTGAAATAGTTATTGAACTAAAAGGAATGAAAGAAAATGTAAAATTATCAATTAAGGATAATGGTATAGGAATTAATAAAAGTGAAATAGATAGAATATTTGACAAAGGATTTACTGGAACAAATGGAAGAAATCAAAAGAAATCTACAGGAATAGGACTATACTTATGTAAAAGATTATGTGAAGAATTAGGAATGATAATAGAAGCACAATCAAAAGAAAATGAGTATACTAATATAATAATTACAATTCCTAGAACTAAAAAACTAAATGAAGAATAATTGATTCTCTTAAATTTAAGGGAATTTTTTTATCTTACAAAACTGTAAGATAAATGCAAACTACTTCTATATGAAACTAAATAGATTTTTACTATAATTAAGTTAGCTGTTAGCGAGGAATGAGCTTTACAGATAACTTATACAATCGACTAAAAGGAGATTGTAAACATTAAAATAAAGGAGTGATTATTTTGAAAAAAATATTAAAAGTAGAGCAAATACAAAAATACTATGGAAACAAAGATAATATAACAAAGGCAATAAATGGGATTAGTTTTGATGTAGAAGAAGGAGAATTTATAGGAATTATGGGAGCAAGTGGAAGTGGAAAAACAACACTTTTAAACTGCATATCCACAATAGACACAGTAAGTTCAGGACATATTTATTTAGAAAATCAAGACATAACAGAGATAAAAGAGGAAAATATTGCAAAATTTAGAAGGGAAAACTTAGGATTTATATTTCAAGATTTTAACTTATTAGATACTCTAACAATAGAAGAAAATATAGCTTTAATTTTAACAATTAACAAAGTACCAGAAAAAGAAATAGACAAAAAAACATTAGAAATAGCAGAAAAATTAGGAATAGAAGAAATTTTAAATAAGTACCCATATCAAGTATCAGGAGGACAAAAACAAAGATGTGCGGTCTGCCGAGCTATTGTAAATAATCCTAAAATAATACTTGCAGATGAACCAACAGGAAGTTTGGATAGTAAGGCAGCTAGACAGTTATTAGAAGTAATGGAAGATATGAACAATAAAATGAAAGCAACTATTTTAATGGTAACACATGATCCATTATCTGCAAGTTATGCAAAAAAGATTCTATTTTTAAAAGATGGTAAAATTTTTAATAAAATAGAAAAAGGAGAAAAGCAAAGAAAAGATTTTTACAATGAAATATTAGATGTATTAGCACTTCTTGGAGGTGATGCAAGAGATGTTAGGTAAATTATCTTTTAGAAATGCAAAAAGACAAGCAAAAGACTATTGTATCTATTTTATAACAGTTATTATATCAGTTGCTTTAATGTTTAGCTTTAATTCAATTGCTACATCAAATGATATAAGTGACTTATCCACATATATGGTAGCCTTTTCAAAAGCAATATCAGGAATTAGTATACTTATTGTTTTAGTTATGGCATGGCTAATAAATTATTGTATGAGATTTATGCTAGAAAAAAGAAGCAAAGAGTTTGGAACATATCAAATATTAGGAATAGAAAAGAAGTCAATTAGTAATATTTTTACACTAGAAAATATTATGATAGGAGGAATAGCATTTATAATAGGAATAGCCTTAGGAACATTCCTATATCAAATATTCACTTCAATTATTATGAATTTATTTAACCAACCATATCAAATAGAAATATCTTTTAGCATAAAAGCAGTAGGAATGACAGCTATTTATTTTTTCGGAATATTTGCTTTAGTATTATTAAATTGCAGAAGAAAAATAAAGAAAACAAAAGTATATGACTTATTATATGCAAATAAAAAGAATGAAAACAATATGATAAAAAATGCAAAAGGAAATGTTATACTTTTTACTTTATCAATTGCACTATTGGTAGGTGCAATATTAATAAATAATAATGAATTTGCAAATGCAAGTAATATGGTAGGTAGAAATATATTTATAGCAATTATCATGTTAATAGTAGGAATCTATTTATTTTATATTAGTATATCAAGTTTTATTGTGAAAAGATACCTAAACAATAAATCAAGAAAATATAAAAAAGATAATATGTTTTTATATAGAAATTTAACATCAAAAATTAACACAATGAGTTTAAGTTTGGGAACAATTGCATTAATGTTTACGATTATATTAATTGGTGGAAATGTAGCACTACTTATGAACAGTATGATAAATAACGAAATTGAAATGGGTTATCCTTATGAAATAATGATTACTACAGCAGATGGAGACTTTTCAAAATATAAAGAATATATTGAAAAAAATGCAAAAGTAAAAGATATGTATGAGTATAGGCTATATAATATAAAAGGGATAGGATTATCAACAGCATTTGAAAAAACACCATTTAAAGGAGCAATTGATAAAGAAATTGATTGTGTATTAAGTTTAACAGACTATAATAAATTAAGAGAAATATTAGGATACGAAAAAGTAGATTTACAAGATGACGAAATTATGATTAATTGTTTAAAAACAGCCAAAGGGGGACTTGAAAAATATACTAAAGAAAACGATAAAATTAAAATAGTAGGAAAAGATGTAAAAATAAAAGAAATTAGAAGCGAAAATATTGCACAAGTTGGATTTAATGGTTCGTATTATGCAATTATAGTGCCAGACAGTTTAATACCATTAATAGAAAAAGAGGACCAAAGATTAAGAGATAAAAATGATAATAACAGTACAATTGTAACAGAACAAGAAGATGGAGCTGATAAAATCTATTATTTGGACTTTGCTTATAATTTTGTTGCTACAACAGAAAATATGACAGATGAGAAGTTTTACAAAGAATTAAGTAATTATATTATAAAGCAAGAGAGAGAAATAGCAGGAGAAGTTAATGGAGAAGAACAAAACTATAATATAGAAATATCACTTGCAAATGTACAAACAAAAGGTGAAAGAATGAGCCAAACAAAATCATTTTATACAATTATGTCATTTTTAGCATTTTATGTAGCACTTATTTTTGTAATGGCAACAGCTACTCTTTTAGCAATACAACAATTAAGTGATTCAGAAAAATACAAATATAGATATGAATTATTGAAAAAATTGGGAGTGGATGAATTACAGATAAATAGAACAATATTCAAACAACTACTTTTCTATTTTGCGATTCCAATGGTATTGCCAGTAATAATTAGTATTCCTATTACTTTAGGTATTAGCCATATATTCACAGTAGCAGTAACAATGGAAGAAATTTTAAAGAATATTGGAATTGTACTTGGAATGCTTATATTAGTATATGGAATTTACTTTATTGCAACAGATGTGCAATTTGATAGAAATATAAATGGAAATGAGTGAGAAAAATGAAGAAAATATATATTATACTAACACATACAGGAACAGCATTATCAAAAATAATAAAAGGATTTACAAAAGATGAATTTTCTCATGTTTCTATTGCTTTAGATATAGAATTAAAAGAAATGTACAGTTTTGGAAGATTGAATCCAAATAATCCTTTTTGTGGTGGATTTGTACATGAATACATAGATAAAGGAACATTCAAAAGATTTTATAAAACAAGGGCAAAAGTATATTCTTTAGAAGTAACAGAAGAACAATATAGATCTATAAAAAGGAATATAGACCAAATTAAAAATAGTAAAGAAGATTATAAATTTAATATTATTGGGCTATTTGCAGTAGGATTTCATAAAAAGATAAAGAAACAAAAATCTTTTTATTGTGCTGAATTTATAAAATATGTAATGGAGAAAGCTGATATAAAAACAGATTTACCAGATATAGTAAAACCAGAAGATTTTAAAAATATAAAAGAATTACAAGAAATATATGGAGGATTACTTAGAAAATATCAATCTCCTAAAATAAATGTAGTAGAATCAATAAGAAATAATTTATTAATGTACACAAATAAAAAAGAAGGGATTATATGAGCAGAAAAAAGAAAATTAAAATATTTAAAATATTATTAATGGCAGTAGTTTTAACATTATTTATAGGAATAACAGTATATCTATTTCCAGTAATGAAAAATTTATCTACAGTAGAAGGACAAGTAGCTTTTAAAGAAAAAGTTGATAATTCTGGTATGATGGGAATGTTATCACTATTTGGACTTCAAATAGCACAAATATTTTTAATTATAGTACCAGGAGAGCCAATAGAAATTTTGGCAGGAATGTGTTATGGAGGACTTTGGGGAACAGTATTTATTATGGTATCAGCTGCTATTATATCAATAACAATATATTTATTAGTTAGAAATTTGGAAGAAAATTCGTATACGATTTTTGTGATGAAAAGAAAGTTTCCAAAATAGAGAATAGCAAATTATTTCAGAATCCAAAAAAGATTGAACTAATAATGCTTATATTATTTTTAATACCAGGTACACCAAAAGATCTATTAGTATATGTAGCAGGATTACTACCAATAAAGCCGATAAAGTTTATATTAATTTCGACATTTGCTAGATTTCCATCTGTTATTACTTCTACATTAGCAGGAGATAGGCTTGCTATTGGAGATTGGAAAATGAGCATTATATTATATGTAGCAATACTAATATTGGTAGCAATAGTTGTATTAATTATAAACAAGTTTGACAAAGATAAGATCACAAAAGATGCGATAAATAGTATTAAATAAATTTTTAAATACTCTATATAGTAACCTTACAGAAATGTAAGGTTATTTTCATAAAAAGTATGCTATAATGATTTCGGAGGTATTATAAAATGCAGAAGATATTAATAGTTGAAGATGATGAAAAGTTGCGATGCGAATTAGAAATATTTTTAAATAATAATGGCTATCAAGCAGAATGTTTAAAAAAATTTGACAATACTATACATGATATTTTAGAAATAAATCCAAATCTTATTTTATTAGATATAAATTTGCCAGGAGTAGATGGAGAATCTATTTGCAAAGAGATTAGAAAACAATCTGATATGGGGATTATTGCCGTCACAAGTAGAGATAATGAATTAGATGAGTTGGTTTCAATAAATTATGGAGCAGATCATTATATTACAAAGCCATTTAATATCCATATACTACTTGCAAAAGTAAATTCGCTATTAAGAAGAACAAATAGTAATAGTGAACCTAAAAATAAAATTGATGCAAAAGACTTTATTTTAAATATATCCAATAGTACAATAATAAAAGATGATAAAATTATTGATTTAACTAAAAATGAATATAAAATTTTAAAATATTTTATTGAAAATAGAGAAAAAATCGTTTCAAGAGAAGATATAATGGATGTACTCTGGGAAAATGATTGCTTTGTTGATGATAATACTTTAAGTGTTAATATTACTAGATTAAGAAGTAAATTAGAAGAATTAGGACTAAAAGATATTATTGAAACAAAAAGAGGACAAGGATATATGTTAAAGGGAGAAAAATGATATGAATTTTAAAAGTTTTATAAAAGATAAAATACTTTTATGCTTCTTATTATTATTTGGAATTACTACTATAGAAATATTTTTAATTCCGTATCCATTTGGAAATTATATAAAAATATATATTCCAGTTGCTATAATATTTATATATATAATAGGACTTTCTATAGAATATTTTATGAAGCAAAGATTTTATAAAGATTTAGAAGATACTTTAAATAACTTAGATGACAAATACTTAATTAGTGAGCTTATAAAAGTACCAAGTTTTATAGAAGGTAAAATACTAAAAGACTTATTAGAACAAATCAATAAATCAATGGTTGAAAATGTAAACAAATATAAATATAAGCAAGAAGATTATAAGGAGTATATAGAATTATGGATTCACGAAATAAAAATACCAATAGCATCAAGTAAATTGATAATAGAAAATAACAAAAATCAGACAACTAAAAGTATAGATGAAGAATTACAAAAAATCGAAAATTACATAGAACAGGCTTTATATTATGCAAGAAGTAATACTGTAGAAAAAGATTACTATGTAAAAAAAGCTAATTTAAAAGACATTGTAAATGAGAGTATAAAGAAGAATAAAAATATTTTAATACATGAAAGAATATCTATTAATGTTCATGATTTAGATTTAGAAGTAAATACAGACAATAAATGGATCATATTTATATTAAATCAAATAATTCAAAATAGTATAAAGTATAAAAAACAAGATAAAAATTTAGAGATTGAAATATATGCCAAACAAGGAAAAGAAAATGTGATACTTTATATAAAAGATAATGGAATAGGAATAAAAAAAGGAGAAATTACAAGAGTATTTGAAAAAGGCTTTACAGGAACAAATGGAAGGCTAATAGGTAAAAAATCTACAGGAATTGGATTGTATCTATGTAAAAACTTATGCAATAAATTAGGAATAGCAATAGAGTTAAATTCAGTTCAAGAGGAAGGAACAGAAATACGATTAGTATTTCCAAAAAGTAGTTATATAGATATAAAATGAAATCGCTATCCTGCTATAGTTACAGGATAGTTTTTTAAATAAAAAAGAAACCTTACGAAAATGTAAGAATCGTGTAAGGAAAATCGATAGGAATAATGGCTAAAATGGGTTTATAATAATGTTAGACTGAAAGATTGAAAGGAGTTTTTTATATGGAAAAAGTATTAGAGGTAAAAAACATAGAGAAATACTATGGAAACAAATCAAATCTAACAAAAGCAATAGACAACATTAGTTTTACAGTAGAAAAGGGAGAATTTGTTGGAATTATGGGTGCGAGTGGATCTGGGAAAAGTACACTTTTAAATGTAATTTCAACAATAGACAGAGTTACAGCAGGACATATTATTGTTAATGGCGAAGATATTACAAAACTAAAAGGAAACAAATTAAATAAGTTTAGGAGAGAAGAATTAGGTTTTATTTTTCAAGACTTTAATTTATTAGATACTCTTACAGCTTATGAAAATATAGCTTTAGCACTAACAATTCAAAAAGTAAATGCAAGAGAAATTGATAAAAGAGTAAATGCAATTGCAGAAAAATTAGGAATTAAAGAAATTCTTAAAAAGTATCCTTATCAAGTATCTGGAGGTCAAAAACAAAGAATTGCATCAGCAAGAGCAATTATAACAAATCCTAAATTAGTATTAGCAGATGAGCCAACAGGAGCATTAGATTCAAAATCAGCAAGACAATTACTAGAAAATTTTGAATTTTTAAATCAAAAAATGAATGCTACTATTTTAATGGTTACACATGATGCTTTTACAGCTTCTTATGCAAATAGAATTTTATTTATTAAAGATGGAAAAATCTTTAATGAAATAATCAAAGGGAATGACACAAGAAAACAATTCTTTGAAAAGATAATTGAGGTGCAAACACTTCTTGGAGGTGATTTGAACGATGTTATTTAAGTTATCATGGAATAATATGAAAAAAAGTATAAAAGACTATGCTATCTATTTTTTAACCTTAGTATTAGGAGTAGCAATTTTTTATATGTTCAATTCAATAGATAGTCAACAAGCTATGCTACAGGTATCACAATCACAAAGAGAAATTATAAAGCTAATGATTACCATGCTAGGTTTTGTGTCAGTATTTGTAGCAGTTATATTAGGATTGCTAATTGTATATGCTAATAATTTCTTAATTAACCGAAGAAAAAAAGAATTTGGAGTGTATATGACACTTGGAATGGGTAGAAGGCAAATATCAAAAATTATACTAATGGAAACAATATTTGTTGGAATCATTTCACTTGTCATAGGAATAGTTGTAGGTATATTTGCATCACAATTCATGTCAATATTAGTTGCTAAAATGTTTGAAGCAGACATGAGCGAATTTCAATTTGTATTTTCAAAAGATGCTTGTATTAAAACTTGTATTTACTTTGCAGTAATGTATATTGCTGTGATGATATTTAATACATTTACAATATCAAGATACAAATTAATTAACTTATTAAATGCAACAAAAAAGAATGAATCTATAAAAATAAAAAATCCTATAATTTCAATATTGGTTTTCTTATTTGGAGCAGGAATATTAGGATATGCTTATTGGAAAGTAACAGGAGATGTTAATTCTCTTACAACAGCAGATAAAATATTACCACCAATTTTAATGGGAATTGTAGGTACAATTTCAATATTTTGGTCCTTATCAGGCTTTATAATACAAATAGTTCAAAAAATGAAAAAGACTTATTTAAAAGATACAAATATGTTTGTATTAAGACAAATTAATAATAAGATAAATACAACAATTGTTAGTATGAGTGTTATATGTCTAATGCTATTTATGACGATCAGTATTTTATCAGTTAGTTTATCATTAAGAAACACAATGCAAAGAGAATTAATAGATATGACACCAGTAGACTTAAATTTATATAAAATAGCTAATTTACCAGAAAGTTATACTAACAGACAAGGTAAAGTAATCAATTATACAAAAGAGCAAATAGAAGATTCTAAAATATCTATTGAAGAAACTTTAAAAAATAATGGATTAGATATGAGTGTATTAAAGGATGTGGTAGAAATACCAATATATGCTTCAAATGATTTAACCTGGAAAGATTTTTTTGGAGAAGATTATGGGAAAGTAAAAGCACAATTTTCAATGCTTAACTATGGTGCATCAGAAGAAATCGTGAAAATATCAGATTATAATAAAGTAGCAAAATTATATGGAACAGAGCAATATGAACTAAAAGATGATGAATATATAGTTCTTTGCAATTATGATAATATGGCAGAAATAAGAAATCAAGTATTAAGAGAGGGAGAACATGAATTAACAATAGCAGGAAAAGAATATAAATCTAAATATGCGAAATGTAAAAATGGATATATAGAAATGGCAGCAAGCCATATCAATACAGGTATTATTTTAGTTCCAGATAATTGCCAATTAACAGAAGATATGAAAGAAGAAACTTTTTTAGCAGCAAATTACAATGTAGAAACAGAGAAAGAAAAAGAAGAAATTGAAAAAATTTTTACGGATAATGATAACTCTATCCTTTTACAAAATTTAAACAACAAAGGATTAGACATGGATGGTATTACAAAAATTGTTATTATACAATCAAGTGTAGGAGTGGCAACAATAGTAACTTTTATAGCAATTTATTTAGGAGTAATATTCTTAATTGCAAGTGCTGCTATTTTGGCATTAAAACAATTAACAGAAAGTTCAGACAATAAACAGAGATATTTGGTTTTAAGGAAAATTGGTTGTGATGAAAAAATGATAAATAAAGCATTATTTAGTCAAATAGCAATATTCTTTGGATTACCATTAATTTTAGCAATTATTCACTCAATATTTGGAATACAATTTGCTATGACAATGATGCAAGGACTAGCAAAATCAGAAGATTTATTACCATCTATTGTGGCAACTGTTATTATTATCGGTATAATTTATGGTGCATATTTCTTGTCTACCTACTTTGGAAGTAAAAATATCATTAAGGAGGAATAGATATGTTTGGAATCTTTAAAATGATATTTTTAGGAATCATAGCATTAGTAATAATACTATGGATTACAATTTTTAATATAGGAACAGGAGAGAATCCAAAAGATAAGATAATAGATACTTATGATTCATTTATTCAAAGTTTTGATACAGCAGGTTTAACAAGTAATTGGAAATTAAAAGGCAAAAGAAAATATGGAGTAGATAAATATGTTGGAACATATATAGCAAATTATGATAACTATTCAGGCGAAGAAACAATATTTGGTGGAACTGCATTAAACAGGAAGAATGGAGATCATATAAAGATAAAAATAAAAATAGAAAAAGAAAGCGGTAATATAGGTGTAATAGCTAAACTAGGAAATAATGAAACTACATTAATTAGTGATACAGGAGAATATGAAGATAATATTTATGCTGAAGGAGTTAGTTATTATTTGACACTTAAATTAGATAATTTTAAAGGAAATATTGATATTATATCAGAATAGGAGGAATTTAAGATGGATAGCATAAAAGAAAAATACCAATGATAATAGCAGTTATTGTAGCAATAGCACTATGTGGAGTAGCATATTATTTCTTGGTATATCAACAATCAAATTATTATACTCAAATAGATAATAGCAAAATAGCAAGTATTCCAGAAACAGGTGGAATGAAATATGAATATACTTTAGACTGTTATAGTGAAAATGGAAAGAAATAAAATTCAGAACAAGTAGAGAATTAAAAGAAGATTCCTATTTAAAATTAGAAGTAATGGTAACAAGAGGAGTCAAATCTTGGGAAGAAGTACAAGTAAATGAACTACCAGAGAAAGTAAAAACAGCATTAAATGTAGAATAAAAAAGTAGTAAAAGAGGTGGTAAAGATGAAGAAATTTCTAAAAATAGTATTTTTACTAACATTGATAATAGTAAGCATAGCATTGCTATTTATAGGAAATGGATATAAAATGTATAAGGAAGCAATAGAAGAAATAAGTATAGAAGATAAAATAAAAGAAATAAAAAGCAAAGAAAACTATACAGAAATTTCAGACTTACCACAAAATTATATCAATGCAGTATTATCAGTAGAAGATCATAGATTTTATAATCATTGTGGAATAGATCTAATTGCAATAGGTAGAGCGACAATAAATGACATAAAAGCTATGGATTTTGTAGAAGGTGGAAGTACAATAACACAGCAATTAGCAAAAAATATATATTTTACACAAGACAAGAAATTTGAAAGAAAAATAGCAGAAGTATTTATGGCATTTAAAATAGAAAATAAATGTGAAAAAGATGAAATATTAGAATTATACTTAAATACAAGTTATTTCGGAGATGGATATTATAATGTAAGGGAAGCAAGTCTAGGATATTTTGGAAAAGAACCAAATCAGATGACAGATTATGAAGCGATTATGCTTGCAGGAATACCAAATGCACCATCAGTATATGCTCCAACAAAAAATCCAGAATTAGCGAAACAAAGACAAAAACAAGTAATAAACAAAATGATAGAATATAAATATCTTACACAAAGTGAAGCAGATAAAATATTAAAAAAAGAATAATAGAAGTGCTAATTGTAGAACAAGCAATTAGCACAAACATCCCCTTTTATTTTCAAGGAGAACTACTTATGAAAGGTAGTTCTCACAAGATTATTACATAGTAATTAGTTATAAAAAATATACTAATTAAATAACACAAAGATTGAATAATCAATGTGGTAAAAATGCACAATGAATAATTAATGTTAATAGAACGAAAGGAGTAGTGAATATGAGTATTTTAGGTAATATCTTATGGTTTATCTTTGGAGGTTTTTTAAGTGGGATTTCTTGGTGCATATCAGGTCTTATTTGGTGTATTACAATAATAGGAATCCCCTATGGAAAACAATGTTTTAAATTTGCAGCTTTATCATTTGCACCATTTGGCAAAGATGTCGAATATGGAGGAGGAATACCATCAGTAATTGCAAATGTAATATGGATTATATTCTTTGGGATTCCAATGGCACTTGAAAACTTATTGTTTGGCTGTATATGGTGCATAACAATAGTAGGTATTCCGTTTGGACTTCAATTCTTTAAAATTGCCAAATTGTCTTTAGCACCTTTTGGAGCAAGAGTAGTATAGTAAACTGGTTAATTTAACATTGATTATAAGTTGTGTATTTTGAGGGAGCAGTTTTGCTCTCTTTTAATTTAGGAACAAAAAAATTCCAAATTATTTTAATCTTTGGAATTTCATATTTTGAACTAATATTTTTTTCTTTCATTAAATTTATACAAGGAAGAAGAAAAGGGAATATAATGCTTTAGCAGTATGCCAAGATTATAATGATATTGTTAGGAATGGAAGATGAAATAAATAGAAGTATTAAAGAAGAACTTACAAAAGACTAAAAAAAAAACAATGAAGAACAATAATAAGAATAGTGAACATAAAACAATATAAATTTAGACACTATCATACAACCAGAATTAGTAAAATACAAATTTAATTTGTAAAAAGACTACACAAATAAAAAATAATGTGATACAATAAAAAACGAAAATTATAAAAAGCACATGGAAATGTATGAAACGAATGTTTATCAAAAACAAAAAAGGAACTTGACATAATGCTTTTTGGAGCAATTTTGGTGCAATCGTTTCAACACAGAACTACCAAAACCCACTAAAATCAACAAAGTTCAACAAAGCAAAAAAATGAGCAAATCAAGTGGTTAGAGGCTCGAAAGCCTTGAAAATAGAGAGAAAAATTAAAAAGGAGGAAGAAGAAATGTCGGGACATAGCAAATGGCATAATATTCAAGCAAAAAAGGGAAAGGCAGATGCTGCAAGAGGAAAAATATTTACTAAATTAGGAAGAGAATTATTAATAGCTGTAAAGCAAGGAGGTCCAGATCCAGCAGGAAATTCCAAATTAAAAGATGTTATAGCTAAATGTAAAGCAGCAAATATGCCAAATGATACAATAAATAATGCAATAAAGAGAGCAGCAGGAGAAGGTAGCAATGAGAATTATGAGGAAATTACATATGAAGGATATGGACCAAATGGAGTAGCGATTATAGTAAATGCCACTACAGATAATAGAAATAGGACAGCTGCAGACATAAGACATGCATTTGATAAATCAGGAGGTTCATTGGGAACTAGTGGTTGTGTATCATATATGTTTAATAGAAAAGGGATAATCATTATAGAACAATCAAGTACGAATATGAGTGAAGATGAATTAATGATGCTTGCTCTAGACTGTGGAGCAGATGACTTTGAAGTAGGAGAAGACTACTATGAAATTTCAACAGCACCAGAAAACTTTTCAGAAGTTAGAGAAAAGCTAGAAGAAAATGGTTTACAATTTGTAGAAGCAGACATTCAAATGATACCAACTTCATACATTAAATTAGATGAACATGGAGCAGAAGTTATGGAAAAATTACTAGACAGATTAGACGATTTAGATGATGTATCTGAAGTATTTCATAATTGGGAGGAGTAAAACCTTAAATAGTATTTAATGTCACTAAAAAGGACACATTTTTATAGCTCTTTATATGGTCATTTATAATATAATAGGAAAGTAATACTTTCCTATTATACAAAAGGCTATAATTGCTAAGTCTTTGAGATTTTTTCCCTATATTCGAAAACTCAAAGAGGGTAGAACAAATTAAGGCTTTAAAAGTTATTATAAATGGAAAATGATAATTAAATGCGGGTGTAATTTAGTGGTAGAATGTCATGCTTCCGACCTGATAGCGCGGGTTCGATTCCCGCCACCCGCTCCATTAAGTAAAATCGTCGCACCAGACGAAAACATTGATAAATCAACTGTAAAAGGTTGATTTTTTTAATGCCTTTTTATTGAAAAAGAAAGGATGGTGTGGTATGATTAGCATTGTAAAGAAGAAAAACAAGATAAAAAGAGAATTGCTCTCTAAAATTGAATGGGCTTGTAGTTTGAATGCTATAAAACTTGAACACGAAATGATATTTGAAGGTTGTTTAAGAATTGTAGAGCATACAAACTTAGCGTATGTAGAACCACATAGAGTAATCATTAAAGATAAGCTATTTTTATTCTTTAATGACTGTGATTACTTTTATGTGGGAGATTTAAGGTATAAATACCCTTTATCTCAATTAAAAGACTACATAGAAAGGCTACTTTAATTTTAGAGTTTTTTTGTGTTTAAAATTTATTCAAGTAGCTTTCCGTTCAATATTGAAAGGAGAGATTTAAAAATGAGTGAAGAAAAGAAAATTGCAGGAATTTATATTAGAGTGAGTACAGAAGATCAAGTTAGAGAACGGATTTAGTTTAGCAGAACAAAAAGAAAAACTGTTACAACTTTGCAAATTCAAAGAATATGAAGTATTTAGAGTATATGAAGATGCTGGAATATCAGCAAAGAACATTAAAGATAGACCAGCATTTCAAGAAATGTTAGCAGATATGAAAAGTGGCAAAATCAATTATATTGTAGCTTATAAGTTAGACAGAGTAACTCGTTCAGTTCGTGATTTAGAAGAACTTATTGCACAATTAGAAATGCACAATACCTATTTGGTGTGTGATAAAGATGATGTAAATACGAGCAGTGCTAATCGGTAGATTTTTTGTGCGTATGCTAACAGTGTTATCACAGTTAGAAATTGAAATAGTATCAGAAAGAACAAAGTTTGGACTAAATGGTGCTATTAAGTCAGGACATTTACCTGGAATTGTACCATTAGGCTATAAAAAAGATAGCAATAAAAAAACTATAATAGATGAAACTACAAAAGACATTGTAGTAAGAATATTTAATATGTATCTTGAAGGCAAAAGCTATCAACAAATTAGTAATACTTTAAATAAAGAAAAAGTATTAGTACCAAAACATTGGAGAGATACAACAATTATGAAAATGATAGATAACAAAGTATATATGGGAGATTACGAAAAAGGAAAATCAAATAATAAAGATACTTTAGTTTATATGAATGTAGTAGAGCCAATCATTAGTCGTGCTATGTGGAACGAGGCACAACATCAAAAAGAGAAAAATCAAAGAAGTTATACAAGAGATAGAGTTTATATATTTTTTCAAAAACTAAAATGTCCTAAATGTAATAGAATAATGAAATGTAAAGGCTCTGGAGGAACAAAGAAAAAATATATGTACTATACTTGTGAACACTGTAAGACATATTACAGAGAAGATAAAATTGAAGAATGTTTACAAAGATTTATTCTTGAGTTAGTTGAGTATGATATGGCAGTAAAAAAGTATTTTTTACCAATACTAGCTGACAAAAAAGAAACAAAAACAGAAAAACTAGACCAAGAAATTGACACATTACAAAAGCAAAAAGAAAGAATAAAAAAGGCATATTTAAGTGGCATAGTGGAAATGGAAGATTTCTCTGAAGATTATAAAATCATTGAAGAAAAAATCAATATTTTAGAAACAAAAAAATATAAAAAACTTAATGCAAATAGTTCGTTATTTACTCCACAACAGCTAATGGCTGATAGAGATATTGAAAGAGAAAAATTGATAAAAGATAACAAATTAAATGAAACTTTAAAACAAGAATGGAACAAAAAATCAAAAGAAGAAAAACAAGAATTTATTTCAAAATTTATTGAATCAATGACATTATTAAAGAACAAAAAACGGAGAATTTTATATAGATAAAATAAATTTTAGAAGTAGTTATATTGAACAATTAACAAAGTTTTTTACATTAGGAATAGCGGATATTTATGTACCTATTGAAGTAAACGAAGAACAAAAAGAAATTAGGACAAGTGTAAATATAAATCAAGAACAATTAGATGATTATATTACAACTCTTAACAAAGAACTTGAAATAGAATTTTATGAGTTATTTTCAAAAAATGTGAACGAAAATGAAGAAGAAATTGAAATAAAATTGAACAAAGAAAAACAAAAATTGATTCGATTAGTTGCTGTAAAAAGTGAGAAAACTTTTTCAAAATCAAAGAAAGAAAATTATAAAATTGGAGCAGTAATTAGTAATCAGAAATAAAAAAATTAGAGGGAAAATTCAAACCAAATATAATTTTTGTACTCCTATATATTTCCTAACAAGCACTGAATTTTTCCTCCCTAGTCAAAATTCGTATTTTGGGACTAAGTCCCAAGCCCTTTATAAAATAATTTGTAACTATTTTGTAAATTTAATGAAAAAATGGGAAAATTATGATATACTTAAATTCGTCAGACAGTGTCTGACGAATTTGAAAGGATGATAAATTATGGACAATATGTTAATAAATGGAATTGATGAAAATTTTTACAATAATATAAGAAATACTATATTAAAAGCAAGAATAAACATATATAAAAATATAAATTTTGAAATGGTAAAATCTGCTTGGGATGTTGGCAGACAAATTATAGAAGAAGAACAAAAAGGAAAACATAGAGCAGACTATGGAAAACAAATTCTGAAACAATTATCTGAACGATTGACAAAAGAATTTGGAAAAGGTTATTCACAAACTAATCTTAAAAATATGAAAATTTTTTATACAATGTTTCAAAATTGTCAGACACTGTCTGACGAATTGAGTTGGAGTCACTATATTGAATTATCAAAAATATGAGTTAAATAATCTGGGGAAAAAATAAAGAAGATTTTAATAAAATATAGA
>CAPYID010000029.1 GCA_948739805.1 uncultured Clostridia bacterium | reverse complement strand
GCTTACAAAAGAAAATTTGAAAAATACGATTTAGTAATATTAGATGAACTTGGATGTGTTTCATTTGATAAAGAAGGTTGTGAAATATTATTTAATTTATTATCAAATAGAAATGATAAAGGCTCAATAATAATAACAACAAATCTAACATTTGATAGATGGGAGGAAATATTTAAGGATGCAATGCTTACAGGAGCAATGGTAGATAGATTAGCCTATAAAGCTCATATACTAGACCTTTCAAGAGAAGTAAGTGATAGATATGAAGAAACTGTTTCTTGGAAAAATAGTAAAAATATGTAAATTTTATAGTTGAAAAAGTGGTCCGTTTTTCAATTATAAAATGGTCCATTTTTCACTTGACAAATACAAGAATGCGTAAAGCTAAGAATTTGGAAGAAGACTCGATATATATGATTAAGAACATAAATGGAGATAGAATAACACTTATTAATGTAAACGATGGAGATAAATTTCCTATAGACGTGTATGGCACAGAATATGAAAAAGAAATGCGATATGAAAGTGGCTTATATTCTAGTATGCATGAAATGTCGAAAGAAAATTTTGAAAAAATATTTATAGGTGGATGTTTAATTGTAAAAAATGGGAAATATATACCTTATGATGGAAAATATGAAGTAGGATCAGACGAAGCAAAAAAATAGATAGAAGATATATATAATTCTATGGAAATTGAGACAAAGTCGAAACAGGAAGGCGATATTTTTGCGGTTAGTTATGTGTATAATAGAGATGTTGGATTACTAAATTTAAGAACAGGAGAGGAAACAAAAGACACAAATATACATAAAGAGTTAAGAGAAAATATAGACACTGGAGATTTCATAAAAATAGAAAATGGTAAGTATGTTAAATATGATGAAGAACTAAAGGAGAAATTAGAAAAACTAGCCTTGACAAAAGAAGTTTTGACATCAGGATATCCAAGGGAAAAAATCGAAGGAGCGATATATAGTAACATCACTTAATGATAGTAAAGAAAATGGAATTATGTTATACAATACACAGACTGGTAATAGATTTCATACACAGACAATGATAGAAGATAGAATACTTAATAAACTAAAATTAGGAGACAAATTGATACTAAAAAATGGACAATATATTGAATATGATGGAGAAATTAAACTAAATAATGAAAAGTTGCAAAAAGAATTAGAAGAAACATTTGAATATATAGAAAAACAATGTGAATTGCAAGAAAAAGCCAAAAGAGAAGGTGCTATATATTATGTAAGCGATATTGGAGAAAATGATATATGTTTAAAAGGTACAGATGAAAGAATGGTATTTTTTCCGAAAAAGGCAGATTGTGTAGAAGTTAAAATTGGAGATTTTGTAAAATATGAAAATGGGAAATATGCTAAATATGAGGGCGAAGTAACTGTTGGAAGTAAAGAAATACTTGAAGATATAAAAAGGCTATATGACTATATAGTAGATATTGGATGAATAAAAAAATTAGGTTAGAGGACAATAGTAATGTGAAAAATGTGTAAAAAAAATACATTAAACTATGAATATGATGTAAAAAAATTGCATAAATTTTCAATATGTGCTAAAATTATATATAGGAGGTGTATAGTATGCTAACTAAATTATCTTTGCAAAATTTTAAATCTTTTATGGAAAAAAGTGAATTGGATTTTAATGCTACAGGTTATGAAATTTTGAATGATACAAATAAAGCAGATAACAATATTTTAAAAGGTGCTTTAATAGTAGGGGGTAATGCAACTGGAAAATCTACCATTTTGCAAGCAATTAGATTTTTGCTAGAGTTTCTAGTTTGGCCAAATGATGTAATATTAGGTAAATATGTATGCTTTTTTAAGGAAAGTAACCAACAAGCAAAGTTAGAATATGAATTTTTAATAAATAAATCCATAATAAATTTTATATTAGAATTTAATGAAAAGGAAATTCTAAGAGAGAATTTGCTAATAAATAATAAAAATGTTTTGGATAGATTGAAGACAAATGCAATATATACTGATGGAAATGATAAAAGAATAGAAGTAAACAATTTACAAGCAAATCAATCAGCTATAAGAAAAATATACTTTGATACAAGATTTATAGATAATGAAACTCTAAAAAAATGGTATGAATTTTTAGAAAATTCAGTATATATTGATCAAGAACTAAAGATGATATATAAAGTTGCAAATAGCTTTTCTAGAGGAATATATCAAGATTACTTTGAGAATAAAGGAACAGATGAATTTAACAAGTTGTTAGAGGATATAGGATGTAACCAGTATGTAAAATATACTAATGAATATACTAATGGAAAAGTTTCATTTAAAACGCCTGATAATAGTAAAGAAGCATTTTTAATTAGAAAAAATATGGAATTTGGAATGCCTTTAGGTTCAGAATCGGTAGGAAATAAAGTACTTGTTAATAATTTACCAGCAATTATAGAAGCTATGCAAAAAAATGCTATGATAATAATAGATGAATTCAGTAGTGGATTACACAATATTCTAGAAGAAAAAATTATAAAATATTTTATGAAACATTCAAAAGATGCGCAATTATTTATTGTCTCTCATTCAACAAACTTATTAACAAATACACTATTAAGACCAGATCAAATATATACAGTAGATTTTATTGATGGTAAAGGAAGCAAAATTAATAGAGTTTCTGATGAAAAGCCTAGAGAAGCTCAAAATTTAGAAAAAATGTATTTAAGTGGAGTGTTTAATGGAATACCAAATAATGAATAAAAAATTTAGAATTAATCCAAATAAAAATATAGGAAAAGTTCTGTATATTGTTGAGGGAGAAAAAACAGAGATAAAATTATTAGGACACATATTTAAAAATATATTAAACTATGAAAAAGTAATTTCGGTTGATAGAAGAGGAAAAAGGCGCTTAAAGTATGTGAGTGGAACAAATAAGAATTCTAAAGTTTTTATTTGTAATTCAAAAGAGAGCAACATTAAAACTATGGCTGATAGAGAGTTTATAGATAAACAAATTGATATATTAAAAAATTATGATGATGAGTTTAATTATGAAGATATTTCAATATACTACTTATTTGATTGTGATAGACAAGAAGATAAACCATATATAAGAGAATTGTTAGATAAGTATACTAATTCAAGAGAACCAAGTAAAGATAATAAGTTTGATAGTATTGGAGGAATGCTATTGTTAAGTTATCCTTCGGTAGAAAGTTTTATAATATCAAACTTCGAAGTAGATATGTTCAAATTTAGTGAAAGATGCAATTTTAAAACTCAAACAATAAAAGAATATATTGGCTCTAAAGGATATAATTCTAGTAATATATCAAAGGAAACATTAGAGAATTCATTTATGGAGTTAGTTAAATCATTAGAAAAAATAGGAATAAATAAAATAGAAATAGACAACACAAGAAAGTTCAGCAATGAAATATATAATTATGAACAGTTACATAATAATCAGTATTTGCTAAGTTTACTACTAATATCTTTTATGGACTTAGGTATAATTGAATTTGAAGAATGAGGAAAAATTTAAAGTAGAAGATGTAAATAAACTATGATCAAGAATATACAAAGAATATTTTGTTATATCTGAATATAAACAAAGCATGAATATAGATTTTAAACTATATGATGAAAAGGATACAGAAATCTGGATACCGATATGTAAATAATTTAAAAAGTGGACACAAAAAAGTATTGAAACTACTGAGAGATAAGTATTTATAAAAAATAATTAAAATTATAGAATTTTCAATTATTATTATGATATAATTAAACAAATTTAATATTGTAGTATTAAAAAACATTGTAAAAAGGAGGGAACGAGTATTTAAAAGTAACTAGTAATTTAGCAGATTAAAAAGGAGAGATAACTATGAAACAGCAATTTCCAGCACACAACTTAGAGGAGGCTATATATTTAGATGCCACAGAAGAAAAGGAAAATTCATTTTATGATGTTTTCCCAAGTATGAGTGAGAAGGAAATAATAGACTATAAGAGGATGGCAGGGATACCAATAGTTGATCCAACAAAGCATCATTAAGTAAAACTCGTTTTAGTACAGAAGGGGAGTGTTATTCGCTCCTCTTTTTCTATCATTTTTACCACTAAAAACACATATAATATAACAAGAAATTAAAAATGAAAGGGTAATATATATGAATGGAAAAGGACTAGACTTTAAGCATAAAGAGGTTATCAATATAAAAGACGGAAGAAGGCTACGGTTATGTACAAGATGTTACAGCAGACCTAGAAAGCGGAGTAATCACCTCTATAATTGTTCCAGGGAATACCAATAAAATAAACATATTTTTAAACAATAATGAAATAGTAATCCCATGGAAACAAATACGATGTATAGGAGAAGATATAATTTTAGTTGAACTTGAATCATACTAAAAGTTGAATTATTACTAGCAGAATAGCACCAGGAACACCTAATACACTCACAAAAAGAATAGTAATAAAATTTAAACCAATATGAAAACCAAAATAACTACCAGCGAAATTTACGATTAAAAGTATAATAGCACCAATCAATGAATTAGCCAAAAGTTTTAACATAAACTTTAATGGTACTATAAAAATTCTGCATAATATAAACAAAATACATAATCCAGTCAAAAAACCAAGAATTGTATAAATATCCAAGCTAATCACCTCATGATATAAATATGTGATAGCTTGGCTATTTAGAACAGATTGCTTGAAAAAAATTGCCATTTGACGTTGTTGTTCTTCAAAAGAAAATCCTCAATGTACAACAAGTACATTTCCAGTATTTCTTTTTTGAACGCCTAGTCAAATAACAATTTTTTCCAACCTATACTTATTATTTAAAAAAATATAAATTATTATAATATGGTTATCCAACTTGATAATCCTCAAAAGATTTTAATTCAAGTTGTTGTAGTCTATCAATAGCAATACCACAAGACTTAGCATTTTTCATTAAGTAATCTAACTTAGACTTAGTAGCCTTTATATGATAAGAATAATAATCAATCATTTCTCCTTCTGCATAGTCATAATTACTAGTAGCACTCAATAGCTCAGACTGAGTCTTAAAAATAGAATTAATCAACTCCATATTACGATTAATATTTTGGGAATTAGAATTGTTTTTATCTTTAAAATATTTTGTATAAGGCATGTGTATGTGTACCTCCTAAAAATCAAAAAAATTATATAAATAGTATTTTATGCAAAAATATACAAATTATTCATCAAGATATTGTTACAAATATATCAAAAATAATATGTAGGGGCGGGCCCTGTGTCCGCCCATCGAATTAATTTATATATCTGCATTAATTATAAAAATATTTAAAATTTAATGTAGGGGCACATTGCAATGTGCCCATGAAAGATAAGAAATTTAATCATAGAAAATTGGTTTCTTCCAAATTTATCATAAAAACAATTGAAAATCAGCAATAACTATTATATAATATGGGAAATAAATCCTTAAATAAAGAAAGGAAAAATGAAGTATGGAAGAAAAAATAAAAGTACTAATAAGTGAAGAAGAAATCCAAAAAAGATTATATGAACTAGCAGAACAACTAGATAAAGAATATGAAGGAAAAGAAGTTACAGTTGTATGTGTAATGAGAGGAGGAGTATTCTTTACAGTTGATTTAACACTAAAAATGAAAACAAAATTAAAATATGAATTCTTAACAATTTCAAGTTATGAAGGAACACAAAGTACAGGAGAAATAAAATTACTAGAAGATTTAAGAGAACCAATAGAAGGTAAACATGTATTAATATTAGAAGACATAGTAGACTCAGGAAGAAGTATGACATTTTTATTAAACTACTTAAAAAGCAAAAATCCAGCAAGTTTAAAAGTTTGTACATTAGCAGATAAAGCAAGTAGACGTGAATTTGAAGTGCCACTTGACCATGTTGGATTTATAGTACCAGACAAATTCATTATTGGTTATGGATTTGATATTGATAATATGTATAGAAATCTTCCTTATATTGGGTATATAGAGGGGTAAACGATGTTTAACATAGAAGAAGAATTAAAAAAACTACCTGCAAAACCAGGAGTATATATAATGCATGATAAAGAAGACAAAATCATATATGTAGGAAAAGCAATATCACTAAAAAATAGAGTTAGACAATACTTTAGAAAAAATAATAAAACAACAAGAATAGAAAAAATGGTCTCATTAGTAGACCATTTTGAATATATAGTAGTAGAAAATGAAGCAGAAGCCTTAATACTAGAATGTAATTTAATAAAAAAGAATAGACCTAAATTCAATGTACTATTAAAAGATGATAAAACATATCCATACATAAAAATAGATGTAAAATCCCAATACCCTAATGTTTTTATCACAAGAAAGCTAGTAAATGATGGTTCAAAATACTTTGGACCATATGCAAACCCTCGGCAGTGCAAAAGAAATGGTAAACTTCATAAGAGAAAAATTCAAAATTAGACAATGTAAAAACTTTAAATCAAATAAAAGAGTATGTCTAAACTATCATATAGGAAGATGCTTAGGACCATGTGTAAATAAAGTATCAAGAGAAGAATATATGGAACAAATACACAAAATAGAAATGTTATTAGATGGAAAAATAGAAAAAGTAATAAATAAACTAAAAGAAGAAATGACTGATGCAGCAATATCACAAAACTATGAAACAGCAGCAGAGCTAAGAGACAGAATACAAGCCATAGAAAACATATCACAAAGGCAGAAAGTATCAAACACAAACATAAATGATATAGATGTAATAGGACTCGCAAAAAATGAGCTAATAGTATGTATAGAAATTTTCTTTGTACGAGGAAGTAAAATGATAGGAAGAGAACACTACTTTTTTGATAACTTAAAAGACATGGAAGACAAAGAAATTTTATCAGGATTTATAAAACAATATTATATGAATAATCTAAACATCCCATCAAAAATAATGTTAAGAGAAGAAATAGAAGACAAAGAAAGCATTGAAGAATGGCTAACTAAAATGGCAGAACGAAAAGTAGAACTAAAATCACCACAAAAAGGAGAAAAACTAAGATTTATAGAAATGGCAGAACAAAATGCACTTATAACCTTAAACAATAAAGAACAAGACAAATATGACATATTAAATGAACTAAAAGAAAAACTAAAATTAGGAAAGCTACCAAGAAAAATAGAAAGTTTCGATATATCACATATATCAGGAACATTTATGGTAGCAGGAATGTGTGTAATGAAAGACGGGAAAATAAACAAAAGTCTATCAAGAAGATTTAGAATAAAGACAGTATTTGGACAGGATGACCCAAGATGTACAGAAGAAGTAGTAACAAGGCGATTAAAGCATTCAATAGAAAATCCAAAAGGAGGATTTGGAGAACTACCAGACTTAATCTTAGCAGATGGAGGAATAACACAAATAAGAGCAATAAAAACAGCAATAAGCAAATACAACTTACAAATTCCAGTATATGGAATGGTAAAAAACGATAAACATCAAACAAGAGCATTAATAGGAGAAGACAGAAAAGAAATACAAATATCAGAAAAGCTATTCAACACAATAACAACATTTCAAGATACAGTACATGAAACAGCAATAGAATATCATAGAAAACTAAGAGAAGAAGCAGTAACAAAATCAGTATTAGATGAAATAGAAGGAATAGGAGAAAAAAAGAAACAAGCATTATTAAAAGAATTTGGAACAGTAGAAAAAATAAAAAATGCAACAATAGAAGAATTAACCAAGGTAAAAGGGATAAATGAAGAATTAGCAGAAAAGATCTTAAAAAAATTAATGTAGGGGTGCCATTGGTGGAGTGAGAAAAAATATAAAAATAAAAATCGATATGGAAAAAATATGAAAAAGGTCATAATTTGTTGATTTTAGAATTAATTAATGGTAACATATATATGTAGGCTAAGATAAAGATAATAGAAAGGAATAAACCAATGAAATTACAACATTTAATATTAATATTTTTAGTAATAATGTTACCAATGGCACTAATAATGTCACAATATACAGGATTACAAATAGACACATTAGCAACAAAAACAAAATATGATACAGCACTATTAGGAGCAACATTTGATACAATGGCAGCATTTGAACTAAATACAGTAAACAATGATAAATCTTCAGTAATCGGAGAAGAAATAAGAGACCTAGAAGCTGTAATCTCTACATTTGCAACAAGTTTATCCACAAGTCTAAATCTATCAGGAGCATCAAATGACTATATACTAAGCCGTGTACCAGCAATTGTATTTGGACTATATGATGGATATTATATATATTCTCAAAATGACACAAACACAGGAAGAGAACTAAAACCATATGTATATTATACAAAAACTTATACTAATGGTAATAATACAAATATTACTATATCATTTTCACTAGACAACTATGTATCTATATATGGAACATATAATGGAAAAACGATATCAGAAGCGGGATACTTAGTAGTACCAGACGATGTTGAAGTTTCAGGAGACTTTACATACATAAAAACTAAGGACGAAAATGGAGATGTAATAACAAAAGTAATAGATGCTGGAACAGAATCAGAAGGAAAGAAATCTTGGATAAAGTATAAAGAATATGATATTACACCAGAAACGATATATGAGAACAAACCATTATCTAACAAAAATGGAGCAGTTAAGCGTGATCAAGAAAGAGAAACAACAGATGCAATGATGTATTATTATGAAGCAAAAAAATTTACTACATTATATAATGAGGTAGTAAACAAATTAAACTCAGAAGACAAAGCCATTTTAAAAATAGGAGAAGGAAATGACCCAGAAAGTGAAGAATCACCATTTATGAATGAAAAAATAGATGTAATAAAAAATTCTATGATAACAAACTTAAATAAAGCAATATACAATTATGAAGGTGGTGTCTCAGAAACATATGAAATGCCACAATTAACAGGTGTAGACTGGGAAAAAATCTTAAACAATATATCAATAATAGCATTTTTAAAAGACATACCAATAGGAGCAACAAGTTATAATAATTATGTAGTAGTAAATAGTACAACAAATCAAAAATATAATAGTGCAAAAGCAATAGATTTTATAAGATATCAGAAAAATTCTACAGGTAAGAGACAATCAGATGGATATTATCATAAAATAACATGCGAAGACTTGATAAATACTATGAAAGATAACAATGAAAATGAAATTATAGGGTATCCATCAGTAGGATTTGAAAGATATAGATATTCACCAGAAAAATCAAATGATTATTTTTATTATTATAAGCACAATGAATATGCAGACTATGAATGTGAAGTAGAATCTGTAGAGAATGAAAATGTATATACAATGGAAAAATTTTTAGAAAATAAATCATTAAATAAAGACCAAAAATCTAGAATACTAATTCCATATTATACAGCAGTAGGAAGAATAAGATATGAACTAGTAAAAGCATCATCATATATAAACTTAGATAAAGAAAAAACGTTTACAGTGACGTATCATGCTGGTGCAGGAATGTGGACAGATGGGACTGACAGCGAACAAAAGTCAGTTGAGACCAAAATAGGAAGACTTCAAATAATATCGGAAACACCAAAAATAATAGGAGAAAGTTTCATAGGATGGACAAAAACGCAAAATGGTCAACAACCAGAAATAAAACCAGGAGATACAATATATCTAGAGGAAGGTAAGACATTACATTTATATGCAGTATATGCAAATGAATATGTAATAACTTATGACCCAAATGGCGGACAATGGAGTGATGGTACTAATAATCAAATTGAGGAAACAAAAATAGGTGGAATAAATTATAAAATATCAAGTAAAACTCCAACAAGACAAGATAATGTATTTTTGGGATGGTCAAAAAATCCAAATGGTCCAGTGGAATATAAAGCAGGTCAAGAATTTGAAGAAGACGGAACCACAACATTATATGCAGTATGGTCACATGAAACAGTTAAGATTGAATATATAACAGCAAGTGGAATGAATGGAGAGCTGGAGGAAGTAGAAAAAGGAACAGAATACACAATAAAAGATATAGGGATATCATATGATGGAAAAATATTTTTATACTGGAGGACAATAGATGGAAAACAATATTCACCAGGTGACAAATATATTGCGACTGAGAACTTAAAACTAAGTGCAGTATATGAAGACATAATATTTAAAATTACATATGATGCAAACGAAGGAGAACTACCATATGAGCTACAGAAAACCTTTGAAAAAACATATGGATTACCATATTATATAGAAAAATATGAGCCATCAAGAAGTGGATATATATTTAAGGGATGGTCAGAAAATAGCAATGCTCAAGCAGCAGATGCAAATTATGCACCAGGAAATGCTTATACACTAAACAGAGATTTAACACTATATGCAGTATGGGAAGGAGAAACATATTCAATAGTATATGATGCAAATGAAGGAGAAAATGCACCACAAACACAAACAGCTAAAAAACACCAAGATATAACCATAACAAATTTACAGCCAACAAGAGAAGGATATGACTTTATAGGATGGTCAACAAAACCTTCACCAACAGAAGACGAAAAAGAATATGATTCAGGAGATACATATAAAGAAAGAACGAGTGTAACATTATATGCAGTATGGAAACTAAAAGAATATACAATAACGTACAATGCAAATGGAGGATCACCAGAACCAGACAAACAAACAAAACTTTACCAAGAAGATATTCGTATAACGTCTCAAAGACCATCTAGAGACAACTATTACTTTGAAAGTTGGAATACAAAACAAGATGGAACAGGAACAGAATATGCATCAGGTTCAATATATAGTGAAAATGCAGATGTAACATTATATGCTATATGGAGTGCTGGAAACTATACAATAGAATATGACACAAATGGAGGAAAAAATGGACCAGAGGATCAAAATGGTAATATAGGAGAAAGTATAACAATATCATCAACAGAACCTACAAGAGATGGATATACATTCTTAGGCTGGTCAACAGATTCAAGTGCTACATCAGCAGACAGTAAATATGCACCAGGAAAAACATACTCTGGACCAGATTCTATAACATTATATGCAGTATGGTCGATAAACTCATATACACTAACAATAGATGCAAATGGAGGTACAGTATCTGAAACAAGTAAAAACTTAAAAACTAATGAAGAATATTGGCCAGCCAATCCAACGCCAGCAGCAGGATATGGATTTACAGGATGGGACAACACAGAAGGAAGTGTACTTATAGAAACAATACCAGATGAAAAAGAGGAAGGTGGCATAACAGTTCAATACTATAAATATAAAATAACTATGAGAACGCAAAACTCAACAATAAAAGCAAGATATGATCCACTATGGTATACAATATCATATAATTCAAATACAACAGACACAGTAGCAGGAATGCCAGCCTCAACAACAGGGCAATATACAAACAAACTTACATTATCAACAGCAACTCCAACAAGAGTAGGATATACATTTAAAGGTTGGTCAACAAATCAAAATGCAACAAGTGGACAAGCTTCAGGAAGTGAATTTACTATGCCAAACTATAACATAACATGGTATGCAATATGGGAAGTAAATAGCTATACATTAACATATGATGCAAATGGAGGAAGTGGAGCACCATCATCAAGTAGCCATAATTATGGTTCATCAGTAACCTTATCAACAACACAACCAACAAGATCAGGATATACATTTAAAGGTTGGGCAAGTTCGTCAACAGCAACAAGTGCAGAATGGAGTGCAGGAGGTTCATATGGTACAATGCCAGCAAATAGTGTAACAATATATGCAGTATGGGAACAAGAAACAACAACATAAAAAGAAGTTAATAAAAAATAGTCATAAAATCGAATAACCTATCATATATATTATAAAAGAGGTAATACAACTGGAAAAAATGCAAAAATTTTTAAGAACAAATGGGAAGGAAAGGTATATATGAAAAGGTTATTTGATTTTAATTTAGGAATATGGAAAAAAATGAAAGAAAATAAGATATTATCAATTGCATTAGCGGTTTTTGTAACATTTACAATAGTAAATAGCTTATTAATCTATAATTTTGTACAAGTCTTACAACTAGTATAAACTATAATACATAAATAAATGAGATTTATTATAAGGGCACATTATATGTGCTCTTTAAAAATACGATGTAACAATTCCTTAAAATAAACACTAAAAAATATTGATAAAATATGAACTTAATAATATAATAAATACTAACTTAAGATAATAAAATATAAATTCAGTAATATAATATATCAATCATACATAATAAAAAACGAAAGGAAAAGAAATGAGTCGCGCTAAAAAGAAAAGAATAAAAAAAGAAGGTTTCATGCAGAGTGTATTAGTACTAATGATTTCGCAATTAATAATAAAGCTACTAGGGCTAGTATATAAAATATATCTTACAAACAAAGAAGGATTTGGTGACACAGGAAACGCAATATATAGTAGTGGATACCAAATATATGCATTATTACTTACGATATCATCAATAGGAGTACCAAATGCTATATCCAAATTAGTATCAGAAAAAGTTGCAATAGGAGATAGCAAAGGAGCACATAGAATATTTAAAATTGCCATATTAACATTTGGAATAATAGGGTTTATAGCTACAATGGTATTATTTGTAGGAGCAGGATATATATCAAATGTAATATTGCAAATACCAGAAGCTGAAATGACTCTAGTAGCATTATCGCCAGCAATATTCTTTGTCACAATAGCATCAGTACTAAGAGGATATTTCAATGGAAGAGAAAAAATATCAATAACAGCAAAATCTCAAACACTAGAACAAGTATTTAAAACACTACTTACAGTCATTGTAGTAGAAATAGTAGGAATAAGCACAAACTTAAACACAACACTAATGTCAGCAGGAGCAAACTTAGCCACAACACTATCAGTATTATTAAGCTTTGGATATTTAACACTATACTATAAAATCTACAAAAAAAATATAGCAATAGAAATAAAAAATTCAGTAAACTATAAACATGAAAGTCTAAAAAAAGTAGTAAAAAAAATCCTATTTGTATCAACACCAATTACATTAAGTGCAATAATGTCTACATTAAATAAAAACATAGACTCAATTACAGTAGTAAGAGGGCTAAAAAAATTTTTAACAGAAGCACAAGCAAAATCGCAATATGGAATACTAAGTGGAAAAGTAGACACACTAATCACACTACCATTATCATTTAACATAGCATTTGCAACAGCGTTAGTCCCCTCAATATCATCATCAATGGCAAGAGGGGAAAAAGAAAATGCAAGCAAAAGAATATCATTTTCAGTACTAATATCAATACTAATAGGATTACCATGCACAATTGGAATGATGATATTTTCACAGCAAATATTAGATTTATTATTTCCAAAAGCAACAAATGGTAGTCTATTATTACAAATGAGTGCAATAACAATAATATTTTCAGTATTATCACAAACGATAAATGGTGCATTACAAGGACTAGGAAAAATAATGACACCAGCAATAACATCAACAATAGGGTTAATCACAAAACTAGCAATCAATATATGGCTAATACAAATTCCAGAAATTGGAGTATATGGAGCAGCCATAGGTTCAATAATAAATAACATAGTAGCATTTGCCTTAAGTTATATAGTATTAATAAAAACCATAAAACTAGACATCAAATTTGGAAAATGTGTAATAAAACCAATAATTGCCACAATAATAATGGGAATATGCTCATATTACACATATTTATTATTAGAAGGTATAATTTCTATGAGAATAGCAACAATAATAGCAATAATAGTAGCAATAGTAATATATGCATTATCCTTATTGGCCTTAAAAGTTTTAGACAAAGAAGAATTGAAAATGATACCATATGGAGCAAAAATAGTAAAAATCCTTGAAAACGTTGGTATATATGGAAAAGGAAAACATTTTAAATAAGATAAATACAGCAACAAAAAGGCAAAAAAACCCAAAAAACCAAGTAACTACAAGAAAAAATAAAAAATAAATATAAAAAAAGAAGGATTTTGTATTAAATTGACGAATAATGTTGTTAGAGTAGGTGAAGCAAACATCATCTACCAAAAATAGGAGGTAATTAAAAATGAACAAATCTGAATTAATCGCAGCAATGGCTGCAAAAACAGGAGAAACAAAAAAAAGTGCAGAAGCTAACTTAAACGCATTCACAGAAATAGTAGCAGAAGCATTAGTAAAAGGAGACAAAGTACAATTAGTTGGTTTTGGATCTTTCGAAACAAGAAAAAAAGCAGCTAGAAAAGGAAGAAACCCAAGAACTAAAGAAGAAATAAAAATACCAGCATCAAAAGCACCAGCATTCAAAGCTGGAAAAGCACTAAAGGATATGGTAAATGTATAAAAGACATCGAAGATGTGAAAAATCATGGAAAATTTGCGAAGCAAATTTTACTGGATTTTTATAAAAAGGCATGAAAGATGTGAAAAATCATGGAAAATTTGCAATTTTATAAAAAGGCATCGTATGTGTAAATTTTGATGTAAATATAAAAAATAATCTTGGCAAGATATGCTAGGGTTATTTTTTATAATATTATGTAATAATTGGTGAAAACACTTTACATAAAATTGACTTTTGACCCCAAATTTGATATAATATAGATAGAATTTGCCAAGTGTAAATAGGTAAAAAATCTCTGCTTTTGCAGAGAAAGTAGTCCAGTGCAAGATGGAAGTTTTTTATGTATAAATAAAAAAAGGAGAAGAGATATGGAATACAAAATAATAGTCGCTATGGATAAGAATGAAAAAACGGCAAAGAAGAAATTTAAAGATGAGCTTGCTAAAGAAATAAAACGGGGCTGGAAAACAGAAGGCTCTAAAAGTACAGAAGTAAAAAAATACAAAACTGCGACGATGTATATAATCTCGCAGGTAATAAAAAAATAAAAGTAGTTGCTTGCACAGCTACTTTAACGGACGCCCAAAAGGCGTCCCTTTAATATATCTACCCAATTTAGTCATTCAAATACTATAATTTTATCCAAACAAACGATTTACAAATCAATAAAAATATGATAAAAATAATATAGAAAAATGCGAAAAGAAAAAATACTTAGAAATAAACAAGATATTAAGCCTAGGAAGGAATGAAAGCAAGAATGGAATTAAATCAAGATGTTCAATATATAAAAGGTGTAGGACCAACAAAAGTAAAATTATTAAATAATTTAGGAATATATACACTAGAAGATTTAATTACATATTATCCAAGAGACTATGAAGACAGAGGAAAACCTAGAAAAATAGAAGACTTACAAGATGGAGAAGAAGCACTAATAAAAGCAATACCTGCATCAAGATTTCATGTAATAAATGCAAAAAGAAACATGAAAATCTGTAAAATGCTAGTAAGAGACGAAACAGGAACAATGGAAATAGTGTGGTATAACCAGCAATATTTAAAAGAGAAATTTGTAAGTGGAAAATGGTATAACTTTTATGGAAGAATAAGTAAAAAAACAGGAACAGCCACAATGAACTCACCTGTATTTGACAGTGAAAATGAGAATAAAAACACAGGAAAAATAATACCAATCTATCCATCAACATATAAATTATCGCAAAATGTACTAAGACAAATAATAGAAAACGGTTTAAAAATTGTTAATGGGCAAATAGAAGAAATACTACCAGAAAAAATACTAAAAGAATATAAACTAATGGGAATAAATGAAGCAACAAACAAAATACACTTTCCAAAGAACTTTGAAGAATTCAAACATGCAAAGCGAAGGCTAGCATTTGAGGAATTACTCACAATGCAGTTATTATTAAACAATTTAAAAAATAAAACAATAGAAGGTCATAATGGAATACAATTTAGTAAAGACGTAAAAATGTCTGAAATAATAAACTCACTACCATTTAAACTAACAAAAGCACAATTAAGAGTTTTAGGTGAAATAGACAAAGACATGGAATCAGACAAGGTAATGAATAGACTATTACAAGGAGATGTAGGCTCAGGCAAAACAATAGTAGCAATTATATCAGCATACAAAGCAGTAAAATCAGGATATCAAATGGCAATAATGGCACCAACATCAATACTAGCTACACAACACTTAGAAAGTTTCACACAAATACTAGAACCATTTGGAATAACTTGTGAACTATTAATTAGCAATATGACCAAAAAGAAAAAAGAAGAAGTAATACAAAAACTTAGCAATGGAGAGATAAATATATTAATTGGTACACACTCAATACTTGAAGAAAATATAATATTCAAAAACCTAGGACTAGTAGTAACAGATGAGCAACATAGATTTGGGGTAAATCAAAGAAGCATAATCTCAGCAAAAGGTAAAAATGTAGACACTCTAGTAATGACAGCAACCCCTATCCCAAGAACATTAGGATTAATTTTATATGGAGACTTAGACATATCATCAATAGACGAACTACCACCAGACAGAAAAAAAATAGAAACATTTGCTGTAACAAAAGGAATGGAAGAAAGGATAAACAACTTTATAAAAAAGCAAATAAAAGAAGGTAGACAATGTTATATGGTATGTCCATTAGTAGAAGAGAATGAAGAAATAAATGCAAAATCAGTAATGGAAATGGTAGAAATTTACAAAAATCAAGTATTCACAGAATTCAGAGTAGAATACATCTATGGAAAAATGAAACAAAAAGAAAAAGATGCAATAATGCAAGAATTCAAAGATGGAAAAATAGATATATTAATATCAACAACAGTAATAGAAGTAGGAGTGAATGTACCAAATGCAAGTATAATGGTAATACAAAATGCAGAAAGATTTGGTCTAGCAACATTACACCAATTAAGAGGGAGAGTAGGAAGAGGAGAATATCAATCATACTGTATATTAAAATATCAAGGGCACTCAAACACTATAATGCAAAGAATGAAAGTTATGCAAGACACAAATGATGGATTTATCATATCTGAAAAAGACTTAGAACTAAGAGGAACTGGAGACTTTTTCGGAACAAAACAACATGGACTACCAGAATTTAAGATAGCAAATCTATTTGAAGACATAGACATATTAAAACAAGTACAAAAACTAGCAAATAAAATTTCCATAGAAGATCCAGACTTAGAAAAGGAAGACAACCAAAAACTAAGAAAAATGATAAACAAAAGATTTAGTGGAAAAATTGAAATATAATCTTAACTTGTATGCCAATTGGGAAGGAAAATTTTGCCATAATTCTCCGTCCCTATTGGCACAAACCAAAATTTATATATTAAAAATGCAATGAATAGCGATAAGATTTACCATATATAAAAAAATTTTACCAAATGTTGATAATATATTAACTAGGTAGTAAAATAAAATTGTACTATTCGTAGAACTGCGAATTGCACATAAAAAATGGCACATATAGTTAAAACAAAAAATGGAGGTATTTCAATGAAAACAATTAGGCGGATAATGAGCTTAGGCTTAGTATTAACAATGATGCTCACAGGTATAAATGTTTATGCGGCAGAAGACGAGGGTAACCATGTCGGTAGTGTAGATGAGCTGAAAACTGTTTCATACAATATGGAGACAGGGGAAATCACATATGAAGTGAACCAAGTTGAGGAGTTACCTGATGTAAGTGCACTAGAAATACAAAATGATGAATATGATATTAATACTCATCATGTCATTGGTATAGACAATCGAGTTCGTATTACAAATACAACTGATAGCCCATATAGGAACGTTTGCCGTCTTATAATTACATATCCTAATGGTAGTACGACTATAGGCTCTGGTGTTTTAGTTTATTTTGACGTGTTATTAACTGCAGCTCATTGTGTATACCAACATGATCGTGGTGGATGGGCTACCTCAATAGAAATAGCACCAGGAGGGAATGGCAAGGATAATGAACCTCTAGGAACAGCTTACCCAACTAAAGTTAGGTGTAGCAAAGAGTGGGTAGACAACAAAAATTATGATGGAGATTGGGCGATTATTGATTTAGATAGAAGTTTTGATACTTGGCAATTATTTGGGTATTATAATGACTACTATGCTCAATTAGGTACAAGCGTAACAGCAATTGGATACCCTGGTGATTCTGGTCTTGAATATTATATGTATGCTGATACTAATAGCATTTCATATGTTACTGAATATCAATATACAGTTTTATGTGATATGACTGGTGGACAAAGTGGCGGAGCACTTATAGATGTTAAGTCAGGGTATCTTATAGGGATTATCTCAAATGAAGAAGAGATTAAACCTGGAGAAGAATATGCAAATCGTTGCCTCAGATTAACTCCTGAGTTATGTAGTCTTATACAGGAGCATTATGACTAAACGTAGTAATGATATCTATAAATAACGAAAGTATCATATTTCATAAAAAAATTCTGTAATTTAGCAACAGCTAACCAGTATGTGTCATTTCACCGAGAAAGTATTATTTTCTCGGTGTTTTTAAAATATTATTATAATAGTTGAAATAATAAAAATAGTATGATAGTATAGAAATATCAAAAAAGTTAAGGGGAAAGGTGGTAATAATGAAAAAAGGGATAATAATAACAATAATAGTTTTAGTAATACTTATTATAATGTCATTTGCTATATTTATAATGTTAGACAAAAATGTATCTAATGAAGGTAAAGCGGATATAACAATGACAATAAAAGAAGGAACATTAACAAGGCAGAGTGCAACAATTATTTTAGAAAGTAAAAATGACTATGGTTGTGGAGAAAGTTATAGTATAGATAAAAAAGAAAATGGCGAGTGGAAATCGGTAAATCAAATTAATAGTTATCCATTTAATCTTCTTGGACTGATACCTGGAAAAGATGGAAAAATAGAATGTAATTTAGATTGGTCTGAAAGATATGGAGAATTAGAAAATGGAGAATATAGAATAGTAAAATCAGTGAATACAGCTGAAGGAGAAAAGCAATTATATGCAGAATTTACTATTGAATAAACTATAAATACTAAAACAATAGTAATTATCTATAATAGTTGAAAAAGTATAAACAGTATGCTAGCATAGAAATATCAAAACATTTAAGGGGAAAAGGTGGTAATAATGAAAAAAGGGATAATAATAACAATAATAGTTTTAGTAATACTTGTGTTAATATCATTTGCTATATTTATAATGTTAAACAAAAGTATATTTAATAAAGGTGTATCAGATATAACAATGACGATAAAAAAGGAAACATTAACAAGGAAGAGTGCAACAGTTGTTTTAGAAAGCAAAAGTGATTATAGTTGTGGGGAAATTTATAGTATAGATAAGAAAGAAGATGGTGAGTGGAGATCTATGACAGAAATTAATAGGTACATATTTACTTTTGTTGGCTGGATACCTGGAAAAGATGGAAAAATAAAATGTAAAATAGATTGGTCTGAAAGATATGGAGAATTAGAAAATGGAGAATATAGAATAGTAAAATCAGTGAATACAGCTGAAGGAAAAAGAGAATTATACGCAGAATTTACTATTGAATAAACTATGCCAATAGGGACGGAGAATTCTGGCAGTATTTTGCCATAATTCTCCGTCCCTATTGGCACAGATATTATTCATCATTCACCATTCATTATTAATTATTCATTGTGATTTTATATAATAAAATCACACATACAACCCCCAATTTATATATTAAAAATGCAATGAATAGCGACAAAATTTACCATATTTTAAAAAATTTTACCAAAAGTTGATAATAGATTAACTAGGTAGTAAAATATTATTGTACTATTCGTAGAATTGCGAATTGCACATAAAAAATGACACATATAGTTAAAACAAAAAAATGGAGGTATCTCAATGAAGAGAAAAATAACAACAATCAAACGGATGGTGAGTTTCGGCTTAATATTGGTAATGACGCTGACAGGTATGAATGTTTATGCTGCTGAACTCGATGTTAACACAGATGACATCATAGATGAACAGGAGAGTGCTACAAGTATTACCTACAATGTGGAAACAGGAGAAATCACATATGGTAATGCTGAAGACTATATTCTGGAAGATGTGGACAGTGCTGAATTAAACGGCGTAAATGGCGAGGAGATTTCTCCAACAGGAATCATTGGTCCTGATGACAGAATTATGGTTAGTAATACAACAGTATACCCTTATAATGCTATTTGCTATGTTGAATCAACATTTCCAGATGGTAACGTTAAAAGAGGAACAGGTTCTTTAGTATATAGTACTGTAATGTTAACCGCTGGTGATATGGTGTATTCACATAACCATGGCGGTTGGGCTAAATCAGTAATGGTAGTGCCAGCATTAAACTCAGATGGACAGAATCGCCCTTATGGTACAGCTCACAGTACAACAATAACATCAAATTCACAATGGACTGAGAATAAATCCATTGAATGGGACTGGGCCATTGTAGATTTGGATAAAAGTTTTAGTTCGTGGCTTGGAGTTAGCTATAACAAAAATTATACTCTTTATATAGGTCTGAAAGCATCTACTGTTGGGTATCCTAGTGATAAAGGATTTCAAATGTGGCAGGATACAAATAGTATATCTGCAGCTGGGGAGAGATACTTGAAAATTTTATGTGATACACAAGCAGGCGATAGTGGAGCACCAGTTATGGCTCTAGAATCAGGTAAAATTGCTGGAATTATTGTAACCGAATATAAAGAAAATGATGTGTATTTTTACAATGGTGCGGTTAGAATAAATGCAGATTTATACAGTAGAATAAAAGCTCATATTGATGAAGTACAACAATAACTATTTTAGCAAACTGTATAAGAATATTTTAGTAGTTAGTTACTGTTAATAAATAATATGTGTCATTTCACCGAGAGAGAATTATTTCTCGGTGTTTTTTATATATGTTAAAACTGGAAAATTTTTCACTCTTACCTAAAATTGATTATAGTATAAAAGATGATTATTAACTAGCAATATTTTATTACTTTGTTAAAAAAATTATGAAATTGCAACCAATATTAAATTTTTTGTATCTAATAAGTAGAAATGGAGTGATAAAATATGTTAAATATATTAATAGCGGCAAATGATATAAAAATAATAAAAAGATTGACGAATGAAATAATAGCAGAAAATTACAACATTAGAATATCAAGAATATCTACAAACGAGAATGAAACAATAAATATATTAAACAACATGGAAATAGATGTTGCATTTTTAGATTTAGAAATGGTTAAAAATAGTGTAAATGCAATGTTAGAGAAGTTAAGCGATTATAAAAAGGAGAATTATAGAGCTTCTATAATAATACTGTCAGATAGCTTGAATGCTATAGAAGAAATTTCTAAAGAACATATGATTGCAGACTATATATTAAAAAAATCAAATAGCGATGAAATTATTTATAAGGTTAATCAAGTAATATTAAATAAAGATATAGAAGCAAAAAGGAGAGAAATTGTTAAAGAATTAGAATATATAAAATATAATCTTAAATATAAAGGAACGAATTATCTTATAGATGCAATTTTACAAGTTTATAAAAATAGAAAGTTAACACTAATAAACAACTTACAAAGTAATGTATACCCTCTAATAGCAGAAAAGTATAAAGAGTCAATAAACACTATAAGATGTAATATTAGGTATGCAACAGATTGTATGTATTATGAATGTGATATAAAAAGGTTAAATGAATATTTTAGAATAGTAGATGACGAAAAGCCAACAATAAAAAAAGTAATTTATACAGTACTAAATAAAATAAGTTGAAGAGCAGGTTTTGCTACTTAACTGAAAAACTCAGATTTATAAAAAATGTTAATATTTTGATAATATATCCTATTTTTTACCATTTTTTATCATTTCGTCCATATTTATAGAAACTATGCTATAATGTTTTTAAATAAATGCTCAAGAGTATTTATTGTGATATAAGTTACATTGATGCTAATTTTATGGCATCTTTGTAATATAGAGGAAGAGTATCAATATTGTATTCTAGGAGGTATTATCAATGAAAAAATTACAAAAACGGTTTATGTCCTTAATTATGGCTATTGCTATATCAGTTTCTTTATCCACAGTTGCTTTTGCCGCTGAGGCTGGGGAAAACAATAATACTGCAATTGCTCAAGTATTGACAGAACAAAATGCAATTGAACCTATGTCAGCAAACACTCATATTGTTAATTTAACAAAGCATTATTTTGGTAATAAGAGAACAACAGTGAATCTTCAAATCAATGTGCCTGATGGAGGCGGTTATGTGTATTTTGGATTTATGGGGGCTGCATCTGCTAAAGTCACTATGTATAAAAATGGTGTTCAGGTATCTAGAATATACGTTTCAAAAGGAGGTCAGGGTGAAATACAGTGGAATCCGATGCTTGTTGATGGCTCATTAAGAGATCATTATTGGGCTGGTGGAAGCTATAATGTTAAAGTAGAAATTCCGTTTGACGGAGATTATTCATTCTGCTTTATTGCAACTGACTCAGCGATTTAAAAGAGCATACTTTTAGCGCTTGATTTCAAAAAAGTGTAACTAAGATACTTTTCCTCTGAAACAATTGAAAGAGGGTGGAATTTTCCACCTTCTTTCTGGAAAAAATAACAATATTAAAATTAAATTGAATAGTAATATTGTCAAAAATATTTTTATGTGTTAATATATTTATATAAGTATATTTTTGAAAGGAGAAAAAATGAAAAAGAGATTAGGGATTTTAATAGTTGTATTAATGGTTGTCATATTAATAGGAATTATTATATTTAGTATTTGCTTTAAAACTGAATTAATAAAAATTGCGAATAATATTTTTAATAGCTCTGCTTCTACAATAGATTCAAATGAAAAATCGGAAGAAGAAAAGGAAATGAAAAGAAAAAGAGAAGAAATATTAAAAGAAAATAAGGAATCTAAAAAAATTTATGAAGCAGAATTAGCTGAAATGTCAGAAGAAGAAAAAGAAATAAGAAGGCAAGAAATAGAGAATCAATTACAAGAGATAGAACAAGAAATGAAACAAAAGTCAGAAGAACAGGCAAGAGAACAACTAAAGGAAAAACTTCAAGAAGATAATGAAGAGATAATAGATAAGTTACTTGGAATAGATATATAAAAAGTATTCATAAAACTCACATTTAAAATGTGCCAATAGGGACGGAGAATTATGGCAATATTTTGCCATAATTCTCCGTCCCTATTGGCAGTCCTAACTTGTGGTCATTGTGTATATTCAAGTGAGCATGGTGGATTTGCTAAATCAGTAAAAGTAATACCTGCAATGAATGGGGAAAATAGTGCACCATTAGGGACCGCTTATGCACTTGGAGCTAGTATTGGTCAATCATGGATAGATAACTAATATGTGTCATTTCACCGAGAAAGTATTATTTTCTCGGTGTTTTTAAAATATTATTATAATAGTTGAAATAATAAAAATAGTATGCTAGTATAGAAATATCAAAACATTTAAGGGGAAAAGGTGGTAATAATGAAAAAGGGGATAATAATAACAATAATAGTTTTAGTAATACTTGTGTTAATATCATTTGCTATATTTATATTTTAAACAAAAGTATATTTAATAAAGGCGTATCAGAAATAACAATGACGATAAAAGAAGGAACATTAACGAGAACAAGTGCAACAGTCATCATAAAAGATAATGATAAAGAACATAGATATGGTAAAGACTATAGCATAGAAAAAAAGGAAAATGGAGAGTGGAAACCTGTAAAACAAATAGGAATATATTTAGTAGAAATGGTTTCTATAAGCACTTTAACAGGGGAGCTAAAGTTTGATTTAGATTGGTCTGAAAGATATGGAGAATTAGAAAATGGAGAATATAGAATAGTAAAATCAGTGGATACAGCAGAAGGAAAAAGAGAATTATACGCAGAATTTACTATTGAATAAACTATAAAGTTACAATTTTTAATATATAAATTTGTGTTTGTAGGGGTGATTTTATATTTTAAAAATTATACAAAATTATAAATATACGTTGTAGGGGCGATTATTAATCGCCCGCCCTTCGAAGAACATGCTTAAAAATATAATGTTTTAGCAAGCTTTTGTTAGAGCGGGCGATTGCTAATCGCCCCTACAACGTATAAAATTATAATTCTCTGTAATTTTTATCCACCCACAAACCAAAATTTATATATAAAAAATGCAATGAATAGCGATAAAATTTACCATATTTTAAAAAATTTTACCAAATGTTGATAATATATTAACTAGGTAGTAAAATAAAATTGTACTATTCGTAGAACTGCGAATTGCACATAAAAAATGACACATATAGTTAAAACAAAAAAAATGGAGGTATCTCAATGAAGAGAAAAATAAAAACAATCAAACGGATGGTGAGTTTCGGTTTAATATTGGTAATGACGCTGACAGGTATGAATGTTTATGCTGCTGAACTCGGTGTTAACACAGATGACATCATAGATGAACAGGAGAGTGCTACAAGTATTACCTACAATGTGGAAACAGGAGAAATCACGTATGGTGCTGACCAGATGGGTGATTTATCTGATACAAGTTCATATGCAATACAGTATGATGAGTATGGTACCAATCCGCTTTATGATGGTATTATTGGTATAGACAATCGGGTTCAAATAACAAATACTACTGAAAGTCCATATTGCAATATTTGTTATCTTGAAATTTTATTTCCTGATTTATTCCATACTAGTGGCTCAGGTGTTCTGGTTTATTCTGATGTATTGTTGACTGCTGGTCATTGCGTATATTCTTCTGAACATGGGGGTTGGGCTCTCAATGTAACAGTAACACCTGCAAAAAGTGGAAAAGATAGTAAGCCTTTAGGCTCTACTTACGCGATGAATTTAACTTGTAATGAAGGATGGACGGTTAACAATGATCATCGATGGGATTGGGCTATATTGGATTTGAAGAAAGGTTTTAATACGTCACAGCCATTTGGGTATTATGATAATTACTATGACCAATTAGGCACAAGTGTAACTGCAATTGGATATCCTGGGGATCATCAATATTATATGTATGCAGATACTAACAGCATTACATATGCAGACGAAAAATTCTTTGTAGCATTATGTGATGTTCATGAGGGTGAAAGTGGAGGAGCACTTATTGATGTTAGGTCAGGATACCTTATAGGAGTTATTTCATCTGGTGCAGAAGTTACACCTGGGGAAGAATACGCAAATTATTTTGTGAGATTAAATCCTGACTTATGTAGTAGGATAAAGGCACATTTCGATTAATTACAGTAAAAAGGTACTTTAGTACAATATCTATTATGAACTAAAGATTATGATAGTAATTCTATAAGTGAGTAACAAATATGTGTCATTTCACCGAGAAAGTATTATTTTCTCGGTGTTTTTAAAATATTATTATAATAGTTGAAAAAGTATAAACAGTATGCTAGCATAGAAATATCAAAACATTTAAGGGGAAAAGGTGGTAATAATGA
>CAPYID010000028.1 GCA_948739805.1 uncultured Clostridia bacterium | reverse complement strand
GATGATGTTGTTGATCTAACAGATGAGCTAGATTGCTTTATTGGTAATGATGATGTTATGGTAATTAATAACACTGTTAATCTAACAGATGAGCTAGATTGCTTTATTGGTAATGATGATGTTGTTGATCTAACAGATGAGCTAGATTGCTTTATTGGTAATGATGATGTTATGGTAATTAATAACACTGTTAATCTAACAGATGAGCTAGATTGCTTTATTGGTAATGATGATGTTGTTGATCTAACAGATGAGCTAGATTGCTTTATTGGTAATGATGATGGTAATAATGCTAGCATCAATACTTTTGTAAGCAAGGCAGCTGATGAGGGCTTGTATTTAGGGATCTAATTTAAGGTCTCAAAACAAAATGCCAAAAAGGTCACGGTGTTTACCGTGCCTTTTGCCATTTCTTATACTTTCACGGACAAGCAATGCTCGCCCCTACAAATATCTATCTCTCAAATATTCCCTTCTTTTTCACTGGTGGTTGTTCATTCATTGTTTTAGCAAGTTGTTCAAGCAATGCCCTTTGTTCTTTGGTTAATTTTTTTGGTGTTTGTACTAGTACAGTAAATATTAAGTCTCCATAATATCCACGATTTATACTCTTAAAGCCTTTTCCTTTTATTGCAAATTTTGTACCTGTTTGTGTTCCTTCTGGAATTTTAAAGGCTTGTTTGCTTCCATCTACCATTGGTATTTGTAATTCTGCTCCTAGTGTTGCCTGTGTTATTGTTATTGGTATATTACAAAATACATTTTCATCTTGTCTTGTAAATATATTACTACGTTTTAATGAAATTACTATGTCTAAATCACCTTTTGGTCCGCCTTTAGTTCCTGGTGCTCCTTCTCCTCTTAATACTATTGTTTGACCATCATCTATTCCTGCTGGTACATTTACTGTTATTTTTGTTGGCTTTCTTACTCTTCCTTTTCCACGACATTCTGTACATTGCTCTTTTATTATTTTTCCTGTTCCACCACATATGTCACAAGTTCTTGTTGTTTGTGTTTGCCCAAAAATTGTATTTTTAATTGTTTTTATAGCTCCTGTACCTTTACATGCTGAACATGTATCTATTTTGCTTCCTGGTTTTGCTCCAGTGCCTTTACATGTACTACATTCTTCTTCTCTATTTATTGTTATTTGCTTTTTTGTACCATTATATGCTTCTTCAAAGGTTATCTCTAAATTATATCTTAAGTCTGCTCCTTTAGTTGGTCCATTTCTTCTTGCTGAACTCCTACCTCCAAAGCCTCCTCCAAATATAGAAGATACTATATCATCTAAATCTATGTCAAAACCATCAAATCCATTTGTAGAGTAAGAATAATATCCATTTCCTCCACCACCAAATCCTCCTTGTGGTCCATTAAATCCAAATTGGTCATACATTTGCCTTTTTTGAGGGTCTGATAAAATTTCATATGCTTCATTTACTTCTTTGAATTTTGCTTCTGCTTCTGCTTTATTATTAGGATTTGCATCTGGATGGTATTTTTTTGCTAGTTGCCTATATGCTTTTTTTAATTCTTCTGCTGTTGCTGTTTTAGATACTCCTAAGACTTCATAATAATCTCTTTTTTGCTCTGCCATGTTTTCTCCTTCATTTCACATTTTATTTATTAATATTGTAGGGGCACATTATATGTGTGCCCTTATTAATTTTTTATTTATATTATAAAATAATTCTATATTTTACAATTAATTATTTATTGTCATTATTATTATCTTCTTCTACTTTATAGTCTGCATCATATACATTTCCATTTTCATCTTGAGTTGGATTTCCTTCTCCTTGTGCTGCTCCTGCATTTGCACCAGCATTTGCTTGTGAGTATAATTGTTCTGATAGCTTGTAAAATACTTGTGTTAAGCCTTCAGTTGCTTGTTTTATTTTTTCTGTATCATTTCCTTCAAGTGCTTTTTTTACATTATCTATTTCTGTTTGTACTTTTGTTTTTTCTTCTCCACTTACTTTGTCTCCAAGTTCAGTCATTGTTTTTTCACTATTATATATTAGACTTTCAGCATTATTTCTAACTTCTATTTCTTCTTTTTTCTTCTTATCTTCACTGGCATGAGCTTCTGCATCTTTTACAGCCTTTTCAATATCTTCATCAGAAAGATTTGTACTTGCTGTGATTGCTACATTTTGTTCATTTCCTGTTGCCATGTCTTTTGCTGATACATGAACTATACCATTTGCATCAATGTCAAATGTTACTTCGATTTGTGGCACTCCACGTGGTGCTGCTGGTATTCCTGTTAATTGGAATCTTCCTAAAGTTTTATTGTATGCTGCCATTTCTCTTTCACCTTGTAATACGTGAACTTCAACACTTGTTTGACCATCTGCTGCTGTTGAGAATATTTGTGATTTCTTTGTTGGTATTGTTGTATTTCTTTCAATTAATTTTGTAAATACTCCTCCATATGTTTCAATACCTAATGATAATGGTGTTACATCTAGTAATACTAAGTCTTGAACATCTCCTGATAATACTCCTCCTTGTATTCCTGCACCTACTGCAACACATTCATCTGGGTTTATTCCTTTATCTGCATCTTTTCCTGTGATTTTTTTAACTGCTTCTTGAACAGCTGGAACTCTTGTAGAACCACCTACTAATAATACTTTATTTAATTCATTAGCTGATATTCCTGCATCTTTTAATGCTTGGTTTACTGGTCCTTCTGTAGCTTCTATTAAGTCTTTTATTAATTCCTCAAATTTTGCTCTTGTTAAGTTTATATCTAAGTGTTTTGGTCCTGATGCATCTGCTGTGATGAATGGTAGGTTAATATTTGTTTGACCTACTCCTGATAAGTCTTTTTTAGCTTTTTCAGCAGCTTCTTTTAATCTTTGCATCGCCATTTTATCTTGGCTTAAGTCTATTCCTTGATCTTTTTTGAATTCTGCTACTAAATAATCTATAATTCTTTGGTCGAAGTCGTCTCCTCCTAGATGTGTATTTCCATTTGTTGCTAAAACTTCAAATACACCATCTCCTATATCTAGTATTGAAACATCAAAAGTTCCTCCTCCTAAGTCGTAAATCATTATTTTTTGATCTTTTTCTTTATCCATTCCATATGCAAGTGCTGCTGCTGTTGGTTCATTTATAATTCTTAGAACTTCAAGTCCTGCTATTTTTCCAGCATCTTTAGTTGCCTGTCTTTGGCTATCACTAAAATAAGCTGGAACTGTTATAACAGCTTGTGTAACTTTATCTCCTAAATAGTTTTCTGCATCTGCTTTTAATTTTTGTAAAATCATAGCAGATATTTCTTGTGGTGAGAATTTGTCTCCTTCTATTGTAACTTTTTCATCTGTTCCCATTTTTCTTTTTATTGATATAACTGTATTATCTGGATTTGTAACTGCTTGACGTTTTGCAATTTGTCCTACTAATCTTTCTCCATTTTTTGAGAAAGCTACTATTGAAGGGGTAGTTCTATCTCCTTCTGCATTTGGTATTACTACTGGTTCTCCTCCTTCCATAACTGCTACACATGAATTTGTTGTACCTAAGTCGATTCCTATAATTTTTCCCATTTTAAATTCCTCCTAAAAATTTATTTTTATTATTTATACAATCTTTTGTGAATTTATATATTTTAAAATTAATAACATTATTGATTGACTACAACCATCGCATGTCTAATAACTTTATCTCCCATTTTGTATCCTTTTCTAAATTCTTCTATAATTTCTTGACTTTCCTTTGTATCATCTTTAACACTGCTTACTGCTTCATGTAAAATTGGATTAAATATTTCTCCTTCTGTCTTTATTTCCTCTAATCCAAAAGATTTTAATACTTCTTTAAACTGTTTTGCAACTAATTCCATTCCTTGTTTGTATCCTTCATCTCCTGTATTAGTATTTATTGCTTTTTCTAAATTATCCATTACAGGTAAAAAAGCCATCATAATATCTGCAACTAATGAATTATATAATTGATCTCTTTCTTTTGATGCTCTTTTTTTATAATTATCAAATTCTGCCATTAAACGTTTTAATCTATCTGTTGTATTGTCTAAATCCTCTTGTAATTTTTGAACATCAACGTCTGAAGCTATAACTTCTGCATTTTCTTCTACAATATTATTTTCATCTAATTCTTCATCATTCATTTTTTAATATCATCCTTTCCATTAGTATCATCATTATCGTTTAAAATTTTGTTTATATATTTCATTACAGAAATAACCTTAGAATAATTCATCCTTTTAGGTCCTATTATTCCTATTGTTCCCATATCTTTATTCCCTACCGAGTGTTTAAATGTTATTATACTAAAGTCTTTTAGCTCTTCACTTTTATTTTCATCACCAATATATATTTGAATGTCATCTGCTACTCCACTTTTTAATATATCTAACATTGTGTCATTTTCATCTAATACATTTACAAAATTTCTAGCAGTGTCTAAACTTTTGAATTCTGGCAAATCAAAGTTTTTGTTTCTCCCTTCCAAATAAATTCTTTCATCTTTTTTTATCATTTTTCTAATTTCTTCAATGATTGTTTTTATTATGTTAATACTATAATGTAGTTCATTAAAAATATATTCTTCTAATGGTTTATCAATCATTTCTATTGGTTTTCCTTTTAATTTGTTATTAAATAAATGTGTTAGAGTATCTACTTGTTCTTGTGTAATGTCCTCATCAAATTTTATAATTGTTTCTTTTATTAATCCAAGTTCTGTAACTATTATTGCCATTAACATTCTGGAACCTAGCATTACAAATTTTATTTCTTCGATATTTTGTTTTGAGGATTCTGGTCCTACACTTACTGTTGTATAGTGAGTTATTTCTGAAATTGTACTTGTTGTGATTTTTGTTAGTTCTTCAAGTTGATTTACTTTTGTTTCAAGTTTTTCTCCTATATATTTGATTTCTTCTAAACTTATGTCATCATATTTCAAAAGTTCATCTACATATAGCCTGTATCCCTTTGCAGATGGTACTCTACCTGAAGATGTATGTGTTTTTTCAATATAGCCTATTTTTTCAAGTTCTGCCATGTCATTTCTTACAGTTGCACTACTAATATTAGGTTCATATTTCTGTACTATAGTATTTGAACTGACTGGTTCTGCAGTTTCTATATATTCATCTACTATTGCACGCAAGATTTTCTTTTTGCGTTCTTCCATTATATATCCCCCTTCAATCCGTATGCTTAGCACTCTTTCTGATTGACTGCTAATATAATACAATAAAAATTAGCACTTGTCAATACCTTGTGCTAATTTTTTTATATTTTATTAGTTATATTTGAATTTAGAAAATTATTTTTTAATTACGGCATTTATTACATATACCACTAAGATTAATATACGAATGGTCTGTGTCTGCTTCAATTTCTTGTCCTAATTTTTTCATTTCTCCATATAGTCTTCTTAGTTGTATATCATACAAATATATATCTTCTATCTCTCCACATTTTGAACATTCAAAAGTAATTTTAGGTAATCCACTAGCATCATATCTTTCAGGTCCACCTGTTCTTGATTTTATCTTTATAATTAGCCCTTGCTCACATAGATGCTCTAAAGTAGATTGTACTCTTCTTAATGATACATCTGGCATATCGTTTTTTATTTCCATATATATTTTTTCAGCAGTTGGGCAATCTTTTCTAGTTTTTAGCATTTTTAAAATAGTACTAGTTGGTTTGCTCATATCCTAATTTCCCTTCTCATATTTTCTAAAATGTCACAAGCCTTGTTTTTCTATGTCTTTTTAATTTTATTATATTATCTTTTAAAAATTTGTCAATATATTTTAAAAAACTTGTTTCTTTTTTTGTTTTTATGTGATAAAATGTCTAAAAAGATAAAAAATAATATAGAGGTGGTTTTTATGGAGTTTAAAAAATGTGCTCGTTGTGGGTGTTTTTTCGTATCAGATGTTGAGGTATGTCCAAAATGTCTTCCAAAAGACAGATGTGAAATTTCTAAGTTAACAAATTATATTAATGATAACAATATTACAGCTTCTTCAATATCTAATTTATCAGTCAATACAGGTATAACTTTGAAAAATATTAATAGATATTTAGATTCAAATGTTATTCCAAAAGTAAATTTATAAATTTTATTATTTTTTTAGAGGGATTTCTACATCTCTCTATTTTTTATATAATCTCTAAGCATCACAGATTTTCACCTTACAGTTAAAAACTGTGATGCTAATAAGAACAAATAAGAGAAAAAACTTTAATTTTTCTTATTTGTTCTTTAGTTTAAAATTTATTTAATATATAATACTACTCGAAAGCCAGTATAACTATAAGTATAACTATCTCCTGTATCAACCAAGCGATAACAAGCTGGATACATCCCATAATTATGAAGAAAACTTCCACCTCTCATTGTATGTCTTTGAATATTATCTTGGTTAGCATCTTTATGCCATAATGATATTTCTTCTGTATGTTCCCATAAATTTCCTGCAATATCAAAAATATGATAAGTCTCTGTTTGATTACTTGCACCTGTTGTAAGTAAATCTCCATCACCATCAGAACTATATATAGTTTTTGTACTATTTGTTTGTCCACCAAAAGATAGAAGTGAATATCCTGTACTTGTTAATTTTCTTCCAATATATGTTATATTAGTATCTCTATAATTACCCCATTTTTCTGAATTTATTAAATCTTCTTCTGTTAATTCTGTTCTTTTTACTATTTGCTTTAACATTACATCCCATTGTGTTCCCGTTATTAGTCCGCTACTTACACTACTTGTATTATACATACTCTTTGCATTTATGTGTGAATGTATCCAATCTATAAACATCCACGGTATTATTCCTGCTTTACTTTGTGGTATTCCTTCTACATTATATACTTGGTTTGCTCCTGTATTCTTTTGAGTTGATGTAAATTCTGTTATTGTTTTTGCAAGCCCTGCTTCATATCTTGCAACATAAAATCCTCCATATTTTCTTATTTGTGGTAGTTCAGAAGAATATGTTGTTTTGTCCCATGCACCACCAGAAGATAATATTCCAGTTCCTGATGTGGTTCCACTAGGTCTTTGTGTTATTCCATTCCATATTTCACTTTTTACATATTCTTCTACTGTGCCTGGTATCCATACAAATTGATTTCCCTTTAAATTAGTAGAATATTCCCATGTTGTTTTATCTGTTTGTCCATCATATTTGTCTGTTTCTTCATCACTTATTATTACTCCTGTATTTAAGTCTCCTCCTACATAGTAAAATCCTTTTGGTACTGGTATTGTTTCACCATTTCCTATTGATATTGCTGTCACTGTTTCTATGTTCCAATTTTCTTTTGCTACTACTTTTGTTCCTACAGGTTGTGGATTTAATATTGTATTTTCTGATAGATGCATTTCACTTTGCCCAGTTACTCCTTCATTATTTTTTTCTACTACTATTCCACTTGAAAGCAGTGTTTTTTTTGCCTCCTTTTTAGCAGTTTCTATTATTTTATTTATTATTATATCTTTATTTATTATTATGCTTATTAAAAGCATTATTAAAAATGCTACCAATATTACTAGCCAAAATATTGCTTTCCTATTTTTTATCTTAAGATTATTATTCATATTTAATCTCATTCCTTTCTAAGGCACAAACTCACGCTATGTCATTCCAACAATGCCAAATGGCAATTATTTTTAAGCCTTTAGCCTTCTTTCTATTTATCCTAAGTAATTTTCTTTCAAAAATTATAATTGCAATTATAAAATATATATTTTTCATTATAATATTTTAGTTTTTATCTTTTGTATGATAATTATAATTGAAATACAGATTTCGTGCAAGTATTATTTTGTTAAAATTATTTTTTGTTAAAATTATTTTTTTCATTCATATAAGTATATTTTTTAATGATTTATTTTACTATCTAAACTTTAATTTAAGAAATTAATGTAGCACTTAAAATTTATTAGAATAAGATATATGTATATATGATTGTTTTTTGCAAATAATATATTTATTATATTTTGGAAGGAGTTTAGTTCTTAAATGAAATCATTTTGCATAAAAATTAATAACAATTCTATATTAAATTACTTATTTGATAGATTTTCATTATTGGAATTAGACCATTTGTATCTTTCTTCCAATTCATTTAAGATATATGATAATGTAATAGTCCATTACTCTGGTAGTAATGTAGAATTGTTTTATGATTGCATATGTAGTATATTAACAGATACAATATTAAAATTTTATGAGCCTGTTGTTTTAAGAAAAGAATTAAACAGTAATTTTTTCTATTTCACATCTTCTGAAAAAGATAGAATTTTAGAATTATGTAATTTTGATAATTCTATAAAGTCTGAATTTTTTAATGATAAATACCTTTCTGTATATAAGGCATTTTATAAATATTTAAGAGAAAATCATTCTGTCGTTTTAAATGGATTTCTAAATTTTAGGCTTGGAAAATATCATGAAACTTTAGATTTTATATTAAATACTTGCATTAATAGATATTTAATTGAACGAGAGTATTTTGAATTTATTAGTATATTAAAATTATATATAAATTCAAATATTTCAAAAATCTCTAGTTTACATCTTATATATTTTAATAATTCAGCAATTCTTTTAGATGATAACAAGAATATAATAGATAGTAAGTCTAAAGAATATTTTAATGCAAAGTTTTTATCAGATATAACATTTTCAGATAATGATTATGTTTTGAATTATTTACTTAATACTCTTCCTGCCCACTTGACTATTCATACACCTATTGATGAAATAGAAGATGACTTTATTAATACTTTAAAACTTATATTTGAAGATAGAATTACTGTTTGTAATAATTGTGATATTTGCTCTTTGTATAAATGTATAAATACAGATATAAAAAATGACTTTTAATAAGTTTCTAAATTAGGCGCTAGAATTTTAAATTTGCAATTTTTAATAAAAGTAAGATAAATTTTACATAAACTCTTCCATTTTTTTCTAATTTGTTATATAATGTATTTGCATTTATGAGAAAATAATTGGTTTGGAGGATTTTTATATGATACCTTTTATAATATTTTTAGTTATATTTTTTGGAATTTTAATATTCTTTATATATAATTCTATTAAAGTAGTTAATCAATCAGAAGTATATGTTATTGAAAGATTAGGTAAATTTCATAAAATAGCAGATGCTGGTCTTACATTTATTATCCCTTTTGTAGACCGTGTTAGATTTGTTGTTAGTTTAAAACAGCAGACATTAGATGTTCAACCACAGGAAGTTATTACAAAAGATAATGTTACAATTAAAATTAATACAGTTGTATTTTATAAAGTTGTTGCTCCAGCAAAAGCAGTTTATGAAATTCAATCTTTAAAAAAGAGCATTGAATATCTTGCAATTACAACAACACGTGATATTGTTGGTAAACTTGATTTGGATGCAACATTTAGTTCAAGAGATTTAATTAATGAACAATTAAAAATGGTTCTTAACGAAGCTACTTCTCAATGGGGTTGTAAAGTCGAAAGAGTTGAAATTCAAGATATTACACCTCCAGAGGATATCCGTACTGCAATGGAAAAACAGATGAATGCTGAAAGAACTAAGAGAGCCGAAATTTTAAAAGCCGAAGGTGAACGTCAAGCTAAAATACTTCAAGCAGAAGGCTCTAAAACTGCTACAATTTTAGCTGCTGAAGCTGAGAAAGAAGCAAAAATCAGAAAAGCTATGGGTGATGCTGAAGCTATAAAAAGAGTTGCTGAGGCAAAGGCTTTAGAAGTTCAAATGATATATTCTGCTATGAAAGATGCTGACCCAGATGAAAGACTTGTTCAATTAAAATCATTAGAAGCATTAAAAGAAATCGCTGATGGTGATGCAAATAAAATATTTATTCCCTTTGAAGCAGCTACTTCTAATCTAGCTGAATTAGGTCTAAAAGGAGAATTATTGCATCCAACTAGTCATAAAACTGAATAAATACATATGGAGACACATTTTATGTGTCTCTTTTTTTCTAAATCTCTTCCCTTTTTTTGTATTTTAGAATATAATATAGACGATATACTCGATATATGATTATATATGAGTTTTTACTAACACAGAAAGAAGATGTGTGATATGAAAAAAATTATTTTTAAAGGCTGTGGAACAGCCATTGCTACACCTTTTAATGAAAATGGTGTGAATTATGCTGAATTTGAAAAATTGCTAGAATTTCAAGTTGAAAATGGAGCTGATGCAATAATAGTTTGTGGTACTACTGGTGAGGCTTCAACAATGACTGATTCTGAAAGAAAGGAAACTATAAAATTCGCAATTGATACTATTGATGGTCGTATTCCAGTAATTGCTGGTACTGGTTCAAATTGTACTGCAAGTGCTATTGAGCTTTCAAAGTTTGCTAATAATGTTGGGGCTGATGGAATACTTGTTGTTACTCCTTATTATAATAAAGCTACCCAAAATGGATTAATAGAACATTATAAAGCCATTGCTTCTGCTGTTCCTAATATGCCTATTATTATGTACAGTGTACCAAGTAGAACTGGTGTTAATATTCTTCCAAAAACATGCTTAGAATTATCTAAAATTCAAAATATCGTTGCAATAAAAGAGGCTTCTGGAAATTTATCTCAAGTGGCTGAAATTGCTGCACTTTGTGGTGATAATTTGAATATTTATAGTGGTAATGATGATCAAGTACTTCCTGTTTTGTCTTTAGGTGGACTTGGTGTAATCTCTGTATTTTCTAATATAGCACCTAAAAAATTTTCAGATATGATTAAAAATTTTTGGAACGGAAAAATAAAAGAAACTACAAATACTCAATTAGAAAGTCTAGAACTAATAAATGCATTGTTTTGTGAAGTAAATCCTATTCCTGTAAAGGCTGCATTAAATTTAATGGGATATGATTTCGGAACCCCTAGATTACCACTTACTCCTATCTCTCCTACAAATTTGGAAATGCTAAAAATTGCTATGAAACCTTATTTGATTTAATATATTTTTTATAGTATAATTATTGTGTAGGCATTTATGCCAATATCTTTTGCATTTTAATATTATGCAATTATAGAGGATTTGATTATATGTTTAAAATATTAGAAAAAATAAATAGTGATAAGTTTTTTAATGAAATTATATATAATATAAAAATAAATAGCACAGTTTTACAAATGAAAAATTTTAGGCAACATTATAATACTTCTTGTTATGAACATTGTTTATATGTTTCCTATTATACATATCTAATTTGTAAAAAATTTCATTTGGATTATATATCAGCTACACGTGCTGCTATGTTACATGATTTATTTTTATATGATTGGAGAAAAAAGGAAAATCGAAAAGGTTTTCATGCTTTTACCCATCCTAAATGTGCTTTAAATAATGCAAACAATTTATTTGAACTTAATGATATTGAAAAAGATGTGATTTTAAAACATATGTGGCCTGTAACATTTGCTTTGCCTAAATATAAAGAGTCTTATATAATAACTTTAACAGATAAGTTTTCTGCTATTGTAGAAACTTTAGAAGGATTAGAAAACACTAATACATATAGGAGAATGTTCAAATATGCATATATGGTTCTAGGTTTTTGTACATTTAGTTATTTTTTATAAAATAGAAAGAAAGGATAAATTAATATGATAAATGTTCTTGTAAATGGATGTAATGGTCGTATGGGACGTACCATAATATCGCAGATTGAAAATTTTGATAACTTAAATTTAGTAGGTGGTTTTGATATGACTAAAGATGAAACTGCTACTTTCCCTATTTTTAATGATTTTAAAGATATAGATGTAAAAATAGATGTAATAGTTGATTTTTCTTATACAATAGCAACCTTAAATATGCTAGAATATGCTTCAAGAAATTATATTCCAATTGTTATAGCAACTACTGGCTTTACAGTAGAACAAGAAAATATGATAAAAGAATATAGCAAAAATTTACCTATATTTAAGTCTTCTAATATGTCTTTTGATATTAATTTAATGTCAAAGATTGTAGCAGAAGTTGCTAAAAAATTGTCTAATGCAGATATAGAAATTATAGAAACTCATCATAATCAAAAAAAGGACTCTCCTAGTGGAACAGCCCTTCTACTCGCAGATGCAATAAATGAAACTTTTGATAATAAAAAAGAATATGTATTTGATAGACATTCTAAATCTGAAAAACGTTCACCAAATGAAATAGGATTTTCATCAATTCGTGGTGGTAATATTGTTGGAGAACATACTGTTCAATTCTTTAGTCCTTATGAGACTTTTGAAATAAAGCATACTTCATATTCTAGAAATCTTTTCGCTGAAGGAGCATTAAAAGCTGCTGAATTTCTAGTAAATCAACCAAATGGCTTTTATAATATGAATGATTTAGTGTAAAATTTAGAGTGCATATAAATGTTAAAATAGCATTTATAGTGCACTCTCATTATCATATTATCAGTTTTGATTTTCTTGTTTATCTTTTTTGCACATTACTTTTTCTATTTTTTCTATTATATCTGGTGCATAGTCTAATACTTTGTCCAATGATGATGCATGGTTTACTGGTAATAGTTTTACTGTGTCTGCTTGTACTATTAAAAATGCTACTGGATTTATATTTACTGCTGCACCACTTCCTCCTCCAAATGGCAATCTGTACTGCACCTGTTCTTCTTTTTCTTTTTTAGTATATTCATCAACTGTTTCTCCTTTAAATTCACTACCACCTGCTGCAAATCCAAATGTTACTTTTGATATTGGTATTATTACACTCCCCACTGATGTTTCTATTGGTTCTCCTATTATTGTATTAACGTCCACCATTCCTTGTATACTATCCATTGCTGTAATCATAAGTCCTTCTATAGGATGACTTTGTCCTTTTGTTTCTTCTCCCATTTTTTTGTTCACATTCCTTTCTTACTTAAAATTAATCTAGATTGAAAAAATTGTTAGCAACTATTTTTTAATCGTATATAATGCATAAATAATATGTACCAAGTAAACATCACTTATACAATTTGCCCAAAAATTTATCACATTACCATTATTATATATAGGTTCTATTTTATATTGTACTTTGTCTGAATTGTTTCTAATTAATATAGGTATTATTGTTGATATAACAGTAAATATTCCTATTGTACTAACTATTCCATCTGTGCCTATTGCAAGTTTAAAATTCAATTTTTCTAATTTTAAATTTAGATGTTTAAATGCTTTTAATAATTGTTTCCTGTTTTTTATTTCTTTCCTTATCTCTCTTTCTACACCAAAGTCTTCTATTTTGTATTTCATTTTATTTATTGCTTTATTCATTTTCTGATTATTGAATTTTATTTTTGCAATTTTAATAATCTTTAATATAAAAATTTCAAATTCTATATAATAATGATGTTTAATTAGAGTCTTTTCTCTATTTTCATTAATATTAGATACTTGTATGTCTTTAAAATTAATTCTTATTTTTATAGTAAATATAGCTATAATAATGATTAAAAAAAATAAAATTAATAACATAAAATTCTCCATTTCATAGAATTTATATTATTAATTTTTTCCAATTTTTCTAATTTTATTCTTTTGTTTTCTTTATTTTTTCAACTTTTATGTCTCCAAAGTTCTGTTGTTGTTCTGTCATAACCTTGCTTCTTCTTGATAATTCCAAAAGTCCTGAAAATGCAGTTACAACTTCTTGTTTGTTATGTTTTTTTAAAGTGTATACTTTATTAAATACAAAGTTTGGTGTATGCAATAATATTTTAAACATTTCTTTTACTTTATCGTGTACTGTATATGTGTCTACTAATGCTATTTTTTCAATATTTTTTGCATTTACATTTATCTTTTCTTCATTTCTATATATTAATCTTTTGTATAGTTTTGTTATTATCCCTTGCTCATAGTTCTCGTCTAATTCTTGTTTAGGCAATTCAATTTTTTCTGCAAATTTATAATATCTATTAGAAAAAGTTAAAAAGTTTTCTTTTAATTTTTGTGTTATGTCTTTATACTTCTTATATTCTATAATTCTTCTTATAAGTTCTTCCTCAGTTAATTCTTCTTCGTCTTCTTGATGCTTTGGAAGTAATTTTTTTGATTTTAAATATAATAAAGTTGATGCCATAATTGCAAATTCACTAGTTATTACTAAATTTAGTTCCTCCATTTTGTGTATATATTCTATATACTGTTCAGCAATTTCTGAAATTTTTATATCATATATATCCATTTTGTTTTTATCTATTAGATTTACTAATAAGTCTAGTGGACCTTCAAAATTTTCTATTTTTATTGCATATTTATTTGTTTCTAGTGATAATACGTTGTTCATTATTTTTCCTTTCATTCTATTTATTTGCTCTTTTTAATCCTTATTAAACCCTTTTTTATATAGATAATTTTTTAATTCTCTTTCGTCCATTACATCCGATTTTTTTGCAATTATGTTTTCTTTTGATTTTTCTTCATATTCTTCTAGTTCTTCTCTGTGTTCACATATATAATCTTCTATATCATCTTTTGATATTCCTTTTGCATATAGTTTATTTTTTATTTCAAATATTGATAAATTTTTTAATGCCATAAATTCATTGATTGCTCTTTCTATATAGTCTGTATCACTCAAATATCCTACTTCTTTTACATATTCGATTATTTCCTCTAATGTTCCTTCCTCTATTGTTTTTGAAAACTTTTGTCTTACCTCATGTTCTGTTCTCTTTTTATACATTATATAGTTCATTACTTTTGTTTTTTGTTTTTCAAATTCTTGTATTTTATTATAATCCAATGATTTCTCCTCTTTTTTTATATAAAATTTAATGAAATTATTATTGCTTTTGGCATAGTGCCCCAGTAAAATTTGCTTCGCAAATTTTCCATGACTCATTCGTGAAAGTATAAAAATAAGACAATTCATTTTCTTATTTTTATGTTTTCTCTCATTTCGTCCGCCCCTACAATTAATTTCTCATGCTATACCAAATGACAATTCTTTTTCGACTAGTGAATATATATTGTTCCAATATCTTTCCTATAATTCAATACACTATCCACATTTCCTTTTATTGCTGTATATACTTTATGTTTTGCTTTTTCTAAGTTTTCATCTTCTGCAACAATAGCTACTAATCTTGAATTTCCAACTGATTCATAAGAATTACCTTCTACTCTTTTTGAACTTGCAAAATATACTTTTGCTCCTTTTTTGTTTATTTCTTCTTTGTTTAATGTATATTTACAAGGTTCTTTGCTTGAGGCTATTGCATAGTTTGGACTTACCATATAAACTGTACAAATTGCTTTTTTTGCAAATTTACAATTTTCTTCTGATAGCTCTTGTTTTTGGATATTATAAAATACTTCTTTAAATGGTGTTTCTAATGTATTTAATATATTTAGTGCTTCAGGGTCTCCAAATCTTGCATTAAATTCAATAAATTTTATTCCATTTTCGCATTTAAAGAATCCTCCATAGATTGGTCCTGTAAATTCATTACTATCACGATTTATATATTCAATTACTTTTTTCATTAATTCTGCACATTTATTAATATCTTCTTTGTTTAAAAATGGTAATAGACCTGTTTCAAAACTTAAACATCCCATTCCACCTGTTCCTGGTCCTTTATCTTCATCAAATCTATATGGATAATCAAAAGTAGTTGGGGTTATAACAAGATTTTTTCCGTCTGTTAATCCTGTTACTGTAAATTCTCTTCCTTCTACTTTATCTTGTATTATAACTACTCCACTACTTTCTAAACATGATAATGCGTATTTGTATCCTTCTTCTTTACCTTTAAAGTGTATTCCTCCTACTTTAACACCTTTTCCTCCTGTTAATCCTTCTGGTTTTATAACAAAACTATCGTCTTTATAGTTTTCATCTATTATTTTTCTTAGCTCTTCTTTGCTTCTTACTTCAAAGTTTTTTATTACCATATCTGGTGCAATTTTTTGTACGATGTCTAAAGCATAAGTTTTGCTCCATTCTATTTTTGAACCTAATGATGTTGGTCCAAATGTTTTTAATCCTAATTGTCTTGCTAAGTCTATTAATCCATCTCTTAATAAGTTATCACTACTTATTACACAGTTTGTTATATCTTCTTCTTTTATGAATTTTTTTACTAATTCTTTATCAAATGGGTCTCCTATTAATATTTTTCCATTTGATTTTTGTGCAAATTCTGAAATTGTTGGATTTTCATATGGCATTATACAATATAATTCAAATCCTTCTGATATTTTTTCTGCAATTACTGCTTCTCTTGCTCCATTTCCTAGTAATATACATTTTTCCATTTCTATTCCTCCTCATTTGAAAGATAATTGTATTTAGCGTTGTTGTTCTGCGAAAGAAAATCCTTTGGCGTACAACAGTACGTTTCCAGTATTTCTTTCTTGAACGCCTAGCTAAATAACAATTCTTTTTCGAATATAATTTATTATATTTATTTAAGACATAAATACTTGTTCAAATTCGTCTTGTGTTATTGTTTCTTTTTCTAATAATATTTGTGCTATTTGATGTAATTTTTCCATATTTGCATTTAATATTTGTTGTGCTCTAACATATGCTGTATCTATTATAGTTTTTATTTCTGTTCCTATTTCATCTTCAATGTTATGACCAAATAGTCTTAATTCTTCTGGTGTATCTACAACTAAAGATATTGGTCCTAGTGTATCACTCATTCCATATACTGTTATCATGTTTCTTGCAATTTTTGTTGCAACTTCTATATCATTACTTGCTCCTGTTGATATATCATTTAATATTAGTCTTTCTGCCGCACGTCCTCCTAATAATGAAATTAGTTTTTCTTCCATTTCTGTTTTTGATACATAGTATTTGTCTTCATCTGATTTATACATCGTATATCCTCCAGCAACTCCTCTTGGTATAATTGATATTTCTTTTACATCTGTTACTGTTGGAAGGAATTTACTGACTATAGCATGTCCTGCTTCATGATATGCTGTTAATTTTTTATCTTTTTCTGACATTAATCTACTTGTTTTTTGTAATCCAACTGTTACCTTTTTTATGGCTTCTTCTAAATCCTCTTTTTGTATTGCTTCATGGTCATTTACTGTTGCAATTATTGCCGCTTCATTTAATATATTACTTAATTCTGCTCCTGTAAATCCTGCTGTATCATCTGCAATATCTGCTAAATTTATATCATCTGCAAATTTTTTGTCTTTTGCATGTATTTTTAAAATTTGCTCTCTACCTTTAATATCTGGTGGTGCTACTGTTATTTGTCTATCAAATCTTCCTGGTCTTAATAAGGCTTTATCTAACATTTCTGGTCTATTTGTTGCTGCTAATACTATTACTGCATTATCAGTTTCAAATCCGTCCATTTCAACTAATAATTGATTTAATGTTTGGTTGTTTTCTGATTCTGCTCCACCACCTCCTGTTCTTCTTGAACCAATTGCATCTATTTCATCTATAAAAACTATACATGGAGATAATTTTTTTGCTTTTGCAAATAATTTTCTTACACGTGATGCTCCAAGCCCTGCAAACATCTCTATAAATTCAGAACCACTCATTGCTATAAAGGGAACTCCTGCTTCTCCTGCAACTGCTTTTGCAAGTAAAGTTTTTCCAGTTCCTGGTTTACCACAAAGTAGGACTCCTCTTGGAATTTTTGCTCCCATATCTCTAAATTTTTTAGGGTCTTTTAAAAATCCAACTATCTCTACTAATTCATTCTTCTCTTCTTCTAATCCTGCAATATCCTCAAATTTTACACTGCTTTTGTTTTCTTCACCGTCATATACTACACCTTTATCTCCAAGTCCTTGCATTTGAAATATCATTACAAATAAAGCTATCATTAATATTGTTGGGATAATTGACCAAGCCTTGCTTGCTATTGTTGTTATTATACTTGCTGGTTTTTGCTCTAAATTAATGTCTTTACCTTCCATTTTTTTATTCTGTACATGTTCCATAAATGCTTGTATGCTAGGTACTATTACAGTTTCTGTGTCTTCATCTTTTTCTCTTTCTTTGAGTGTTACCTTTAACGTAGTTGAACCATAAGTCATTTCCATCTTTTCAATTTTGTCTTGTTCTAAGTAATCTAATAATGTAGTATATGGTAAGTTTTCTTTGTTCTTTGCGTCTGAGTATATTACCAATAAAGCTGTAAGTGCTATTAATGCAATTAGTAATATTGTGAGTAATACAACAAGCATTTTTTTCTTATTATTTCTTTCTTTTTTTGGTTCTTTTTTCATTATCATATTCCTTCCATATTTTATATTAGCTAATTAGCCTTCTGTCTGTTCTTTTAAGTCATTATCTTCATTAGAATCTTCCTCTTTTTTTTCTTCTGTATTTTCATCTTTTGTTTCGTCCTGTTCTTCTAATGTCTCTTTTTCTTCCTTTTGCTCTTCCATTTTTATTCTTATTAGTTCATTTTGCATATTTATAAAGTCTGTTTTTATTATAAGTATAGCTACACAAATATATATATATGATATTGTTGTATACATCCAAGAGAAATATTGTATTACTAATCCTGTGGTGTTATTTAGTATAATATATATTAATTCTAGTATTGTAGGTAAAGTTAGAGCATATATTCCCATTCTATATGTTTCACTAAATTTCATCCTTAGTTTTAATATCATGGCAAACAATTGTCCCATTATAGCTAATACAACTGCATTTAATAATATATAGATAAAATATTGTATAAATTCTACTATAGATACTGCTATTCCTAAATAAACACATATAATCGGATTATTTATACTATTTAATATTTCTTCTTTACTCATGTTATCAATATTATAATCCGAATATAGCATTGTTGTAAATTGACTTTCATCACTTTGTGTTGATATAAACATTTCAATCTTATCTTTTAATAATATAAATCCATAATCATATAATTTTACTTTATTTCTATATTCCTCTATATTTGGTTCTTCACTAGTATCAACTATAATAATTGGTATCATATTTTTGTCATCATTATAAATTGAATATTCACCATTGTTATAACTTAGTGTTTTATTATTAAAATTTATATCTTCTATATTTTCTTTTAAATATGAAACACCTTGTGAAATTTTTGATTTAAAGGATGTTATATAAATAGTTGTAACAATTATTGAAAATATTAAAACTAATATTGCTAAATATTTAATTGCTTTTGATATAGGCTCTATTGCAAATTGTGTATAAGTTTCAAAATTAGTTACTGCTTTATATACTCTAACAAAAAAATTCATTTTTTTATTATTTGATTTTTCCATTATTTTATATCAATCCTTCCAAAACTTTTATTAGGCTTTTTCTATCTCCATTCCATTTTTTGTATCTTTTACTGAATATCCTAATTCTAATATCTTATCTCTTAATTTATCAGATAACTCCCACTCTTTATTTTCTCTCGCATTTTTTCTTTGCTCAATTAATTCTTTTATTTTGTCTGGTAAATCTATACTATTTTTATCAATTTCATTTATTTTTAAACCTAAAACTTCATCAAACTTTTCTAATAGCTTTGAAAGTTTTTCTGATTTGGATGGATATTTTATAACATCCCAAACTACTCCCATTGCCATCGGCATATTTAAGTCATCATTTATTGCTTCTTCAAATTTTGTTTTAAACTCATTTATTATATCTTCGCTAACATCCTCTTTTCCTTCTTTATGCTTATTATATCCATCTTTTAATCTAACATAAGCTTTATTTGTAGCTTCAATTCCTTCGAATGTGAAATTTATATTGTTTCTATAATGTGATGAAAAGCAGAATAGTTTGAAGGCTAATGGATTTATTCCTTTTTCAATTAGTGTTGATACAGTATAAACATTTCCTAAGCTTTTAGACATTTTTCCACCATCAACTTGTAAATAATTACAGTGCATCCAATATTTTGCAGGTATTTTTCCATTTGCTCCTTTTGATTGTGCAATTTCATTTTCATGATGAGTAGGAATATGGTCTATTCCCCCTGTATGAATATCAAATTCGTTTCCTAAATATTTTCTACTCATTGCTGAACATTCTATATGCCATCCTGGATAAGATAATCCCCAAGGGCTTTCCCATTTCATTATATGGTTTTCTGGTGCCTTTATCCAAATTGCAAAATCTTCTGGATTCCTTTTTTCATCATCTACTGCAATTCTTGCACCTGCTATTTGTTCATCGATTTTTCTTGTTGATAATACTGGATATTTATCTAGTTTAGATATATCAAAATATATTCCTCTGCTTGTTTCATATGCATATCCATTTTCTACAATTTCTTTAACAAATTGTAACATTTCTTCAATATGGTCTGTTGCTTTACATATTATCTCTGGTCTATCTATATTTAATATATCAAAGTCTTTAAAAAAGGCATCTGTATAAAATTTTGCAATTTCATATGGATTTTTATTTTCCTTCTTAGCTGCTTTTAACATTTTATCTTCGCCTTCATCTGCATCTGATTCAAGGTGTCCAACATCTGTAATATTCATAGCATGTTTTAATTTATATCCATTGTATTTTAAAACTCTTCTTAATGTGTCCATAAATATATATGTTCTAAAGTTTCCTATATGTGCATAGCTGTACACTGTTGGTCCACAAGAGTAAATTTTTACATCTGTTCCATTTAAAGGTTTAAATTCTTCTTTTCCTCTAGTTAAAGTATTATATATTTTTAATCCCATGATCCTTTCCTTTCTTTATAGTTTTTTTAAAATATATGGGACATAAATATCCCATATATTTTATAACTATTTTACTCAATCGTATTATTTACTGTGTTTCCTCCTGTTGGTGGTACTGTATTATTTCCTTCTGGTGGTTGTATTGTATTTCCTCCTGATGGTGGAGTTATTGTATTATTACCTTCTGATGGATTACTTGGTTCTGTTGTATTATTTCCTTCTGATGGATTATTTGGTTCTACCGTATTATTTCCCTCTGGTGGTTGGGTTGGGTTGTTAGGTTCTTCTGGATTATTTGGTTCTGTAGGGTTTTCTCCCTCTGGTGGTTCTTGTGGAGTTTGTGGTCCATGTGGACATTTTTCTGTTGGCATAGGTATACTTTCACTATCTGCACTAAACATACCTGTTGACCCATTTTCGTTTTCCTTTTTTATAAATAATTTTCTTACTACATATGGACATCCATCACTTGCTAATAATCCTGTTTCACTACATATTGCAGTTTCATTATGAGATGAACAAGATGTTTTTGGCACTGTTCCTGTTACAAAATATTCTGTATAAACCGTTCCTGAACTGCTACATAATCCAGTGGCTAATAATCCTGATTTTGAGCAAACTTTTGCTGTTGTTATCCCTGATGGCATTTCAAATCTTTTTTGTTCTAATCCTTCATGTGCTTTTTTCATAATTGATGCCCATCTTCTTGCTACTGTACCACTTCCTGGTGCTTTTACTCTTCCAATTTCATTTTTTTCATAACTATCATATCCAAAATACATAGATGCTGTATAGTAAGGTGTAAATCCACAGAACCATGTATATAGAGTATCATTTGATGTTCCTGTTTTTCCTGATGTCTGATATCCCTTTAATACAGCTCCTGTTGCAGTTGCTCCACTAGCTCCTGTCAAGCCTGTTCCTGTTGGTTCTGTAAGCAATGATTGAAGTATCCATGCATTTTGCTCTGAGAATACTCTATGTGTTTCCTGTTGTTTTTCTATTAATACTTTTCCTGTTGATGATTCTACTTTTGTATAATATGTAGGTTCTATATAAACTCCATAATTGGCTATTGTAGCATATGCTGCTGCCATTTCAAGTGGACTTACACCATTGGTTAATCCTCCTAATGCTAGAGATAGTCCTTCATCACCTGCAAGTGAACTTATCCCCATAGCTTTTAAATATTCTGCTGATTTCTCTGGAGTTAATTTTGCCATCATTCTTACTTCTGGAAGATTTCTAGATACTCTTAAAATCCATCTAATATTCATAAGTCCATAATATCCATCTTGTTTATCATTATGTGGTGACCAACTTCCAAAGGTTATTGGGCTATCTTCTGCAACTGATGCTGCAGTAATTAAACCTTCTTGTAATGATGGTGCAATAACTGCTAATGGTTTTATTGATGAACCTGGTTGTGAACCATTTTCAATCATTCTGTTAACTCCCCAGGCTGTTTTTTCTCCTAAGGCTCCTGTACCTGCAACTATATATCCTGTAGAGTGGTCTATTATTACCATTGCAGATTGTATTTGTTCCTTTACTTTTTCATCTTTTCCTTCTTCATTTTTCTTAGTTACTGTTTTTGTTGTTATCCAATCTTTATTTAAGTAAGCATCTTGCACTGTTTTTTGTAAATTTGTATCTTGAGTTGTATATATTGTATATGCTCCACCATATAAGTGTAGTTTTGCTTCTTCTTCTGACCAATTATTCTTTGCCATTAACTCTTTTATTACCTGTCTTATTGCTGCCTCTGTATGATATGAGTGGTTTGAATTGCTTGATGTAGTTCCTTGTTCAAATTTAATTCCTGCTTCTATTTCTTCTAGTGCTTTTTTGTATTCATCATCACTTAAACGTCCTAATTCATTCATTTTATAACATACATTTGTTACTCTTTTATTTATTCTTGTTGTCTTTGCTTCATCTGTTCCATATCCATGATCTCCAAATGGATTATATGTACTAGGTGCATTTGTGATTCCTGCTAAATATGCTGATTCAACTACTGTAAGGTCTTTTGCTGATTTATTAAAGTATTTTCTTGATGCCATCTCTACTCCATATACATCTCCACCTAAGGGAATTAGGTTTAAGTATAGCTCTAGTATTTGGTCTTTTGACCAAATTTTTTCTAATTGATATGCTCTAGCCATTTCTTTAACTTTTCTTAATACACCATTTATTCCTTTGCTATCATCTTCTCCTGTTAAATTTTTTACACATTGTTGAGTTATAGTACTTCCACCATATGATGAACTACCTTTATGTGTTACAAATGTTAAAGTTGCACCTAATGTTCTTTTTAAGTCAACTCCTTTATGTGTTTCAAATCTTTCGTCTTCTATTGATATAAATGCTTGTTCTAAGTATTTAGACATTTCGTCTTTGCTTATTATTATTCTGTTTTCATCACCGTTTAATGTACCAATTACATTACCATCCCTATCTACAATTGTTGAATTTGCGAATTCTATTTCTAAGTCTTCTTCTGATAAAGACCATTCTCCTTTAATTAGTCCAAATACTACTCCAAATAATACTCCTACTGCTATAACTCCTAATATTAGTATTGTTAAAAATGTTACTAATAATATTTTCTTTAATTTTTTGTTTCTTTTTTTACTTATTTTTTTACTTTTCTCTTTTTTTTGTTTTCTATTTTTTACTTTTTCATCACTCATAGTTTATTTCTTCCTTTCTTAGGTACTTAAGTCTTGTACCCTTATAGGTATAAATATTTTATATTATATTACAAAAAAATTAAAAGATAAAGTATTTTATGAAATATTTATTAATTTTTAATTACAAAACTATTATACAAAATAAACAGACTTTAAGTCTGTCTATCTTATTTTTCAAATAATTCATTTAATTCTCCATTTTCAAAATAGATGGTTTCTTCATATTTTTCTTCATCTCTTACTGGTAAAAATATAGATAATTTTACTATTCTATTACTACACTTAGGACACCAATAATGAATAGCACCACATGCATATGTAGCAGTAGGAATATCCGATTTTCGCTCTACTCTAATCAAATTACGTTTATAGTAGTCTGCATCTTTGTGCGAATAATAATGCCCTACTCTCATAGGTAATATATACAATCTACGCCCTATTTCATTCATTTGACTTTGGCATTTGTTGCACCAATCATCATGAAAAAATGAACCGATTTTCCTTAATAGTCCCATGATTATTTTGCCTTACTACGTGCTGTTTCTATAACTTCTGCCATCATGTCTGCTTTGGAAATACCTGTAAGAATATATTCACTATCCATTCTCCAACGTTGATTAGAAGTAAATGTATTTACTCTAATTTTTAAATCATCTATATTAAAAAGAAAACTTACTCTACTACTTCCCTCTATAATTCCTGCACCGCTTTTTCCATCGTCTACCCAAACTTTAGTAATTCTGTTAGCTGATAATATATATCTTTGAAATGGATTCCAAAAGAATATTATTGCTATTTTACCATTTTCTGTGTCAACTACAACTGTACTACCATCTGCATAAAATGTTTGATTACGTTTGAATCCGCTTTGTTCTAATTCTTCTTCCATTTTCTTTTGTTTCTGCTTAAATAATATTTTTCCTCCAAATATCCACCATATAACAGATATAATAACTGGTCCCATAATTAAAATTACTGCCATGTTTCCTTTAGGAAAGAATAATGCACTAATTATAAAACATAATGCTGATACCGCAATAGGTATAAATATATATGTAAAAATATAAAGTGCATTAACTTTTTTTATTTGTTCATTTTCCATTTCTAATACTCCTTTTAATTTTATTTTTAATCCCACTCACTTTTTTTCTTTTCCTTAGGTGGGAAAAAGTAAGGAAATATTCCTATTTTTGAACCAATTGCATGAAAAATAGGAAATGCAATTAAGACTGTTAGTATTTGTAATATAATAGTTGGAGTTTCTATAAAATCTTCTTGACTAACTTTTCCACCTTCACCTAACATATCTACATAAAAATCTGTTCTACTCAACTTTTGTGAATGTTCAATCTGGTTTAAAAAATATTCATCTTTTGATAAATCTTCATAAACTATGTGTCCAACAGGTAATATGGAGTCACCATCATATATTGTCTGTCCTGTTCTTTGCACTGAGTCATTATTAATAATAGCTGCTATTCTCTCTCCAGATGGTAATGTCAAAGCATACATATAATACTTTCCATGATAACCAGCACCACGATTATAATACTCTATTCCTGGTGATATAACAGTAAATGTATCATGTGATAATAAGTCTTGAACATTTTGTGCTCTGTATACATTTTCATCTGCCATTCCTCCAATGTCTCCTTTTTCTACAGTACGTTCCTCTACATATGAATCATATTGTTTTGGTAAAATTTTTTCTGCTATTTTCACAGGAATAAAACTGAGTAGAACACTTAGTGCTAGGCACAACCAAATGTCAAATCTAAGCTGATGATACCTCATAGTGTTTCACCTCTTATTTCTTTATATAGAAGTATTAGAATGATATTACTTCATTACTTCTTCTATGTTTATTAATTATATCAAAAGAATATTCAAATGTAAATATTCTTTTTTCAATTTTTTATGATCTTATGATTAATTTATGATAATGTCTTAAGTAGTAACTTTTAAAAATGTCCCAAAGTGAAAACAATAAGTCACATAGGTGACGAAATGAGAAATGTGAATTTAAGAATTAAAGAATCTAATAAATATGAGGTAATTAAAGAATTGGTTGATCATGGAGGCAATAAAAAAAGAGTTGCCCAAAACTAAGTTTAACTGTTAGACAAGTAAATCGTTAAATAAAAATATATAAGGAGAAATGAATTATAATACTAATGCAAATATCTATGCACATTTAGATAGTAGTAGTATGGAACAAAGTGGTATTGCAATATCTAATATACTTTCTATAAAGAATGAAAAAGAAGTAGCCTGCTAAAAACTACTCCAATTTCAAATTTTTTAGATATTTTTTTAGATGTTACAGAAAACTTGGTAATTTTCTGTTCGCTTTTTTGTTTGGTGCTTCGAACTGGAATCGAACCAGTGACACAAGGATTTTCAGTCCTTTGCTCTACCAACTGAGCTATCGAAGCATGTATGCGAACTGTTGATTTTCAGTCCTTTGCTCTACCAACTGAGCTATCAAGGCATATTATATTTATGCTTACTAATTATATTATTAAATATAATAAATAAAAAAATGGCGACCTGGAACGGGCTCGAACCGTCGACCTCTAGCGTGACAGGCTAGCGTTCTAACCAACTGAACTACCAG
>CAPYID010000027.1 GCA_948739805.1 uncultured Clostridia bacterium | reverse complement strand
TGTTACTCCTTTTTGTGCTGTTGTTCCATTTGATCCTGTCCAGCCTGCAAATGTATAGCCTGTTTTGCTTGCATCTTTTAATGTTATTGTTTCTGTTTCTATTGTATATTCACTTGGATTTCCTGTTCCGTTTGTTCCTCCTATTAAGTCATATTCTATTGTATATTTACTTGCTTCCCAGTTTGCTGTGTATTTTTTGTTTCCTGTTGACCCTTTTTCTATTGTTACTCCTTTTTGCGCTGTTGTTCCATTTGAGCCTGTCCAGCCTAAAAATTTATATCCTGTTTTAGTTGGATCCTTTAATGTTATTTTTTCTGTTTCTATATTATACTCGGTTGGATTTCCTGTTGCATTTGTGCCATCATTTAAATCATATTCTATTGTATAATTATTCTTTGTCCATTTTGCTGTTAGTGTTGCGTCTTCTGTTCCCATTGTGAATGTTCCATTTACTATATTACTTCCTGTTCCTGAACAATCCCATCCATTAAATGTGTAGCCTGGTTTATCTGTAGCATCTGCTATTGTCTCTGTTGCCCCCTTATCTATGTCTTTTGTTGAATTTTCCTTTGTATTTCCCCATTTTCCTCCATTTGGGTTTATTGTTAATGTAAATCTGCTTTTTTCCCAATTGGCTGTTAATGTTGCTTCTCTAAATCCCATTGTAAATGTACCATTATTCATACTACTTCCTGAGCCTGAACGTGACCAGCCTGTAAATGTATATCCATCTCTTACTGGGTCTGCTATACTTTTAGTTTCACCTTCCATAAGGTAATATTTACTTGACTCTCCTGTGTTATTCCATGTTCCACCATTTGGGTTAATGTTTAATGGGCAGACTATTGTATATTCCAAGTAACCATTCAATTCACTGCTGTTGCTGCCTCCGATATTCTACATTGGTACCTTCACCTGTTAAAGAGGGCTCTTTGAAAACCACCTCGGTATTTACGTATGAGGTTCCAGCAGAACCATTTGTACCAGATGTGTACCCACCACCAGCACCACCATCATAAATCGTAACATTTCTATCGCAGGCCCAACACTTATAAAACCTATACCCACCATCCTTACCATCAGCCACGTAAGTGGGATTTATTGTGTTGGAAACTCCATGCTCGGTAACTTCCGAACCTGGCATGTTTTTATAGAAGTGCTCGCAACCATCCTGAACGATAAACACATATGGAACACCGCCACCGCCACCAGCTACAGCAATCAATGTCCCATTAAGTTTCAGAGCCATACCATTACCTCCTTTAGTTGTACTAGTATAATCGCTCGACTCAATACCATTTCCCCCATTATCATATATAGAACACTCTACTTTATCATCTCTCTTTAAGCTCACATATCCTGTAACCTTGCTCCCCTTTCCTCCCTGTACATTATCTTTATTCTCACCATGTCCACCATGTAATTCTATTTTATATATTCCAGTAGTACCAACCGTCAATGTCTTTCCGCTCTGTAAAGTTTCTGTTACAATAGCTGCTTGCATTTTTTCTTCCTGATTATTTCCATTATTTGCTATTTGTTGATTTTTATTATTAGTTAGATGTATTCCTATTGTTATTACACTGATTATACTTATTATTACAAGCACGACAATTAAGGGCACTACTATTTGTGTCCTTCTATTTTTTATTTTGTTCCTTTGAATAGGCGCTTTGTATTTTTCTTCTATTATATCATTTAAAACGTCCTTGTGTGTGTGTGTGTGTGTGTGTGTTACAGCGCCAACGGTTTCAAGTTTTTTACTTTTCCCGTTTTTTTCTTCCTCTTTTCTCATGTTTTTTCCTCCTTTTGTTTTTTGGTAAATGTTTTTTTATAATAATTACAGTACAGTGCGTTGTAAATAATTAAGAAATTCGAAAAATATTTAAATGAGATTGAGCATAGAAAATGTTTTAAATTCAGTTATAGGGAATCTCGAGCCTGTCGAGAGGGCGCTGTAACTGGATTTAATTTACATTTTCTGCGAAATCGAATTGTATCATTTTGAGAATTTCCTAATTATTTATATAAGCACGTTTTTGTTGTTGTCATTGTTGATATGTGAAAGTCTGTCACAAAGTGACTGAGGGTTCTTTGATTTTTGATTATTTCTTTTTTATATTATAAGAATTTTGTCGTTCCTTGTAAATAACTATTTCTTCCTATATAGTACAAAAAAATCCGCATTTATTTACGGATTTTCTTGTGTTTTAAGTTTATGTTTTCTTTGTTAAGTTTGTATTTCGTTTTTGTAATATTTTATCACTTTTCTTAGGGAAATAAGGGGAAGTTTGTGATTTTTTTGTGCTTTACTTGATTTTTATCACCTGTTATTATAAAATATTTTATATTAATATGTCATATATTTGCTTAGCAGTTTTTTATATACTAGGAAAGTTCTATAAATAGGTATAGATTTAATAGTAGCTTAATAAACTTTCCTAGTATATAAAAGGCTATAATCGCTATTGCCTTTAAGATTTCCTCATTTACATTCGGAAACTTAAATCGGCAAAAGAAAAGGTGGCAAAGCCACTTTTCTTGTTAATAAAACTCAGAAAGGATTATATTTTTTAATATTATGGATAAAAGAAAAAGTAATAAACGTAAGAAATCTAATGTTAATACTACTAGACCTGTGCCAACAAGGAGAATAGCCTTTTTTTCTTTATTTTTATGTGCTATTATTTTGCTTCTACTAGGAAGAATTGCTTGGTTACAGTTTATTGATGGCAATAGACTTAAAGAGTTGGCTTCTCGTCAACAAACATTGAATGATGTTATAAGCCCTAAAAGAGGTACAATTTATGATGCTAATGGCAAGGCTCTTGCAATAAGCGCTGCTGTTGATACTGTTAGTATTAATCCTACTAAAATAAAGAACGAGAATAAGGAGACTGTTGCTAGGGCTTTAGCTGATATTTTTCAGTTGGATTATGAAACTACGCTTTCACAGGTTAATAGTACTTCTTCTGTTGTGACTATTGCAAAAAAAGTGGAACAAGATAAAGTTTCTTTGCTTAAAACTTGGATGAGTGATAATAAAAAAATTAGTTCTGGAATAAATATAGATGAAGATACAAAAAGATATTATCCTTATGATACTTTGGCTGCTCATATTATTGGTTTTACTGGAACAGATAGTCAAGGATTATATGGTATAGAGGCAAAGTGGAATTCTACTCTTACTGGTCTTGCTGGTAAAATAGTTACTACTGGTGATGTTAATAATAGCGAAATTTCAAGTGATGCTAGCCAATATGTTGAGGTTGAAAATGGTAGTGATTTATATCTTACTATTGATGTTAATATTCAAAGTATTATAGAAAAGTATTTAGCAGAGGGTGTTTCTCAGGCTAAGGCTTCTAGTGGAAGTGTTATTGCTATGAATCCTAATACAGGTGATATTTTGGGAATGGCAACTTATCCTTCTTACAATTTGAATGACCCTTTTTCAATTCCTGATATGGATACTTCTACTATGTCCCCTACTGATAAAACTAATACTTTATATTCAAGATGGGTTGATAAAAATGTTTCTTTGACTTATGAACCAGGTTCTACTTTTAAAACTATAATGACTTCTATTGCTCTTGAGGAGGATATTACAGAGGAGGAAATTCCAAATGATTTCTTTTGTACTGGTTCAATAAATGTGGCTGATAGAAAGATTAGATGTGCTTCTCATGAAGTTCATGGTTCACAAACTTTAAAAAAGGCTGTTGCTAATTCTTGCAATTCTGCTTTTATTCAATTGGGTCAAAGAATTGGCATTGATACATTATATAGATATTTCGATGCTTTTGGTTTTTTTGATAGGTCTGGTATTGCTTTGACTGGAGAGGCTTCTAGTATATTTCATGATAAATCTAGTGTTGGACCTGTTGAACTTGCAACTTTATCTTTTGGTCAGAGATTTAAGATAACTCCTTTACAATTAGTTACTGCTATATCTTCTATTGCTAATGGTGGTAAATTAATGCAGCCTAGAATTGTAAAACAAGTGGTCACTTCAAATTCTGATTCAAAAAATGTTACTAATGTTGATCCTGTTACTGTTCGTACAGTAATTTCTGAGGAAACTGCTACTAAGGTTAGGGGTATTATGGAATATGTTGTTTCTGATGGAAGTGGTAGAAAAGGTGCTGTTCAGGGTTATACTATTGGTGGTAAAACTGGTACTGCAGAAGGTACTTCTATTACAGGAAGTAAATATAATATTTCTTCTGTTTCATTTGTTGCTATTGCCCCTGCTAATGAGTCTGAAATAGTATTACTTACTGTTTTGTATGATCCTCAAACTTCTAGCTCTTATGGTAGTACTTTAGTTGCTCCTATAGTTTCAAAAATGTTGTCTGAAATACTTCCATATATGGGCATTGTAGCAGGTGATGCTGGTACAGTTGCTTCAACAGATTTGGTTTCAGTTCCTTCTGTAACTAATAAAACTTTAACTGAAGCTATGAAATTATTACAAAATTCAGGTTTGAAGATTAGTTGTGCTAATACTTCTGATGCTAATTCTGTTCTTGTTACAGAACAGGTTCCTCCTGCTGGTTCTTCTTTGTATAAGAATTCTGTTATAGCTTTATATACTAAGGAGAATTCTGTTAGGACTTCTGTTAGTGTTCCTGATTTTACTGGTTCTACTCTCGCTCAGGCTAGAAATACTGCTTCAAGTTTAAATTTGAATTTAAAGTTTGTTGGTAGTGGAACTGTTTTTTCTCAGGATGTTGGTAGTGGAACTTCTGTTGAGGAAGGTACTATTATTACAGTAACTTTACAATAAATAAATTTATTTTGGAGGTTTTTTGATGTTAGAAAGTGTTTTTATTAAATATTTATTTACTCTTATTATAAGTATGATTCCAGTTATTGAATTGCGTGGTGCAATTCCTGTGGCTGTTTTTACTTTCCACTTAACTTATATTGAGGCTTTTATATTGGCTGTAATTGGTAATTGTATCCCAGTTTTCTTTATTGTTAAATATATCAGACCTTTGTTTGATTTTTTTGGTAGGTTTAAACCTTTTAAAAAGATTATAGATTTTGCGACTGAAAAGGCTAATAAGAAGATTGCAGAGAATTCAAAACTTCAAACAGCAACGTTTTTTGCTTTATTTATTTTTGTTGCTATTCCTTTGCCTGTAACTGGCGCTTGGACTGGTTCACTTATAGCTAATTTTTTAGATTTGCCACCTAAAAAGGCATTTGTTCCTTTGGCTCTAGGGGTTGTTACAGCTGGAATAATTATTCTTTCGTTAACTGCTATTGCTAATGGTGGTATAACATATTTATTTCAGCATATGTAATTCTCTACTAAAAGTGGCTTTGCCACACGGACGCCCAAAGGGCGCCCCTACATTACTCTACTGTATAGAGCTTTCCCTATTTTCCAAAAAGAGGACACCTAAAAGTGTCCTCTTTTTATTCTCCTCTTTCTATTCCTCTGTCTTTTTGTTCTTGCTGTCTACTTTCTCTTTGTTGCCTTGACATTGCATTTTGCCATTCTCTATTGACTTCTAGACTTTTGTCAAATTCCTCTTTTTCTTTTTTTCTTCTTTTCTTTTTTGGGTTTTCTTCTGGATATAATGTTTCTATTATCTTTTCTGCCTTTTTGAATTCTTCTTTTCTTTCTTTGTCTGAGTCTTTATCAATTATATCTTGTGGAGTTACTACAGTTGTGTCTGTTAAAATTACTTTAAGTGGGTTTTCTAATTTCATGTCTTCTTTTGATATTTGTTTTTTGTTTTCTTCTTCGTTTTCTGTATAACTCATATTTCTTCTTATTCCTTTCTTTTATTCTAATATGTTTAGATAATGTTATTCTAACATAAAAATTTGGAATGAACAAATATTTTTAGTTCATATAGTCTTTTAATTTTTTACTTCTACTTGGATGTCTCAATTTTCTTAGTGCCTTTGCTTCTATTTGCCTTATTCTTTCTCTTGTTACATCAAATTCTCTTCCTACTTCTTCTAATGTTCTTGCTTTTCCATCGTCTAGTCCAAATCTTAGTCTTAGTACTTTTGCCTCTCTTTGGGTTAATGTGTTCATGACTTCTTCTAATTGCTCTTTTAATAGTGTGTATGCTGCTGAGTCGTGTGGTGCTGGTGAGTCATCATCTTGTATAAAGTCTCCTAAATGACTGTCATCTTCTTCTCCTATAGGTGTTTCAAGTGATACTGGGTCTTGTGCTATTTTTTGTATTTCCATTACTTTTTCTATTGGCATGTCTAGTTCTTTTGCTAGTTCTTCTGGCATTGGCTCTCTTCCTAGTTGTTGTAATAGATGTCTTGATGTTCTGATTAGCTTGTTTATTGTTTCTACCATGTGTACTGGTATTCTTATTGTTCTTGCTTGGTCTGCTATTGCTCTTGTTATTGCTTGCCTTATCCACCATGTAGCATAAGTACTGAATTTATATCCTTTTGTGTAGTCAAATTTTTCTACTGCTTTTATTAATCCCATGTTTCCTTCTTGTATTAAGTCTAAGAATAACATTCCTCTTCCTAGATATTTTTTTGCAATACTTACTACTAGTCTTAGATTTGATTCTGATAGTTTTTGCTTTGCTTCTTCATCTCCTTCTAAGATTCTTTTTGCAAGTTCTAGTTCCTCATCATAGTTTAATAATGAGATTTTTCCTATTTCTCTTAAATACATTCTGACTGGATCATCAACACTTATTCCTTCAAAGTCTGTTATGTTGTTCATTTCTTCTATGCTAACTTCTTCTACCTCGTTTAAGTCTTCAATGTCTGGCTCTTCATCAAAGTCAGCATCTAATAAGTCTACTCCACTTTTTTCAAATGCATCAAAGACTTTATCTATTTGGTCTGGGTTTACGTCTTCTAGTTCTGATGCTAGTTCTCCATAAGTCATACCACCTTTTTTCTTTGCTTTTTCTAATATGTCTTCAACTTTTTCTTTTTGCCCTTTTATTGTGTTTTCATCTTGATTTATTTCCTCTTTCTTATTCATCAAATTTTCCATCCTCTCACCTTATTTGGTAATCATTTTACTATAAGTGATTTTAATTCATTTTCTAATTTCTCTAGTTCTTCTTTTGAAATGTTTCCACTTGATATCTTTTTTAGTATCTCACTTTTTCTGTTTAGAATTTTTTCTTTTTCAAACTTATTTAAAATGTCTTCTATTGCTTTTTCGTTGTCAGTTATATCAAAGTCTGTAGACATTATATATGTAATGTGATTGATGATTTCTTCGTCTTCAAATAAGTCTAGTATATTATTAATATTTCCTTTTTCAAATTGTTCATACAGTTTTTCTGCAATTTTTTTATTTTTTTCGCTCTTAAATTCATTTATGCTTATTGCGTTTTTTATTTTTATGAAGTTTTCTTTATTATTGTTTAGTAGTAAGGAAATTATTAAATTTTCTCTATTTGTGTCTTTTTCATTGTTTTCTATTTTTTCTTTTGATGGATTTCTTTTTATTGCATTTGTTTTTTCTAAAATTTTGCTTCCTTGGTTTATTGAGTATTGTAGTTTGTTTAATTGTGCATATATTGCTTCTTTTGATACATTGTATTGCTCTGAGAATTTTGCTATGTATACTTCTTTTTCAAGGTCATTTTCTACTTTTAATAGTATTTTACTTAGCTCGTTTAGAAATTTTATTTTATCACTTACATTATCTAGGTTTAGTGTCTCTTTTAATTTTTTTACTTTGAATTCAATTAGTGATATTGCGTTTTCCATTGCTTTTTTCATTTGTCCAGAACCATATTTTACTATGTATTCGTCTGGGTCTTTTGCTCCATTTATTTGTAGTATTCTTATATCATATTTTAGCGTTTGTAGTATTTCTAGACTTCTGGCTGTTGCTCCTTGTCCTGCTGAGTCTGAGTCATATCCTATTATTATTTTTTCAAAATTGCTTAGTAGTCTTCCTTGCTGTTCTGTCATTGCTGTTCCAAGTGATGCTACTACATTGTGTACTCCTCTTTGATGTAATGATATAGCATCCATATATCCTTCTACTAACATTATGGATTTTTCTCCACTTTTTTTTGCTATGTTCATTGCAAATAAGTGTCTTCCTTTGTTGTATACTACTGTGTCTGGTGAGTTTATGTATTTTGGTTTACTGTCGTCTAAGGCTCTTCCTCCAAATGCTATTACTCTGTCTCTTATGTCTCTTATCGTAAACATTAGTCTATTTCTAAAGGCATCATACATTTTGCCTGTTTTTTCTGATTTTAGTACTAGTTTTGAGGCTAGTATTTCTTCATCACTAAATTGTTTATTTTTTAGTTCTTGATATAGTTCATCAAAGTTCCCAGCAAATCCTATTCCAAATGTTTTTAGTGTATACATGTCCATTTTTCTTTTTTTTACATATTCTTGTGCTATTTTGGCATTTGGTGTTAATAGGCGCTTTTGATAGAATTCTGATGCTATTTCATTTATATTGTATACTTTATCTTTTAATTTTTGTATTTTTTCGTCTTTTTCTGTGTCTACTAGTACTGGTAATACTATATTGGCTCTTTCTGCTAACATTTCTACTGCTTCTTTGAAACTTGTGTTTTCAATTTTTCTTATAAATCCTATGACGTCTCCACCTTCACCACATCCAAAACAGTGAAATATTTGCTTGTCTGGAGATACATAAAATGATGGTGATTTTTCTCTATGAAATGGACATAGCCCTGAGTAGTTTCTTCCACTTCTTTTTAATATAACATATTGTGATACAATGTCTATAATGTTGTTACTGTTTCTGACTTCGTCTATTATTTCACTGTTATATTTTATCATTTTATTTTTTTCACCTTTCTTTTTTATCTCTTATATACTATTCGACAGATTTATCCTAATTCCTTCTTTATGTAGATTTGCTTTTTTATGTAAAATGATGTATAATTATATTATTGGGGTTGAAGATCCCAAAAAACAATAAAAATATGGAGGGCTTTTTTATGTTCAAATCTTTTATGCGTAACCCAGATGTTCGTTTTTGTTGTTCTTTATTTGGGATTGCAACTATTCTTATTCTTATATCTGCAATCTCATCGTGGGCGAATGGTGGTGTAACTCACAATTTCAAGCTGGAACTTGAGCAACATGGTACCTATGATTGGACTGGGCAAAATATTGATGATTGTTTTGTTTATCGGTTTGACAGTCCAAACGCAGATATCTGCGTGTATAAGGAAGGAGATTCTATCTACCTTGTAGGTGAAGATTCTTTAAAAGGTATTTCCTATGGAACAAAATTTGTTGCTAATGCACAGTTCATAGGTTTATCTGACAAATATCTTCTTTTCTTAAATGAGTGGGGGCTTATAGCGATATCATTTGAGGAGAAAAAGGATGCAAAAGTCGGTGAAAGTTGCTATATATACTTTTCTCCTGACGAATTGTCTAACAAAGAAAAAGCAGCATTTATTTATCCTGTATCATACGGAAAAATGAAAGAAAAGTTTTAATCGCTATTCTGCCTACGAAAAAGAATTCGAGCCTTTGCTCGAATTCTTTTCTTGTTTTATCCAACATTTGCATCTTCGTTATTGAATGGAATAAATTTATTTATTCCTGCTGTGTCTACATTTTCTACTCTAAATTCTTTAAATGATTTTAACATTGTGTTGTCTACAAGATTTTCTACTTCATCTTGTGATGAACTTTCTACTAATGCTAATTCACTAACTAATATTTGTCTCGCATTTAATAGCATTTTCTTTTCTCCTGTTGATAGCCCTTTTTCTTTTTGCTTGAATGTTAAGTTTCTAACTACGTCTGCAACTTCATAGATATCTCCACTTTTCATTTTGTCCATGTTGTCTCTGTATCTTTTATTCCAGTTTTGATCCATTTCTGTTTCGTCTTCTTGTAGTATTTTGAATACTCTTTGTGCTGAGTTTTTATCTATTATTCCTCTAACACCTACTTCTTCTGCCTTTGTTGTTGGCACCATTACTTTTACTTCTCCTGGCATTTTTATTATATAGTATGATTGTTTTTCTCCTAATATGTTTTTCTCTTCTATCGCATCTACTGTTCCTGCTCCATGCATTGGGTATACTATGTAATCTCCTACATTAAACATTATATTAATCTCTCCCTTCATAGTCTCATTTCCTTTTGCTTACATATAAATAATTATACTACAAAAATTGGTAAAAGTCAAAAGAATTGGAATTTTTTTTTGTAAATTTTTTATGTTATCCTTCTCCTCTTATGTGTTTTCTTGTCATTTCTAATAAGTCTAGTTTTGAGAAGCCTATGACTTGTGTTTTTGATCTATCTTTTTTTAATTCTTCTTTTAATAGTTCTTCTATTTTCTTTTTGTTTTCTTCTATGTCCATGTCTATATAATCAATTATTATTACTCCACCAATGTCTCTTAACCTTAATTGTTTTGCTATTTCGATTGTCGCTTCTTTGTTTACTTTTAGTATTGTTTCTTCAACATTCTTTTTTCCTGTGTATCTGCCAGAGTTTACGTCTATTGCTGTTAATGCTTCTGTTTTGTCGATTGTAATAAAACCTCCACATCTTAAGTATATTTTCCTTGATTTGCTTTTTTCTATTTGTATATTTGTATCATATATTTTTAGTATCTCTTCTTTGTTTCTTAGCTCCAGTTTTATGTTGTATTGTGTGTCTACATTTTTTAATATTTCTTGAATTTCTTTTTCATATTCTTTTGAGTTTATTATGATTTTATTTATATCTTTGTCTATTAGGTCTATTATCATTTTTTTTATAAAACTGTTTCCTTCATCTATTAGTGTTGGTACTCTTTTTGCTGTATCTGATTTTTGTTTTATTGATTTCCATTTGTTTATTGATTCTTCTAAGTCTTGCCTTATTTCTTTTTCATTTTTTCCTATGCTTGATGTTCTTATTATTGCTCCATAGTTTTTGGGTATTATTTTTTTTACTAAGTTCATTAATCTATCTTTTTCTTGTTTGTTTTCTATTTTTTGTGATATTGTTATGATTTCTGTTTCTGGCATTAATACTGTATATCTGTTTGCTATACTTATATGTGTTGATACTTTGGCTCCTTTTATACTTGTTGCATCTCTTTTTACTTGTACTAGTATTTTGTCTCCTTTTTTTATTACTTGACTTATTGTTTTATTGTTTCTTTCTTCTTGTTTTGTTATGTCTATTTTAGGTAACAAATCTTTTAAGTGTATAAATGTGTTTTTTTCTTCTCCTATGTCTATGAATGCTGCTTGCATTCCTGGTAATATGTCTTTTACTATTCCAAGGTAGATTTTTTCTTCTAGATAGTTTTTATTTTCTGTGTCTTCATATCTTTCTATTAGTATTCCGTTTTCTAATATTGCTATTGTTGTTCCTTCATCATTTTTGCTGATTATTATTTCTTTCATTTTCTACTCCTTCACATATACTTTTTTACTACAAAATATATAACTGTCACAGAGCACATAGCAAAGTTTGCTTTTAATTATATTTGTTCATTGCACTATCTACTCCATTATTTACTATTTCAATTATTGCAGATTTTGCTTGAAATATACCTTCGTCTAAACTCTCTCTTTCTTTCTTTGGAATAGGTTCTAATACATGAGTTATTAAGTCTCCTTTATATTCTGGATTACCAATACCAACTCTTATCCTTGTGAATTCATTTGTTGCAAGTTCTTGTATTACTGATTTCATTCCATTGTGTGAGCCTGCACTTCCTTTTTTTCTTATTCTTATTTTTCCTGTTTCTAAGTCTATATCATCATATATTACTATAATTTTGCTTAGTTCTATTTTATAAAAGTTCTTGAATTCTCTTATTGCTTTTCCACTTAAGTTCATATATGTCTGTGGTTTTACTAGTATTACTTTTTCTTGTCCTATTGTACCGCTTCCATATATGGCATTAAATTTACTTCTTGTAATGTCTATTTTGGTTTGATTTGCTAGACAGTTTATAGTGTCAAATCCCATGTTATGTCTTGTGTTTGAATATTCTGGTTCTGGGTTTCCTAACCCTACTATTAGGTACATACTTTTCTCCTCTTATAATATTAGTCTATAAATAATTAATAGTTAATCAATTTGAAAAATTATTTGAATGAGATTGAGTATAGAAAATGTTAAAAATTCATTTATAGGGAATCTCGAACGTGATGAGAGGGAGCTGTAAATGTATTTGTTACATTTTCTACGAAATTGAATTCTATAATTTTGAAAATTTATTAATCTATTAATTATTTTACTTGTTAATTTAAAATATTAATTATTATATCACATATTTTACATAATTTTAACTGTTTTTTCTAAATATGTTGAATAAATGTATACATTATCCACTTTTTTCTTTGTCATTCCTTCAATTGCTGTCTTGTATAGCTCTAATTGTTTCTGATATTTTTCTTTTAGTTGTTCTTCTTTTCCTTTTGGTACATAGTCTGTTTTATAGTCTATTAGTGTAATTTTATTGTCTTGTGTTATATAGAATAAGTCTATTATTCCTTGTACTAGAATTTTGTCTTCTGTTTCTATATTGTATATTCCTTTTGCTGGTATGTTTATATAGAATGGTTGCTCCTTATATACTTTTTTTGCAGTTTTCATCTGATTAAATATTTCTGATGTTGTGAATTTATATATTTTTTCTGTATTGATATTTGTTGCTTCTTTTTTTGTTATTATTTCTCTATTTATCAATTCTTCTATTAGTGCTTTTATTTTTTCTATTGTGTATTCTTCTTTTTCGTTTAGTTTTTGTAGTACTAAATGTGTTAGTGTTCCTTTTCTTGCTTGTGATATTTGTGTTTCTTCTTTTAGGAATTTTGGCTCTGCAAATGATATTTCCTCATTTGTTTCTTCTATATTGTTGTAGTTTTCTTGTGTCATTTGCTTTATTTTGCTTACTGAACTTTTTGTTTCTATTTTTGTTGATGTAATATATTCGTATTTCCAGTTTAATTTATCTTGTAACTGTTGCTCTTCATTGTTGTCTTGTGAAAGGATACAAGGCTCCCTCTTATCTTCTTCCATGCTTATTTGATTTTTTTCTATTGGCAGATATCCAAATTGCTCCTCTACAGAGGATATTGTATTTTGTTCTTTGCTATTTTCTTGCACAGAGTTTATTATTTCAGATTGTTTGTGTTTTTCTACTTTTAATATGTTTTCTATTTTATCTTTGTTGTATAGATAGATTAGTTCAAAGAAGTCTAGATATCTCATGTATTTTTTTAAAATGTTTTTGCTTATTTTATCGTTATTGTATTTTTCATAGCATTTTAATATTTCTTGTTTGTTTAATAGCTCTTTTTCTATGTCTTTTTCTATTCCTGTTATGATCATTTTTTCTTTTGCTCTTGTTAATGCAACATATAGTATTCTTAGTTCCTCTGCTATTAGTTCTTGTTTTGCCTTGTTTGCAACTGCTTTTTTTGATAAAGTGTCAACTTTTACATTTAATTCTGTGTCTATAAATTTACAGCCTATTCCTAGTTCGTTATGTAATATTATGTCTTCATTGTTTATGTCCATTATATTAAATTTTTTTCCTGTTCTACTTAATATTACTATTGGAAATTCAAGCCCTTTACTTTTATGTATACTCATTATTCTTACTACATTTTCATTTTCTCCTATTAGTTTTGCTCCATTCATATCTCCACTAGTAATTTTTAATTTGTCTATAAAGTTTATAAAGTTGAATACTCCTTTGAAACTTGTTGTTTCATATTGTTTTGCCTTTTCAAATAGCATTTTTAGATTTGCTAATCTGTATTCTCCATTTGGCATTAAACTTACATAATTGTAAAATCCTGTTTCCATATATATTGACCATATTAGTTCATCTAATGGTAAATATTTTGATTTTTCTCTCCAAGTGTTTATTTTTTCTAGATATTTTTCTATTTTGTTTTTGATTTGTTGTTCTCCTTCTTTATTTTGCATATATTCTTTCATTGAAGAATAGAATGATTTATTTTTATCTTTGTTTCTTATTTTTATTAGTTCGTTATCACTGAAGTTTTCTATTGGACTTCTCATTACTGTTATTTGCGGTATATCACTTGTTGGATTGTCTATTACTCTTAATATGTTCATTATTATTTGTATTTCAAATGAATCTAAGTATTCAGATGTAGCATCACAAAATACTGGTATGTTTAATGCCATTAGCTCTTTTTCAAATATATTTGCTATGTTTTTTGTGCTTCTTAATAGTATGGCGAAGTCTCTATATGTGGCTTTTTTGTATGTTTTGTTTTTGTCACATACCATATAACCTTCGTCTATCATTTGCTTTATTTTGCTTGCTACAAATTTTGCCTCTAATACTATATTGTCTATTGGTTCATTTTCGTCTGATGGACGAGCTTTGCTATGCGAAATTTGCTCTGCAATGATTTCGTCTTGTTCTTGGTTTGTTTCGATTATGTGTAGTTCTGGTAATAAGTTTTTTCCTTCTGGATATTCTTTGTCTCCTAAGTTTAAGTATTCTTCTTCATTATATTCTATTTCTCCAAATTCTTTTGACATTATGTTTTGAAAGATTAAGTTTGTTAAGTTTAATATTTCTTTTCTACTTCTAAAGTTTTTGAATAGTTTTATTTTTAGGCTGTCTTTTTCTTGTTTGTCTTCTTTTAGTTTATATGTTTCATATTTTTGTAAGAATAGTTCTGGCATTGCCTGTCTGAATTTATATATACTTTGTTTTACGTCTCCTACCATGAATATGTTGTTTTTTCTTGATATTGTTGTTAGTATATATTCTTGCACCATGTTACTGTCTTGATATTCATCTATTGCTATTTCTTCGAATTTGTTTTGATATTTTATTGCTATTTCTGATTGTTCATCGTTTTTTATTAGTATTAATAGTGCATAATGCTCTATATCACTAAAGTCTACTATATTTTTTTCTTTTTTCTTTTCCCTTAGTTCATTTTCATATTCTATTACTAATTTGCCTATTAGTTTCATAGTTTCATATAGGTCTTTTGTGTCTTGATTTGCTGTTTCTGAGTTGTAGATTATTATGTTTTTCTTTATGTCTTCTATGTTCTTTTTTACTAGTTCTCTTTTGCTTTTTAATTCTTGTACTAGTTCTTCTGGTGCATTTTTGTCTTTTGACCATCTGTCAAAGAAGAATTCTTGTAAGTTTTTATAGAGTTCTTCCCAATTGTTTGCTTCATAGACTTTTTCTAGTTTCCTAACATCTTCTGAAAGTGTTACATATATTTTGGGTATTTCTGGCTCTTTTTCTGCTTTGCCTCTTATATCTTTTAATTGTAGTATTGCATCTAATATGTCGTCTTTAGAGTTTTCATATAGTATTTTTCCCCATTGTGTTTTACTAAAGTCTATTTCTTCGTCTAAATTGAATTTTTCTATTTGCTGATTTAACCATTTTTCTGGATATGGTGTGCTTTGAATATAATTATGTATTTTTAGTACTATTTCTTTTAAGTTTTCGTCTCCTCTATATGTTGTATATGTATTTACTAGTTTTAAGAAGTTTTCTTCTTGCTTTTCATATTTGTTTTCAAACATTTCTTCTAGTGTTTCTTGTTTTAAAATTTTTAGCTCTACTTCGTCTGCGATTCTAAAGTTTGGAGATATGTCTAATACAAAAAAGTTGTTTTTTACAATGTCTAAACAAAATGAGTCTATTGTACATATATTTGCTTTTGGTAATAATGCTATTTGTCTTTGTAAGTGTTCATTATCTGGTTCTTCTTCTATTTTTTTATAAATCCTATCTAATATTCTTTCTCTCATTTGTCCTGCTGCTAGATTTGTGAATGTAACTACTAGAATTTTATCTATGTCTATTTTTTCATTTATTATTTTGCTTATTATTCTTTCTACTAATACTGCTGTTTTTCCGCTTCCTGCTGCTGCTGCAACTAGTATATTGTTTCCTTTTTCATTTATTGCTTGTGCTTGCTCGTTTGTCCATTGCATGTTAGTTTCTCCATTTCTTATTTTTTTATTATCTAATATACCATAAATTTAATTATTTGTGAATGGTTTTAGTCTCTCTTTTTCTTCAGTGAATAAATTTTCCTATTCTGCAAATAATATATTTATTAAATATTCTTGAGGTATGATTTAAGATTGATTTTTTGAACTAAGGTTGTGCCTGTTTTAGAAAGGGATGATTGTAAAGATGGATAATAATCCAAATTTAAAAGTTTTAAAGGAGTTGCATAAAGGTGCCCAAATGGGCATAAATGCGCTTTCTTATGTGTCTGATAAGGTTACTGATGATGGCTTTAAAAGAGAGTTGAGTACTCAGTATAATCAATATGAAGATATTCTAACTCGTGTTACAGATTTGTATAATGATTATGGAGAGGTTCCTGCTAATTTTAATTTTAAGGATGATATGATGACTTGGATGGGAATTCAAATGAATACTGTTAATGATAAAACTCCTTCTAAACTTTCTGAATTATTAATTCAAGGTAATACTATGGGAATTATTGAGGGTAGACGTCTTCTTAATAATAACCCTGCTGTTGAAACAAATATTAAACAGACTTTAAATGATTTTGTTACTTTACAAGAAAATACTGTTACAAAATTGAAAGAATATCTATGATGCCTATGCCAATAGGGACGGAGAATTTTGCCAATAGGGACGGAGAATTTTGGCAACATTTTATTCTAATGTTGCCAAAATTCTCCGTCCCTATTGGCAAAATTCTCCGTCCCTATTGGCACTTTTTCACTTATCTATTCAACATCTCTATGATTTTAGGGTAGATTGTTGTTGCATTTTTTTTCCAGTTTTCTATTATTTTTATTGCATTTTCTCTACTGCTTGAGAATACTTCTACTTCAAATACTTTTTTGTTGCTTTCTTTTATTCCACATTTTATCATGATTTCATCTTCTTTACTTGGATAAAAGTCTGCATATACAGCTTCTTCGTTTTCTATTTTTTTTATGGTTCCTTTTAGTGTTTCATCTACTTTGTCCTTTATTGCTCCTGGCAACATGTCTATTGTAAGTCTTACTGTTTCTTTGCCATTTTTTGTTATTATATGGTATTTCTGTTTTTCTTGCTCATATTCTAATAAATATTTATTTTCTTTTAGGTCAATTAAAAATTGTTGATAGTAAAAGTAATTCATTTCTTCTATTGATTCTACTAGTTCGTATAGTTCACTGTTTGTTATCGGCTTTTCTATTTTTGATAATATGTATAATATTAAGACTTTGCTTTCTGCTAGTTCTTCTTTGTCTGTATTTAGTTTCACTTTTAATCCTCCATTTTTCATATTTATTCCATAATTATGTTTGAAATCTCTTTCCATGCTTTTTCTGAATATATTTTTCTTTCAGATGAAAATGGTATCACTATTGTTTCTGTGAGTGTCTTTAGTTCCTTTTTTATTTCTTCTACAGCTTCGTCTACTTTTGTTACTGCTATTTTATCTGCTTTGTTTGCAATTATTATAAAAGGTAGATTTGTAGCTTTTATATAATTATACATTAATTTATCATCTTCTGTTGGTTTATGCCTAATGTCTAATATTAGTATTATTAATTTTATGTTTTCTCTTATTGATAGATATTTTTCTATGAATTGTCCAACTTTTACCTGTTCTTCTTTTGACATTTTACTATATCCATACCCTGGTAAGTCAACGAAGTAAAATATGTCATCTATATTATAAAAGTTTATTTGTCTTGTTTTTCCTGGTTCTGAACTTGTTCTTGCTAAGTTTTTTCTGTTTATTAGTGTGTTTATAAATGATGATTTTCCAACATTTGATTTACCAGCTAGTACTATTTCTGGTAAATGATTTTGTGGATATTGCTTTGGACTTACTGCTGATATTTCAAATTTTGGATTTTTTATTATCATGGTTTGCTCCTTATTTATCTTGAATTTATTGCCTTCACAAAGGGCACAGTGGTGTCATGTCTAACGGGTATTTCCCCAAACAATGCCCCTACATTAACTTGGTTTTATTATTTGTAAATTACCCATATAAGGCTGTAATGCCTTTGGTATTTTTACTGACCCGTCTTGTTGATAGTTATTTTCTATTACTGCTATTAGTCCTCTTGGACTTGCTACTACCGTGTTGTTTAAAGTGTATACTAGTTTGTTCCCTTTTTCTGTTTTCATTCTTATTCCTAGTCTCCTTGCTTGTGCATCTCCTAATGTTGAACAACTTCCAACTTCAAAGTATTTTTGTTGCCTTGGACTCCATGCTTCTACATCACATGATTTTACTTTAAGGTCTGCTAAGTCTCCTGAGCAACATTCTAGTGTTCTTACTGGTACATCTAAGCTTCTGAAGAATTCTACTGTATAGCTCCACATTTTATTGTACCATTCCATGTGATCTTCTGGTTTGCATAATACTATCATTTCTTGTTTTTCAAATTGGTGTACTCTATATAGCCCTCTTTCTTCTAGTCCATGTGAACCTCCTTCTTTTCTAAAACATGGTGAGTATGATGTTAGACATATAGGTAATTGTTCTTCTTTTACTATTTGTCCTTTGAATTTTCCTATTACTGAGTGTTCCGATGTTCCTATTAAAAATAAGTCTTCTCCTTCTATTTTATACATCATTGCTTCCATTTCTTCAAATGACATTACTCCGTTTACTACGTCTGAATGTATCATAAATGGTGGTAAACAGTAAGTAAATCCTTTATTTATCATAAAGTCTCTTGCATATGCAATCATGGCAGAATGAAGGCGTGCTACATCTCCTATTAAATAATAAAATCCTGTTCCACTTGTCCTTCCTGCACTTTCTTTATCTAACCCCATCAATTTTTCTATTATGTCTGCATGATATGGAATTTCATATTCTGGAACTACTGGTTCCCCAAATTTTTCGTTTTCTACGTTTTCACTATCGTCTTTTCCTATTGGAACAGAGGCATCCATTATGTTTGGAATCTTCATCATTATTTCTTTTATTTTGCTTGCATATTCTGTTTCCTGTTTTTCATTTTCAAGCAATTCTTCATTTATCTTTTTTACTTCTTCTTTTATACTTTCTGCTTCTTCTTTTTTTCCTTCACGCATTAAACCACCAATAGTACTACTTAACGTGTTTCTTCTATTTCTTAGTTCATCATCCTTCATTGTTATTTCACGGTTTTTCTTGTCTAATTCAATGACTTTATCAACTAATTCTAATTTATGGTCTTGAAATTTCTTTTTTATATTTTGTTTTACTATTTCTGAATTTTCTCTTAAAAATTTTATGTCTATCATTTATATCACTCATTTCTCTTTTTAATTTACAATATAATACCACAAATTAATACATTTTGCAATGAATATTCAAGGTAATTCTATCATTTTACGATAACTTATTTCTATTTTGTAAAATCTTTTGATAGGTTATCTTGTAATTCAAATCTATATTTTTGCCCAGTTATATTATCTGGTCTTTCAATTGGTATTTCTTCTAAAAACATTTTTTCTCTTCTTACCCATATTTTACTGTCTTTTCTTTCATATAATGGTTTATAAATTACTACTCTTTCTTGCGTCTCTGAATCTAATGCAATGTCTTCTATAAAATAATAGTTTCCTTATGAAGTGTCTATAAATTTTTCCTATTTGTACTTGTTCCATCTATATCTCTCCTTTTTGTATTAATTTACGTTATAGTATCATAAATTAATAGATGTTGCAATAATAATGTTGTAAATAACAAGGTAATTTGATGAAATGCCCCTGTCCATCCCCTAGTATATTATTTTGACCCTTAAGTAAATAAAAATCCATATTGCAAAATATGCATGCGTAAAATACAAGTATAAAATATGTCTTTTATTAATGTTGTCTAACTGATAAACTATATAATGGGTGATATTTTATGGGAATTGCTTATCATAAAAGAATTGATAAAAGATATATACAATATACTTTAAGAATTGAGGATAGTATATTGGAGAAGATAAAACAAATATCAAAAGAAGAAGATATTTCTATTAATGAAGTAGTAAATCAATCTTTGCAGTTTGCTATTGATGATTATGAAAAAAGTAAATGTTATATATAAATTTGAGTTTTTGGCTACATAATTTTATAGTATTTTTTTGTTTAGTCTTTATTTTTCTAATCTTTTGTTATATAATAATTGCATTATTTAAAAATTTTATTAGAGCATTATTGCTCAAGGGGAGGTTTTATGTCATCATATAATTTTAAAGAGGTAGAAAAAAAGTGGCAAAATAAATGGGAAAAAGAAGGCACTTTTAATGCAAAAGATGATTATACTATGAAGAAATGGTATGGTCTTATTGAGTTTCCTTATCCTTCTGGACAAGGTCTACATGTAGGTCATCCAAGGAGTTATACTGCTCTTGATATAATAGCTAGAAAAAGAAGGCTTGAGGGATATAATGTATTATATCCTATTGGTTTTGATGCATTTGGTCTTCCTGCTGAAAATTATGCTATAAAGACTAATATTCATCCAAGGGTAGTAACTGCTCAAAATATTGATCATTTTAAGGAACAATTAAAATCTATTGGTTTTTCTTTTGATTGGTCTAGAGAAGTTAATACTACTGACCCTGATTATTATAAATGGTCTCAATGGATTTTCGTTCAATTATTTAAAAACGGTTTAGCTTATAAAGCTACTATGCCAATAAATTATTGTACAGGTTGCAAGGTTGGTCTTGCAAATGAAGAGGTTGTTAATGGTGTTTGCGAAAGATGTGGAAGTCCTGTTGTTCAAAAGGAAAAAAGTCAATGGATGTTGAAAATTACTGATTACGCAGAAAGGCTTTTGAATGATTTGGATGATGTTAATTACCTCGAAAAGATTAAAACTCAACAACGTAATTGGATTGGAAGAAGCGAAGGTGCTGAGGTTAAATTTCAGATTTCAGGTTCTGATGAATATTTAGAGGTTTATACTACTAGACCTGATACTATGTTTGGTGCTACTTATATGGTAGTTGCTCCTGAGCATCCTATTATAACAAAATTAGCAGCTAAAATTTCTAATATGGAAGAAATTGAAAAGTATAAAGAAGAGGCTTCTAGAAAGTCTGATTTCGAAAGAACTGAGATTGAAAAGGATAAAACAGGTGTAGAGATTAAGGGTATTATGGCTATAAATCCCGCTGACGGCAATGAAATTCCTATTTGGATTTCTGACTATGTTTTAATTACTTATGGGACAGGTGCTATTATGGCTGTTCCTGCTCATGATGAAAGGGATTTTGCTTTTGCTACTAAGTTTGGATTACCTATTAAACAAGTTATAACTAATAAAGAGAATACAGTTTCAGTAGAAACTGGTGCATATTCTGATAAATCTAATGGTTATTTAATTAATTCTGATTTTTTGAATGGGTTATCTGTTAATGAAGCTATTAGCAAAATGATTAAATTCCTTGAAGATAAAAATATTGGAACTAAAAAGGTTAATTATAAATTAAGGGATTGGGTTTTCTCTCGCCAAAGATATTGGGGAGAACCAATACCTATGGTATATTGTGATAAATGTGGCTGGGTTCCTTTAGATGAAAAGGATTTACCTTTAGTACTTCCAGAGGTTAATGAGTTTAAACCTGGCGAAAATGGTGAGTCTCCTCTTGCTACTTTAAATGATTGGATAAATACAACTTGTCCTCATTGTGGTGGAGTGGCAAAAAGAGAGACAGATACAATGCCTCAGTGGGCTGGTTCTTCTTGGTATTTCTTAAGATATATTGATGCTCATAATGATAAAGAGTTCGCATCTAAAGAGGCTTTGGATTATTGGTTACCAATTGATTGGTACAATGGTGGTATGGAACATACTACTCTGCATCTACTTTATTCAAGATTTTGGCATAAGTTTTTATATGATATTGGTAAGGTTCCTACCAAAGAGCCTTATGCAAAACGTACTTCTCATGGTATGATTTTAGGTGGTAATGGTGAGAAGATGTCTAAGTCTAAGGGAAATGTTGTAAATCCAGATGATATTGTTAAGGAATTTGGAGCTGATGCTTTTAGGACTTATGAAATGTTTATTGGTCCTTTCGATCAATCAACTCCTTGGTCTATGGAAAGTTTACGTGGTTGTAGTAAATTTTTAGATAGAGTTTGGAATTTACAAACTTTTTTAGTAGACGGAGAGAACTATTCAACTGATTTTGATAAAATGATGAATAAATCTATTAAGAAAATTTCGAATGATTTTGAGGAAATGAAGTTTAATACTGCTGTTGCTACTCTTATGACAATGGTAAATGAGTTTTATAGATTAAAAAGAATTAATAAGTCCGAGTTTAATACTTTCTTAATATTATTAAACCCTATAGCTCCTCATATTTCTGAAGAAATTTATAGTTTAATTGGAAATGATAAGACTATTGCTGAAAGCTCTTGGCCAAGTTATGATGAATCTAAAACAATTGATGATGAAATTGAAATTCCTATTCAAATAAATGGAAAATTAAAGGATACTGTAATGATAGCTAAGGATTCAGAGGAAGATGTTGTAAAAAAATTAGTTCATGATAAAATTTCTGATATTTTGGAAGGAAAAAATATAGTAAAAGAGATTTATGTTAATAATAAGATTTATAATATTGTTGTTAAATAATTTTTGTAATAGTATTTTAATGTATTTGTAATACATTTGTAATATTTATGTTGTATAATTTTATTAGACTATTAAAATTATTGTACTAAGGAGATTTGGATTACTTATGAGTATAAAATCTGAAATAAAAAAAGAAGGTATAGAAGTAATTGGGGCTTTGGATTCTTCAACAGTGAATTCAATAGCATCTAATATTGTTGAAATTTTGAAGAGTACTTTTCCAGGAAAAGACCTTAATTCACCTAAGGCTTTTTCTGATATTATAAAACTTCATATGTATATTGCAAAATTACCAGCAGGTTGCCCTGCTAAATACTTCTATAAGAATAAATCTATATATTTTAGTCCTGATACTTCTTTTGATGAAATTAGTGATTTAATTGTTCACGAATGTATTCACTATTTGCAAGAAAGAGTAAATAAGAATGGAAAGTTAGTAAGGCTTGGATTTTGCAATTTTACTAATAGCTCTCTTCCTGGAACAGGATTAAATGAAGCAGCAGTTCAATTGCTAGCTTCTAAATGTGTTAACAAGAAGGCTGAAACTGTTACATATTTTGACCTTACTTTTAATACTATTAGTCCTGATTATTATCCTCTTGAATGTGCATTAGTAAATCAACTTGCATATCTTGTTGGTGATAATGCATTATTTGATAGTACTTTAAATAGTAATGATAATTTTAAAAATCAATTTATTTCTTTGACATCTGAAAGTACTTTTCAGATTGTTCAAAATAATATTGATTTACTAGTAGATATGCAAGAGACTATAATTAGATTGAATTCTTATAATGAGGCTCATTACAATTGTATTAGTAAAGTTCAAAGAAACTGTCTTAAAATTGAAAGTTTAAAGGCAGAGATAAAAAAATTGTTTTTGGATACACAAAATACTATACTTACTTCTTATTTTGATAATACTATTAATTTGCTTTACACTAGGGAAGCTATTTCAAAATATAGATGTAAATTATATGATTTTAAAACTTTGATTGCAGTTTGTGATGGTTATACTTATTTTAATAAATATTATATAGCAAAAATGTCAGAGTTAGAGTATAGACTTGAAAATTCTATGGCTCCTGCTCCAAAATCCCTTGTTGTATATAAAGAAAACTTCTTAAAGACTTTATTTGGTAGGTTAAAATATTTATTAAAGATTCCACCTAAGCAGACTTATATTTCATATTCTGAACAGAAATTTAATGATTAAAAGAATTGCCTAAAGGCAATTCTTTTTTAAATATTTATCTATATTTTCTGCTGCATTTCTTCCAGACCTTGCAGCCCAAGCCACAGTTGATGTCTGACCACTTATATCTCCTGCGCAAAATACCTTTTCATCTGATGTTTTGTTATTTTCACCTGTTTCTATGTAACCCCATTTATTTCTTTTTAAATCTAATGTTTCTAAGACTTCTTCTTCTGGTTTCGCTCCTACTGCCATTACTACATAGTCTACAGGTATTTCATAATTACTTCCATCTATATTTACTGGCTTTAGCCTAGTTTCCCCTTCTACTTTTATTAATTCTGTTTTTATACATTCTATTTTTTCCACATACTTATCCCCAATTATCTTAACTATGTTATTTTGAAATAAAAATTCAACTCCTTCTTTTATTGCATCATCAATTTCCTTTTGCTCTGCTGGCATTTGCTCTCTTGCTCTTCTATATACTACATATACCTTTTTTGCTCCCATTCTGTTTATAGTTCTTGAGGTATCCATTGCTGTGTTTCCTCCACCATTTACAACGACTGTTTTTCCATTGTAGTCAGGATGATTATTGTTTTCTAATAATTCATTTCCTCCATATACCCCTTTTAGTTCTTCTCCTTCAATTCCCATTTTAGCTGATATGTTTGCTCCAAATGTGAGCAAAACTGCATTATATTCTTTTTTTAATTGCTCCATAGTTATGTCTTTTCCTAAAACGCAGTTATACTTTACATTTATTCCCAAATTTATTATTTTTTCTATTACATTATGTAAAATTCCTCTTGGTAATCTAAACTCAGGTATTCCATGCGATAATAAACCTCCTAATTCATTATGTTTTTCATATATTGTAACATTATAGCCTTTTCTTCTTAAAAATGCTGCTGCTGTGAGTCCTGCTGGTCCCCCACCTACAATTGCTATTTTTTTATCATCTTTTTCTTCTAATTTGTTTATTTCCCATTGGTTTTTAATTGCCATATCTCCCACAAATGTCTCTAATTCTCCAATTTCCACTGGCTCTCCTTTTATGCCTCTTACACATTTTCCTCTGCATTGTTTCATATGTGGGCATATTCTTCCACAAACAGATTGTAATACTGTTGTTTTTAATAATATATTATATGCTTTCTTATAATTTCTTTCTTTAATATTTTTTATAAAACTCGGTATATCATTTCCTAATGGGCAACCTGTCGCACATGGTTTTGTAGGACAGTTTAAACAATAATTTGCTTTTTCTTCCATTTTTGTCTCCTTATTTATTCTTTTATTATTTTATTCCTTCCAAGATACTTTTTTACAAATTCATTTTACCATATACTATTATTAAAATCAATAAAATCGCATGAATATAGTCCATGCGATTTTTGATTTTTATTTATTTTCTTGTGGGTAAACACTAACTTTCTTTTTATCTCTACCCATTCTTTCAAATTTAACTACTCCATTTACTAATGCATATAATGTGTCGTCACTACCGATTCCAACATTAGTTCCTGGATGTATTTTTGTTCCTCTTTGTCTCATTAATATGTTTCCGGCAAGAACAAATTGTCCATCTGCTCTTTTCACACCCAAACGTTTAGACTCACTGTCTCTACCGTTATGGGTACTACCTTGACCCTTTTTATGTGCCATGTTAGTCTCTCCTTTCTATATTTAAATGGTTTTTAACTTTTTTAAGCTTCTGCTTTTACTTCTGATTTAGCTTCTGTTTTTGTTGTAGCTTTTTTTTCAGAAGCAGTTTTAACAGATGTTATCTCTACCTTTGTATATGGTTGTCTATGTCCTTGTGTTCTTCTGTAATTCTTTTTTGCTTTGTATTTGTAAACAAGGATCTTTTTAGCTTTACCATGAGAAACTACTTTTCCTTCTACCTTAGCACCTTTAACATAAGGATTTCCTACTTCTATTTTTCCATTGTCTTCAGATACTAAGATAACATTATCAAATTTTACTTTTTTGCCTTCTTCTGCATCTAATTTTTCGAAAAATACAACGTCTCCTTCTGCTACTTTGTATTGCTTTCCACAAGCTTCAATTATTGCGTACATTATTCCAGGCACCTCCCTTTTTTTGTATACTCGCTAACCTTTAAATTTATTTAGGTATCTGAATTTAATCAGACTTTATGTACCTTATTTATGCGGTTACAGTTAGTAATTATAACATAATGCATTATGGTTGTCAATAATTTTTTTATCCTAAAAATTTTATGTCTTTTATTTGTGTGTCTTTTTTTCTTATTGTTGTTATTGTTATATAACTACAGATTATTAGTGCTCCTATTATTAATA
>CAPYID010000026.1:254-28205 GCA_948739805.1 uncultured Clostridia bacterium | reverse complement strand
AGCAACTAACATTTTCTTATGAACATCAATACCACAACAAATATTGTAACAAATTTTTAGCATTTTGTTACCTCCTAAAAACAAAAAATAAGATGTATAGACATTTACTATGTGTACCCAGCTAGATTAACGGACTTTGTTAAATACAAAGATAAGGTTACGCACTTCACCTACATTTTAGTAGGATATGTTGCACTCATTTGTGCTTAAAAGGTACACGTCACAGATATTTATACGGGATATAATTACAAAAGTGGTAATTATTCGCCACTCACCCCGACGTGCTCTTCAGTCTATCTATACATCTAATACAAGTATAACAAATTATGGTAACAAAATCAAACTAAAAATTTTTAATAAAGATTTGTGCCTTACGTAGACGAAGCGTTAGCGAAGGCAAGGAAGGAATGACATTATTTATGAAAAAGATTAATCGCAAAACATTAGTAGTATGTAAAGATTGCCATTCAAAAATTCATAAAAGTAAACTGCGTGAATAAATGGAGAGCCGTATACAGCGAGAGTTGTAAGTACGGTTCGGGGGCGAGTGCTGGAAAACCTAACTTAGTAATAAGTCAAGGCGTTTGGCACTTAGCCTACTAAATTCAGTTAATATGTTTACAGGTAAAAAGTTTGACTGCAACAAAGGTGCATATTATCATTTTAGAGAGTTATCAGATAATCTATGCAGAGAATATGGTCTAACAGTTATTGAAAAGCCGACAGGAAAAACACCAAGAAGTATATATTTTGCAGAAAAACGAGGAGAGCCAACAAAGTATAATGTAATAAGACAAGCTATTGATGAAACGATGGAAATGTGTATAAATTATGGGCAGTTTAAAAAGATAATGCTAAAAAAAGGTTATATAATAAATGATGATTATAATAGGAAATATCCAACAATTCGTTCAATAAATGATAAAAAAGCAGTCAGAATGTATCATTTAGGAGAACAGTATTTGCCAAAGAATATTGCAAATAAAGTTGAGCATAATCCTTATTATTATCAAAATAGATATATGGAATTTATACACCTTAAAAAGAAAAAACAAAAATATAAATTTTATAAGTATAAGGGTAAATTCAAAGATATTAGTAAAATGAGTGGAATTGATGTACTATTTCTACTTCTATTTCACTTATTAGGACTGCTACCCAAAAGGGAAAACTTTCAACCACTATCTCCAGAAATGAAACAAGAAGTAAGAAAAATGGAACGATATTCTAATGAAATTAGACTTATAGTAACAGCAAAACTAAAAACAACAGAAGATGTAAAAAGTTATATTTCACAAACTGAAAAAAATATTGAGAGTGTTACTAATTTAAGACAAAAATACAGAAATAAGCTAAGAAATTGCAAAGATGATAACTTAATGGAAGAATATAAAGAAAAGCGAAATGAATGCACTACAATGCTAAATAAGTATAGAAAAAATTTAAAAACAGCAAATTATATTTTAGAAGATACACCAAAGGTTAAAGAAGTTATAAAAATTGAAATGCAAATGAAAAATGGACAAGATGATGTTACTAAAAAAAAGAAAAAGGATAGAAATTTAAGCAGATAATATACAAAGAGGTTGTTATATATACAAGTAACAACTTCTTTTCATTAATTTCTGGAAATAATTGTTTTTATACTGATTTTATGATATAAATAAGTAAAATAGAGATTTGTAAGGAGAAAAATGATGTCAAAAGATTTTATACATTTTTTTGGAACAACAGGAAATAAAGATATATTTTTTAAGAAAATTAGGTCATCAGGTGGATTATATTTTAGTGTAGACAGTACAAACATAATTATAGATCCAGGACCAAATACATTTTATAAATATATAAACAATTATGAAGATAAAATTGATGGAATAATCTTATCTCATATACATATAGACCATTCAAATGATTTGAATATATTTGTGGAGCTTATGACAAATGGAGGAGAAGAAAAACAAGGAAGTCTATTATTACCAAATCAAGCAATAGAGGAAAGAGTATTATTTCCATATGTAAAAGAGTTTCCCAAGCATTTAGAAATTATAAAACCGAATAGTAACTATACAATAAAAAACATAGAAATTACATCATCAATAGAACATAAACATGGTGTTGAAAATTATGGATTTAAGATAAAAACTAAAAATCATATTATAGGATTAGTAACTGATACAGCATATTTTCCAGAACTTTTAAATTCTTATAAAGGCTGTGATATTTTAATAATAAATGTACCATATTATATACAAGATAAACCAAAGCCTAAACATTTAGATATAGCTAATGTAGAAGAATTTATAAAAGTGATAAAGCCTAGTAAAGTAATTCTAACTCATTTTAATTGTAATATCTTAAATAGTAACCCTGTTAGCATTGCTAATGAACTAAGTAGAAAGTATGGTATAGAGATAATATCAGCAGAAGATGATATGATTTTAGAATTATAGATTGTTAGTAATTATTTAAAATAAAAGGAGTCGATAAAAATGAAAGTAATAAAATATAATGATGCTTTAAAAGGCAAAAATAGTGGTAAGTGTAAGACTTTAGAATATTCATTTATGGATAAAGATATAGATTTAGGTATAGCAATAATTAGTGGAAGATATCCTGATGAAGGGTATGGTATAAATCTTATAAGTAAAGAACTAATATATGTTATTGAAGGAAGTGGAACATTAAATTTTGAAAATGAAAAAATTAAATTTTCAGAAGGAGCTTCTATTTTAATAGAGCCTAATGAAAAATATTATTATGATACTGAATATTGTAAGATATCTATGTCTTGTACACCTGCATGGTCAATGGAACAACATAAATTAGTAAAATAATGAAAGGAAATTAGAGAAAAATGAATATTATAGATATTTATAATAAATACCATTTACCAGAAAATTTACAAATGCATATGTTAAGAGTTGCTGCATGTAGTAATTTAATAATAGATAACTGGAATGGACCAAAAATAGATAAAGAATCAATTATTAGAGTAAGTCTATTGCATGACATGGGAAATATGGTAAAAATACCAGAAGACTTTTCAAAAGATGAAGAATTTATAAAAATAAGAAAAAAATATTTTGAAAAATATGGAACTAATGACCATGAAATCAATTTAGAAATTGGAAAACAAGAGGGATTAACTGAAAAAGAAATTGTTATATTAGATGGAAAAAGGTCAAGAAAGAATGAAGAAACATTAAAATCAAATTCTTATGAAAGGAAAATTTGTGCCTATTGCGACCAGAGAGTAGCACCAAATGGAGTAGTAGAAATAAAAGAAAGATTAGAAGATGCAAAAGTTAGATATACAGATAAACCATTATCTGTATGGTCTAATGAAGAAAAAGCAAATCATTTAATAGAATGTTCTTTAGGTATAGAAAAACAAATAATGGAACATTGTAAATTAAATCCAGAAGATATAAATGATGATAGTATAAAAACATATATAGAACGATTAAAAAAATATGAAATATAGGAGAGAAAGATGAAATTTGATGTTAAAAAAGTAAAAATTATTGTAACTGTACCAGTTGAAAATAGCAAAGAAGTTAGAAGTGCTATTTGTGATGAAGGAGCAGGAATTATAGGAAATTATACAGATTGTACTATATCTACAAAGTGTATAGGAACTTTTAAACCTTTAGATGATGCTAATCCATATATTGGACAAAAAAATAAATTAGAATTTGTAGAAGAAGAAAAATTAGAAGTAAGATGTGATGTTAGTATAGTTAAAAGGGTACTAAAAAGATTAAGAGAAGTTCATCCTTATGAAGAACCAGCAATAGATATAATTCCTCTAATAGAAGAAGATGATTTATAAAAATCAATATAAAGGAGAAGATGATGAGAAAAATAACAGTTGAAATGGCATGTTCTATTAATGGATTAATTGCAACAGAACATGGAAATGAGGACTTTCTATCTTACAGAGGTTGGGAGATAATGTTGGAATTTTTAAAGGAATATGATGTACTGATATGGGGCAGAAAAACTTGGGAAAATATAGTATCTTGGGGAGAAGACTATTTAAATGACTTAAAAGACATAAATATAATTATTCTAAGTGAAACAAGTAATAAGAAAAAACAATGTTCAAATATTACATATTGCAGTTCGATAGAAGATTGTTTAAAAGTATGTGAAAAAATGAAATACGAAAAATTATTCATTTCTGGTGGTGCAACTATAAATAATTCTTTTATGGAAAAAGGAATAGTAGATAATATTATTTTAAATTATAATCCATTTGTATTAAATAAAGGAATACCACTATTTAAAGGTAATTATTTTGAAAACAAACTAAAACTTGAAAAAATTATAAGAGAACAGGAAGATATAGTACAAGTTCATTATAGTGTTATAAACTAAAAACAAGAAAATAAGTATAGCAAAGAAAGGAGATGTTGATAAATGAAACAATTAGATAACAAAGAAAGTTATAATAATAAAACTTTTGAAGATATAAAACATATTGACGAAAATGGAATTGAATTTTGGCATGCAAGAGAATTGATGAAAGTTTTAAGTTATAAAGATTGGAGATATTTTGATGCAGTAATTGAAAAAGCAAAGATAGCTTGTCAAAACTCTGAAATAACTGACATTGACCATTTCGTTGTTGACAACAAAATGGTTGAAATAGGTTCTGGTGCAAAAAGAGAACAAAAAGATTATAAATTAACAAGATATGCTTGCTATCTTATAGCTCAAAATGCAAATCCAAGATTAAAAATTGTAGCTCTTGCACAAACATATTTTGCAATTCAAACTAGAAAACAAGAAATTAGTGAAAAGGAATATAGTTCATTAACAGAAGATGAAAAGAGATTTTATCAAAGAAACTTAACTAGAAAAGGTAATTATTCACTTAATCAAACAGCTAAAAATGCAGGAGTTAAGAATTTTGATAAATTTCATAATGCTGGATATAAAGGTCTATACAATGGAGAAACGGCTGATGATATTGCCAAAAGAAAAGGATTAAGATATAGAGAAGATATTTTAGATAATATGGGAAGTGAAGAACTTGCAGCTAATTTATTTCGCATTACACAAACAGAATCAAGATTAAAAAGAGATAAAGTTGATACTGAAAAGAAAGCTTGTGATACTCATAATAAAATTGGGAAAATAGTTAGAAAAGCAATTAAACAGGCAGGACGGAACTATGCCAGAAGAATTGCCTACACCTAAAAAGAGTTTAAAACAATTAGAAAAAGAAAATAAGAGAAGTTTGAAGAAAAAAGAAATTTGAATAGAGTTTTATTAACGGGATAAAATTGGTTATAATTCTACGAATTATTAGTATTTGTAATATTAATAATTTGTGATAAAATATGTAACAGTATATTCAATATAAGATTAATATAATAAATAAAAGGGTAAAAGGATGATAAATAGAAAAACTAAAAAGAAATTACGAAGGAAGAATTATTTAAAGCATAAATTAGAAAAAGTAATGAGGCAAAGGCATAGATATAATAAAAAGAAAAAGTGTAAAAGTAAAGCAATTAACTTTTTACCGAAAATAGTTCAATCTAAAAGAAATACTAAAATAGTAGAACTGTTAAAAAAAGAAAAATTTATTAAAAAAGTTAGAAGAAAAAGTAAAGAAGATAGAGTTATAATAGATATACCACAAGTTTTTAGTTTTATAAAAAATCCAGAAGAAACAATTTTAACTTTAAAAAAGATTTTTTATTGTGGAAATAATAAGAAAATTAAAAAAATTTATTTTAATTATGATAATTGTAAAGAATTAGGTTTATGTGCATCACTAATTACAGATTTAATTGTTGTTGAATTATCAAAGACAAGAAAAATAGGATTAAGTGGAACAGCACCTCAAGATAGATTAGCAAGAAAGATGTTTAATATAACAGGATTACCAAAACATTTAGGAATTAGAAATATATCTACAAAAGATACAGAAACATTAGAAACTTTATCTAATTTAGAATTATCTGATATGTGCGAAAAGCTAGTAGAATATTATAATGACTGTTTACACACACAAGGGTATGCATTATCAGATGATGGAAAAAATAAGTTTGGAAAAATGTTTGGAGAGGTATTTGATAATGCAATAAAGTATAGTGGAAATTTAGGATCTTGGCACGCACTAGGTTATTTTGATAGACCAGAAGAAGATAAAAATTATGGTAAATGTAGATTAGTATTAATGAATTTTGGTAATAGTATATATGAGGGGTTAAAAGCAGAAGATACTACTAAATATACAAAAAAACAGTTAGAGCGACATACAAAAAAACATCATAGCTTTTTTAGTATAAATTTTAATGAAGAAGTATTATGGACATTATATGCTTTGCAAAAGAATGTAAGTAAACAAAGAATAGATAAACAAGATACAAAAGGAAAAGGGACAATTGATTTGATTGAGAGTTTTATGGCAATAGGAGCTGAAATAAATGAAGAAAAACCTATAATGTCTATAACATCAGGTGGATGTCATATTTTATTTGATGGAACATATACTTTAAAAGAGATAGAATATAAAGATGGAAGAAAAGTGCCAATTATTGCATTTAATGATAAAAATAGTTTAAACCATAAACCAGACTCAAACTATGTATATGCTATAAAAAATAAATTTATAGGAACTGTAATATCAATGGAATTTTATTTAGACAGACAATATATAACTGAAATGTTGAAAAAAGGAGATTAAAATGGAGATTTATAAAATAGATTTGAAAGATTATATTGAAAGCAAAAAAGTGCTTGCAGGAAGAACTAATGGTGAAGATATTAGGAAAAAAATTAATTTGGAGAAAATAGAAAATGAAAATGAAAAAATAGAAATAATAATTCCTAATGATGTTTTTTCATTTAATTCTTCTTATTTTTTAGGTATGTTTGGAGAAAGTGTAAAAAAATTAGGTAAAGAAAAGTTTGAAGAAAAGTATCAATTTAATACTAAAAATGAATCAATAAGAATGAACATTAAAGATGGTATAGATGAAGCATTAAATAATGTAGATGTGTTTGGAGGGTAGATATGGATAAAAACAATAAAATTTTACCACCAATAATTGCTTGTATTCTAAGTATAGTAATAGGACAAGTTGTTCTGTGGATAATAAATCGTACAGAACTTGAAATAATATCAAATATGTTAGAAGTTTTAATAGCTGTATTAAATTTTATATTTGTTATATATATATTTAAAAATGACCAAAAATATAGAGAAGAAGAAAGACAATTAAATAAAAGTCAAAAAGAGAAAGAATATTCTTTATATTGGTATCAAACATTTATATTACCTGATAGTATAAAATATATAAAAGAATTTAAAAATGATTTATTTGTTTTAGTAGACAATAATTTAAAGTCAGGAAATACTGTTGATAGCGATAAATATGCAGAATATACTAAGTTACATATAAGTTGTAAGAATAATGTTACTGAAATTCTAAAAGTAATATCTCCTAAAACAGAACAAGCTATAAGAACTAGTTTTTCGAATTTTCAAGATGAATTTAGCAAACTCGTTTATGAAACAGGAACAGTAGAAGATATTAAAAAATCAATTATAGAAAATGAAACAAAATTACTAGAAATATTATATAAATATGAAATATTTTAATAGTTTCTATTGATAAATATAAAAAGTTATGTTAAATTAAAAACATAGTAATAGACAAAAAAACACCGATATGGGTATACACTTCTTTGAAACTATTACTATAACTGATTTTGAAACGGATAATAAGGTGCTTTTTTGATAGGCGTTTTTCGCATACGTCCTTCGCTAAGGCACCAACGACGTATCTGTTCGAACTTTTTATAGAACAGAGAGATACAAATATCATTCTGAAAAGGATGGTATTTTTTTGTTGCAAATTGCCATCCCAAAAGGAAAGGATGGTGCGAAAAATGAAGATAATTAAGCAAGAACTAGAATTTGAGGAATGTCTAAAACAAAGGCTTGAATTTATATGTGAGTTTTCTAAAGTATCTCCTACTTTTGTAAATGGTAGCATTAGAAAATTAGAAAAAACTAATCTTACATATATTGAGCCACATAGAGTGATTATCAATAATGTTACTTTTTTAGTTTTCAATTATTCTAATGATGTGTATATCTCTAACTTGACTAAAAAGATTAAATTATCAGAGTTAGAAGAATATTTGAAAAATATATAATTGTAAATATTTGACATTTCTTAAAATCGTGATATAATATAGGCAATATTGCATATAGCTGTTCGTCAAGAGCTATATATCTATGAGTACTTTGAAAAAAATTATATTATATTGCATTATTATACTTTAGTTTATGATAAATGAATTTAAGAGATGTCAGTAGTACTCGTATTGTACTTTGATGTCTCTTTTTTGTTAGATTGGAGGTTTGAAAATTGAACGAAGAAAAGAAAAAATGTGGATTGTATATGAGAGTTTCAACAGATGAACAAGCAAGAGAACGGCTTTAGTCTTCCAGAGCAAAAGGAAAGATTAGAAACCTTTTGTAAATTTAAAGATTATGAGATAGTAGATTATTACGAAGATGCTGGAATAAGTGCTAAAACTGGTAATTATAGACCAGAGTTTGAAAGATTAAAAAATGATATTAAATCTAAAAAGATAAATACTATTGTTGCCCTAAAATTAGACAGAATAACCAGAAGTATATGTGACTGGGAAAAACTAATAACTTTTTTAGACGAAAATAATGCTTATCTTGACTGTGCTAATGATGAAATAAATACTACAACTGCAAATGGAAAAATGATTTCAAGACTTTTAATGAGTGTAAGTCAAAATGAAATTGAAAGAACTAGCGAAAGAACTAAAATAGGACTAGCTGGAGCAATAAAGTCAGGACATATCCCTCACGTTGCACCACTTGGCTATAAGCACGAAGATAAAAGGCTAGTAATAGATTATTCTACTAAAGATATTGTAGTTAGAATATTTGACTTATATTACAATGGCTATTCTTATCAGAAAATAAGTAACCTATTCAATGAAGAAAAAGTATTAGGAAAAGGTAATTGGCGAGATTCAACCATTGTTACAATTCTTGAAAATGAAATATATAAAGGCGATTTTGTTCACGGAAAGAGAACTAAACACCCTACTTACTATGAAGATGTTGTTGAGCCAATAGTCTCAAAAGAAATGTGGGAAGATTGTCAAGTACAGAAAAAGAAAAATTCAAGAAGTTTTCAAAGAACATTGACTTATTTATATTTACAGAAACTTAAGTGTCCTAAATGTAATCGTATTTTAGGTGGTAAAGCTACTACAAAGAAAAGTGGAAAGTCTTACTTCTACTACTATTGTAATGATTGCAAAATTGAATTTAAAGAAAAAGTTATAAACGATTATTTCAATCAATTTATTAGTGAATTAGTAGAATATGACTCTGTTGTAAATCAATTCTTCTTGCCTATGATAAAGCAAAAGTTTGATGAGCCTAAAGAACAATTAGAGAAAGAAATCAAAGAACAAAACAATAAACTTGAAAGAATTAAAAAAGCCTATATCAATGGAGTATTTGAACTAAAGGAATATAACGAAGAAAAGAAAATTGTTGAAAATGCTATTGAAGAATTACAGAATAAACTAGAAATTACTGATTGCACCGAAGAACTAAAATTTACACCAAAAGATATATTACTAAAAAGAGATATTGATTTTATTAACAAGGTTAAGCTAGAACAAGAATATAAAGCAAGAACTAAAATTTGGAAAGACTATACAAGACAAGAACAAGCAGAACTTATAATGAAATATGTTGATGACATAGAGCTTACTTTAGTTGGGAACGAAGTAGTTGTAAATCAAATTAACTTTAGAGAGTCAATTTGTAAGCCTTGTCAAGAATTATATGATAATGGCTATATAGATACTATAAAGCCTATGATATTAGGTAATGTGCTCGGTAGTGTGAGGTTTAGTAATTATCTGCCAGAGGAAGAAGTTGGAGAAATAATTATGAGATTAAGACAATACTATGATGTCCATTACACAGAGGCAACATACTATGTAGATAAACAAGTATTTTATTTCAATTTTGTTGAAGATAACTCTGCTATTGTTAGAGTATTTCCATTAAAAGATTATTATAAACTAGATCCAGAGGGAAAAATGGAAACGTATGAATTTGGAATACTTTATATTAATGAGGAAGATAAATTTCAAATGAAAGAGATTGATAGTGCATTTGATTATATACCAGATGAAAGCAATGATAGTGTAATTTATACAAAAGAGCCTACTCCTATTTCAGTAGGTGTTAAGCCAGTAAAGTTCTGCAAAGAAATGCAAGAAGAAACAAATTAACGTGGCACGTTTTGTTTTTGTGATAACAAAAATGAAAGTGGCGATAGTTAATTTGAATAAAATTTATTTGTTAAAAATAAATTTTATTGCCTCGCAGAGCCCCCATGTTATGATAGCATGTCATAACATATAGGGGATAACGCTTTAGTTAAGTACACTAAAGAATATATTATTTTTTAAATCTGTTTTCTCCAGTAAGTAACTAATTTAACTACCAAAGAAAGTTGTTACATCAATTTCTAACGAAAGTATCTAACCCACTATGACACTTTCAAAACTTCGTTTTGCAAAGATGCCAGTGGGCTCCTTGCGGAGGGCTCATAAATTATCTAATCTTGCGATAGATAATTTATGTTTGGCTTCGCCAAATCAAAATAATATTTTTCATTTTCATTCAAATATTATTTTGAATACTGAAAAATTTTTGTGCTACCTAGCATAAAATTTTTTCAGTATCTTTTTGCTATACGTTGTAAGAATATAGTACAATACCTATATAGACTTTTTTGCATAACAAAAAGACCTATTTGGAATGACAAATAAAATCAGTAACAATAAATTTTGTACTAATTATATTTGCACATATCCAAACGGTCTTTACCTATTACTAGACAATTTTACTATCATTTTACTTATAAACTAGCAACTATACACTATATACTGTATCGGAACAAGTTAAACCCAGACTGGAAACCCAAACAATTATGGATTATGCTAAGTAACTTTTATGTGTGTCATTATTTAATTTTTCAGTTACCATATCAAATGGTACACATAATATATCATCATTTTAGGCAAAAGTCAACAAAAATTTGTTTATTTTTATTGAAAAAATGGAAGAAAATTAATATAATTTGGGCATAATAATAAATTTATAAAGGAAAGTGATACCTAAATGGATAATAATAAATTAGAAACAATTTCAAATCTTTTTGAAGGAAAAGAAATAAGAAGTATTTGGAATGCAGAAAAAGAAGAATATTATTTTAGTGTGATTGATGTTGTAAATGCATTAACTGAAAGTAAAAATCCTAGAAAATATTGGTCTGTATTAAAAATACGTTTGAAAAAAGAAGGCTCTGAGTTGACTACAGATTGTAGTCAACTGAAATTGAAATCAGGAGATGGAAAATATTATAATCAAGATGTACTAGATACAAAAGGTATTTTAAGACTTATTGAATCTATACCAAGTCAAAAAGCAGAACCTTTTAAACTATGGCTAGCTAATTTAGGAAGTGAAAGAATAGACGAAGTATTTAACCCAGAACTAGCAGTTAATAGAGCTGTTGAATATTACAGAAGTAAAGGATATAGTGATGAATGGATAAAAGCAAGATTAACAGGAATTGTAGATAGATTTAAACTTACAGATATTTGGAAAGAAGGAGGAATTTCAAAACCTATTGAATATGCTCTTTTGACTAATGAAATATATAAAGAATGGTCTGGTATGAAAGCTAGCGAATATAAAGAATTCAAAGGAATAAGAAAAGAATCATTAAGGGATAATATGACAGACATAGAAATTGCACTAACAAATGTTGGAGAGATAGCTACAAGAGATATTGCAAAAGAAGAACATCCAAAAGGGCTAAAAGAAAATTTAAGTGTTGCCAAAAGAGGTGGTGGAGTAGCAAAAGGAGCAAGGGATTTATATGAAAAGGAGACAAAAAAATCAGCAATTTCTGATAAAAATAGTTTGAATTATAAATACATAGATGATAATAAATTAACTAAAAAAAATCAAGTAAGTGAAAAAAACACAAAGAAATTGAAAGAAAATAATAATATGGAGGAAAAAAGTGGAATTAAAAGAAACAATAAAAAATAGAAGAAGTATTCGCAAATTTAAAAATACTGAAATTTCTAAAGAAATAATTGAAGACTTAATTGATTGTGCAAGACTAGCACCATCTGCAAAAAATAGACAACCTTGGAAATTTGTAATAGTAACTGATATTATAAAAAATCAAATTGCAGATATTATGTTGGAAAAGGAAAATAGTTCAAAGATTAGTTTAGAAAGACAAATATATAATGCTAACAGTAGTGTTAAAGCAACTGCAAATGTAATGAAAGAAGCATCAATACTTATATTAGTTCTTAAAGAATATGAAGATAATTGGATTATCGGAGATTCACTTTCAATAGGTGGAGCAATAGAACATATTTGCTTAAGAGCAACCGATTTAGGATTAGGTTCACTTTGGATAAGAGATATTGTTTACACACAGAAAGAAATAGCTAAATTAATTAATTATGAAAATATGGAAGTAATTTCAGCAATTTCTATAGGTTATCCAGATGAAAGTCCTAAACAAAGACCTAGGAAAAAATTAAATGAAGTATTGGAGTGGTATTAATATGGAAAAAGAAATATTAGAATTTTATAAGAAAACAAGTTATTTTACAGATTTGGGATATTATAAAGATTTTGCAAAAAAGTTGCCAGATGATATTAAGCAATTGAGTATATTACAAAGAATGCAAATAATTCAACCAGTAGCTTTTAGAGATAAAGAAATTAGAAATAAAAAAGATTGTTTTTGGGGAGATATGACTAAAGTACCTATTTCTAGATTAGAATATGAAGATGACATTTTCCCAACAGCACAAAGTGTTATAGCTGAATTATTAAGAAAAAATCCTAACTATACTACAAAAAGAGAAGCAAAAGACAAGGTTCATGTTACATGTAGAAGTCAAGCTATATTATTAGCTAGTATATTGAAAGCTAAAGGAATACCAGCTAGAGCTAGGAGCGGATTTGCTGAATATATACATTATGATGGAATATGTTACGACCATTGGATTACAGAGTATTTTGATGAAAAAGAGAATAGATGGAGATTAGTAGATGCAGATGAGCATTGTCCAGACCATGAAATGGGATTTGACTTGAATGATATTCCATATGATAAATTTTTATTTGGTGCGAATGCTTATTTAGGTGTAAGACAGAATAAGTATAAACCTGAAACTATTTTATATTCCTCTGATCCACCAACTCTAGGACTAAAAGCTTCAATAAGAGGATTATTTTACGATTTCCATTCACTAATGAATGATGAAATTATATTCTTACATATGCCTAAATATATACAAGATAAGAATTTTGAATTATCTGAAGAAGAATATAAAGAATTAGATAATTTAGCGAACTTAATGTTAAATCCTAATGAAAATTCTAGTAAATTACAAGAAATTTGGAACAATACTTCTAAATTTAGAATTATGTCAGGAGCATTAAATTAGTTTGGAAAATGATAAAGCAGTAATGGAAACTTACGGATTTAATTGGAATAAAATGGCTGAATCTGATTGTGTGGCTGAATTGATGGAGATGCATGAAGAAATAGTAAAGGATGAAGAATATGGAAAAAAGTAGTATTTTAAAATATGTGTTAGTTTCTTGCATTATAATAGTAATTTATTTAGTTATAGATTTTTTTAATGTTTTTAATTTTATAACTAAAGAATTAAATCTTGATTCTTTTGCAATTTTAGTAAATGCTATTGTTGTAGTGTTTGTTTTCTTAATAACATATTCATTAGTAAATAAAAAAACATTTGAACTTGAACAAGAAAAGAATAATAATAAACTTAATTTGTTAAATATTCTATTAAAAGAAATTTACAGGGATTGCGAAGATAATTTAGATATACTTAATAATGATGAATTTCTAAAGTTGTATATAATTCCTAAAGTGGATTTTAATAAATCTAGTGATAAAATAACAGAAAATTTAAAGGTGTTACCATTTCAAAACGAGAAGTACATAATTGAACTGTTTTCTTCTGGAATAGCAACAAATAATATAATAAATGAGTATTTTGAAATAAAAAAATTATATCAAAAATATATAAATATGAAAATCACTTTTTTTGATATCAATGAAAATAGAGATACAAACGAACATGAAGAGTTATATAATTTATTAAATACAGACAGAGATAATTTACAAAATAAGCTAAAAAATTTATTAAAACAATGAATAGTTCTAGAAAAGAAGGTGAAAATGATGAATGAACAAAAAGAAGTTGAATTAGAGCAATATAAAATATTTATTGAATCAACAGAAAAAAATAGTAATAGAAGAATTAATCAGAATAATATATATCTAACTATAAATTTAGCTTTTATTTCATATATTTGTACACAAAATTTAGACTTTAAACACAATTTAGTTGTATTAATAGTTGGGTTAATAATTTGTGCTATATGGTTTTTTACAATTGTCAATTACTCAAAAAGAAATAAAGTAAAATTTGATATTATAAATGAAAGCGAATATGGAAAATTGTATAAAGAAGAATGGAAAAGAATATCAATTTTAATACCTCTAACATTATATGAAAAAATGAGTTCGGGAATTTTTGCTTTATTATATATAGCATTATTCATAATAAAGATTATATAGAGAAAGGAAGTGATAAAATGTATAACTTATTTATAAGCCATTCATGGACATATAGTGATGCATATGAAAATTTGACAGGATTACTAGACAATGCTAATTATTTTACATATAAAAATTACTCAGTCCCTAAAAATGACCCAATACATAATGCAAACAATGATAGACAGCTATATGATGCAATAGAAGAACAAATAAGACATGCAAGTGTTGTTTTAATTCTTGCTGGTGTCTATTCATCATATAGTAAATGGATTGATAAAGAAATAGAAATAGCACAGAATTTGAATAAACCAATTTTAGCTATTGAACCTTGGGGCTCAGAAAAGACATCATCAAAAGTTAAAAATTCAGCAGATAGAATAGTAAAATGGAATATTGATTCGATAGTAAGTGCTATAAGAGAAATATCTTTATAAGGAATTAGAGAGTAGCACTTTGGCTACTCTCTAAACTTTAACAATATATCAACTCTTTAAATATAATTTCTTCTACTGAATGCTTATAATTATTCATAAGTCCAGTCCATTTTATAGGGTCAGTATGTTTCAGGTTTTCATCAATAGGATTTTTTTCTAGTATTTGTGCCATAAGTATTTCAAATCTTTGCTTAGCTTGTTTATCAGTTTCTACAATATGTTTTCTCAAAGCACAATTCATAAACATTATTATATATTCAGCCTTTTTGTGATTTTTTAAATATTCTAATCTTAAATGACCATACTTTCCAATAATATAATCATTTTCATAATCTTCCTTTTCTAAATATAAGTCAGGAACAAAATAATCTCCTTCTTTGTGATAAGTTATTTCTATCATAATTAAAACCTCCATAAATTGATTTTCACTACAAATTTGACTAAATAATTTATATCTTCTTTCGACTATCTAATACAACAAAATTATTGAAGAAATCCATAAGAAAAATTTTGTCCTTATTGGAATTCTCCCAACGGAGAAACAGCTGATGACATTGCTAAAAGAAAAGGATTAAGATATAGAGAAGATATTTTAGACAATATGGGAAGTGAAGAACTTGCAGCTAATTTATTTCGTATTACACAAACAGAATCAAGATTAAAAAGAGATAAAGTTGATACTGAAAAGAAAGCTTGTGATACTCATAATAAAATTGGAAAGATAGTTAGAAAAGCAATTAAACAGGCAGGACGGAACTATGCCAGAAGAACTTCCTACACCTAAAAAGAGTTTGAAGCAATTAGAAAAAGAAAATAAAAGAAGTTTGAAAAAATAAACAAAGAGTTGTGATAAAAATGGATAATGGTATAAATGAAAGTAAATTTTTAGAAGAAATAAGAAACGCTAGAACAGTTAATAAAGTAAATAAATGTGATGATAATATATTAGAAGTACTAAGAAACTTAATCTATTTAGAAGAGTTAGATAAAAAGGGGGGTCCAGACTATGCATATAAGCAGTATTATTTTGAAAAATTTTCTATTGACAGTTATGAAAGAAAGTATAATAAAAACCAAAAATGTTTTTCTATGGGAAAAGTAATAAAAAACAAAGTAGATAGAAAATCAAGATATAAAAGTGATATATTTGGTACTTTAACTTTTTCAGATGAAGATATTAGAAGTAATATAAGATATATGAGAAAAAACCTAATTGATATGATAGAACAAAAGTTATTAAGGCTAGATACTTATAAGACAAATTATTCAATAGGAAAAATTTTTGGATTAATAGTAGAAGTTGAAGATTTATGCCAGATATATACCAATGATAAAGGGGAACACTTTTCAAAAATAGTGGATACAAAAGGTTTAAAATTAGAAAAATACGAGATTTATAGAGACTATAATTTAGTAAAAAAGATACAAAAAATTTGTGATAAAAAAGTTGATATATTAATATTTAAAGAGAATATTAGTTTTGGAAATATAATAATAAATTGTATAGATTTAAGAAACAATATAATAAAAAGTGAAATGATAGTATATCCAAATAAAATATTTCAAATATGCCAAGGATCTCCAATAATAGTAAGTATGAGACAAATAGAAAATACCAATATACAATATAAATCAAATAAAAATTTAGAAAGTAAATATGAAAAGATAGATATAGATGGAATAGAATTATACAAATCTTCTGAACCAAATGTATATAGTGATAATAAGAAGAATTTCTTTTTTGAAACAACTCAAAATATGATTGCACTTAATCCTAATATAACAGCAGAAGAATTTTTAATGTATTTCAGTACAATTATAAAAGAAGAATTAATTATTAAAGTTATAGATGAAATTGTAAAGTTAAAAAGACAAACGCCAATGCAGGCATATATTCATTTAAGTTTAAAGAATGGAAATGGAGTTTATAGAATAAATAAAAATAGAAAATTATATTTTAAATTTTCAGAAATATCATAGCATATAGGAAAAATATTAATTAAAACATATAAAATTTATAAAAGCCAATTGCCAAATATAAAAAATTATGTTAAATTAAAAATATAGTAATAGACAAAAAAACTCCGATATGGGTATACATATCTTTGAAACTATTGCTATAACTAATTTTGAAACGGATAATAGAGTGCTTTTATGCAAGGTATTTTTCGCATACGTCCTTTGTTAAGGCACCAACGACGTATCTGTTCGAACTAAATTGAACAGAATTGATACAAAAATCAATCAGAAAATAAAATCTGGTTGATTTTTTTGTTGCTTAAAAACAATATTAAAATCATCCAAACGAAAGGATGGTGCGAAAATGAAGATAATTAAGCAAGAATTAGAATTTGAGGAATGTCTAAAACAAAGGCTTGAATTTATATGTGAGTTCTCAAAAGTTACTCCTACTTTTATCAATGGTAGCATTAGAAAATTAGAGAGAACTAATCTTACATATATTGAGCCACATAGAGTGATTATTAAAAATATTACTTTTTTAGTTTTTAATTATTCAAATGACATTTATATTACTAACTTAACTAAAAGGATTAAATTATCAGAGTTAGAAGAATATTTGAAAAACATATAAATGTAAATATTTGACATTTCTTAAAATCGTAGTATAATATAAGCAATAAATTAAGTATAATTGTTCGTGAAGAACTATACTATTATGAGTACTTTGAAAAAATTATATTATATTGCATTATTGTATTTTAGTTTATGATAAATGGACTTAAGAGATGTCAGTAGTACTCGTATTGTACTTTGATGTCTCTTTTTGTTTTATTAAGGAGGTTTGAAAATTGAACGAAGAAAAGAAAAAATGTGGATTGTATATGAGAGTTTCAACAGATGAACAAGCAAGAGAACGGTTTAGTTTGCCAGAGCAAAAAGAAAGACTAGAAACTTTTTGTAAATTCAAAGGTTATGAAATAGTAGATTATTATGAGGATGCTGGAATAAGTGCCAAAACGGGTAATCATAGACCAGATTTTGAAAGATTAAAAGCTGATATAAAAGCAAAAAAGATAAATACTATTGTTGCTCTAAAACTAGATAGAATAACCAGAAGTATATTTGATTGGGAAAGACTAATAACTTTTTTAGATGAAAATAATGCTTATATTGATTGTGCTAATGATGAAATAAATACTACAAGTGCAAATGGGAAAATGATTTCAAGACTTTTAATGAGTGTTAGTCAAAATGAAATAGAAAGAACAAGCGAAAGAACAAAAGTAGGATTAGCAGGAGCAATAAAGTCGGGACATATCCCTCACGTTGCACCATTAGGCTATAAGCACGAAGATAAAAGACTAGTAATAGATTATGCTACTAAAGATATTGTGATTAGAATATTTGATTTATATTATAATGGCTACTCTTATCAAAAAATAAGTAATCTGTTTAATGATGAAAAAGTATTAGGAAAAGATAACTGGCGACATTACCTCTGTTTGACAAAACGTACAAATTGGTGTAAAATAATGGATATTAAAAAGGAGGATTATATGCAGAATGATAAGAAAGCAATAGAAAACATTTTAATAAAAAATAGAATATACATAGCAATCATAGCAGTCATACTAATCATATTATGCATTCAAAACATATACTTTATAATACCATCAATAATAGTATTTGGTTTAATCATAATATACACATACTGGACAGACAACAAAAAAACAACAGAAATAACACAACACATAGAAGAACTTACATTCAGTATAGACTCAACAGCCAAAAACACACTAATAAACTCACCATTTCCACTTGCAATAATAGAAACAGATGGAAACATAGTATGGAAAAGCATAAGTTTTGTAAACGAATTTGGGAATGTAGACATAAAAAACATAATAAACAATCTAGCAAAAGAAATAAAACTAGAAGTTGAAAACAATGACACGAAATCAATAAACATGCAAACAAAAATAGGAAAAAACGACTACAAAATAATAGGAGAATGTTTAAAAACAAAGCAAAAAGGAAGAAAGAAAAAAATAGAATACATGGTAGTATTATACTTCATTGACAATACTGAAACACTAGAAAACAATAGAAAATATGAAGAATCAAAATCATGTGTAGGAATAATATCAATAGACAACTATGAAGAAACAATGAAAGCACTAACAACAGAAGAAAGACCACAAGTATTAGCAAAACTAGAAAAAAGCATATACAATTGGGCAGAAGCCACAAACGGAATAATAATAAAAAGTGAAAGAGACAACTATGTATTCATATTTGAACAAAAATATATAGAAACACTAAAAGAAAATAAATTTGACATATTAGACACAGCAAAAGACATAAAAATAGAAGGACCACTGCAAATAACACTAAGTATAGCAGTATCACAAGACGGAGAAACCAATTACGAAAAATATAAAACAGCATTAGCCACACTAGACATAGCACTTGGAAGAGGTGGAGACCAAGCAGTAATAAGAAACGAAGAAAAATATAACTTCTTTGGAGGAAGAAGTGTAGAAGTCGAAAAAAGGACAAAAGTAAAAGCAAGAATGGTAGCACATGCACTAGAAGACCTTATGCAAGAAGCAGACAACATTATGGTAATGGGTCATGCAAATGGGGACATAGACTCGATAGGCTCAAGCATAGGAATATATAAATTTGCAAAAACAGTAGGAAAACCAGCTAAAATCATAAACAACACATATGGTTCATCACTACAAGAATTCATGGAAGAAGTTCATAAAGAAGAAGAATACAAAAATGTAATAATAAACAGCACACAAGCAACATCAGAAATCACAAACAACACACTATTAGTCATAGTAGACACAAACAAAAGGAACTACGTAGAAGCACCACAACTATTAGAAAAAACAAATAAAATAGTTGTAATAGACCATCATAGAAGAAGTCCAGACTACATAGAAAATGCAACATTAACATTCCATGAAGTATATGCCTCATCAGCATCAGAACTAGTAACAGAACTATTACAATACACAACAAATGAAACAGCTCTTACAACATTTGAAGCAGAAAGTCTATACGGAGGAATAATGGTAGACACAAAAAACTTTACATTCAAAACAGGAGTAAGAACATTTGAAGCAGCAGCATATCTAAGAAAGAACAATGTAGACATATTAAAAGTAAAAAAATGGTTCCAAAGTGACTTAGAAAGCTATAACATGATTGCAGACGTTGTAAAAAATGCAATAGTAGTAAAAGAAACCATAGGAATCTCAATATATGATAAAGATGATGAAAACACCAACTTAATATGTGCAAAATCAGCAGACGAATTATTAACAATAAACAATATAACAGCCTCATTCGTATTAGGAATAAGAAAAAACAAAATATGGATTAGTGGGCGTTCAATAGGAGACATAAATGTCCAACTAATACTAGAAAAACTAGGAGGAGGCGGACACATAGGCGTTGCAGGAGCACAACTAGAAGATGTAACACTACAAGAAGCAAAAAGCATTCTAATAGAAAAAATAGACGAATATTTCGCCGAAGGCACAAATTAAATAATTATATTGATTATAAAAACCTACAAAATAATATTTTTATTATGTTTTTGTAAGAATTAAAAGGAGAGGAAAAAATGAAAGTAATACTAAACACTGACATAAAAGGTGTCGGAAAAAAGAATGAAATAATAAATGCGAGTGATGGATATGCAAGAAACTACTTATTCCCAAAAAATCTAGCAGTTCCAGCAGATGCGCAAAACATGAATGTACTAAATGCAAAAAAAGCATCAGAAAAACACAAAAAAGATATAGAATGTGAACAAGCCAAAAAAGTACAAGAGAAAATGAAATCAATAGTACTAAAAATAACAACAAAAGCAGGAGAAAATGGAAAAACATTTGGGAGTATAACATCAAAAGAAATTGCTGAAAACTTAGAAGAACAATTCAAAATAAAAGTAGACAAAAAGAAAGTAATATTACCAGAACAAATAAAAACATTAGGCACATATATAGTAGACATCAAACTATATGAAGGAGTAATTGGAAAACTTACAGTATCTGTAACAGAGTAAACGCAAAAAGATAGTATAATTAAAGAAAATACCCTACATAGAATATAAATTTATATAATAAAGAAAGGTAAGATAAAGATGTCAGTAGCAAAAATTCCACCAAACGATGTAGAAGCAGAGCAAGCAGTACTAGGAAGTATGCTAATAGATAAAGATGCTGTAATCTCTGCAATAGAAATACTAAGGAAAGACGACTTTTACCGTGAAGACAACAAGGCAATATTTGAAGCAATGATAAATTTATACAACAGACCAGAACCCATAGATATAATAACAGTAAAAGACGAACTATCATCAATAGGAAAATTTGACATAGTTGGTGGACTAGAATACTTAGCAGACTTACCAGAAAAAGTACCAACAACAGCAAATGTAGACAAATACATAAAAATAGTAAAAGAAAAATCAATATTAAGAAGTCTAATAAAAACCTCAAACGAATTAATAAGTCTAGGATATGATGAAACACAAGAAGTAGACACAGTCATAAACGAAGCAGAAAAAAAAGTCTTTGAACTAGTACAAGATAGAAATCAAGCAGGATACTCAGCAATAAAAGAAGTATTAGTAGACGCATTTGCACAACTAGAAAGACTATATAATCAAAAAGAAGGAATAACAGGAGTACCATCAGGATTTGCAGACCTAGACCTAAGAACAGCTGGATTTCACAACTCAGAACTAATAATATTAGCAGCAAGACCAGCAATGGGAAAAACGGCATTTGCCTTAAACATAGCAACAAACGCTGCAACAAAATCAAATGTACCAGTACTACTATTCAGTTTAGAAATGTCAAAAGAACAACTTGTAAACAGGGTACTATGCAGTGAAGCAATGGTAGACAGTAACAAACTAAAAACAGGAAAAATAGAAGAAAACGACTGGGTAAAAATCGTAGAAGCACTAGGACCACTATCAGAAGCAGAAATGTATATAGACGACACAGCAGGAATATCAATAACAGAAATAAGAGCAAAAGCAAGAAAGCTAAAACTAGAAAAAAATATAGGACTAATAATAATAGATTATTTACAATTAATACAAGGTTCAGGAAACAGAAAAATCGGAAGTCGTGAACAAGAAATCTCAGAAATAAGCCGTTCACTAAAAATATTAGCAAAAGAACTAGACATACCAGTAATAGCACTATCACAACTATCAAGAGCAGCAGAACAACGTAGTGAACATAGACCAATGCTATCAGACCTTCGTGAATCAGGATCAATAGAGCAAGATGCAGACATAGTAATGTTTTTATATAGAGACGACTATTACAATGAAGAAAGTGAAAGTAAAAACATAGCAGAAGTAATAATAGCCAAAAACAGAAGTGGATCAATAGGGACAGCAGAAATACTATGGATGTCAAACTATACCAAATTTGCAAACATAGAACACTATAGAGACGACGAATATTGAAATAGAGGTTAGAGATTAGAAGTAAGATATTAGAGCAATTATTTCTAATTTCCAACCTTTAAATTTTGATCAATTATTTTAATGGAGAAAAATATGTTTAAAGAAAAAATTTTAAAAACAATAAAAAAATATAGTCTAATACAAAATGGAGACAAAATTATAGTAGGGCTCTCAGGAGGACCAGACTCAATCTCACTAATAAATGTACTAGACGAAATAAGAAGAGAAGAAGACATAGACTTAAAATTTGAAATAATAGCAGCACATATAAACCATAATATTAGAGAAGAAGCAAAATCAGACGAAAACTTTGTAATTAATTACTGTAAAAAGAAAAACATAGAAATACATGTATTAAGCATAGACATTACAAAAAAAGCAAAAGAAGAAAAAAAGGGAACAGAAGAAACAGGAAGAGAAGTAAGATATCAATTCTTTGAAAAAATATTAAGAAAAACGCAAGCAAACAAAATAGCCACAGCACATACAGCAAACGACAATGCAGAAACAGTTCTTATGAACATAATAAGAGGAAGTGGTACATCAGGTTTAAAAGGTATAAGACCAATTAGAGAAAACAAATTCATAAGACCATTAATAGACACAACAAGAGAAGAAATAGAAAAATACTGTGAAGAAAAAAAATTAAATCCAAGAATAGACAAAACAAACTTTGAAAATGACTACACAAGAAACAAAACAAGAAATATACTAATACCATTAATAAAAGAAAAATTCAATCCAAACATAATAATGACCATAAACAGGCTATCAGACATAATAAACGAAGAAAACGAATACTTAGAAAAAATCACAAAACAAAAATACAAAGAAATAGTGATAGAAGAAAAAATAGGAGATAAAATAATACTAGACTTAAAATCATTCAATAAACAAGAGGAAATAATAAAAAAAAGATTAATATTACAAACAATAAACACTCTACAAGGAACCACTCAAGGCATAGGGAAAGTACATATTGAGGACATCATAAAATTATGCAAAAACAACCTTGGAAACAAATATCTAACACCAAACAAAAATATAAAAGTATTAATAAAAAACAAAAAAATATATTATTCAATAGTAATTAATAAATGATAATTCATTATTCACTATTCATTATCCAATCGTGCCTTCCGTAGCAAAAGCCTTGATACAGGCAAGTTTCGACAAAAAAAGTTTTAAAAAAAGTATTGCAAATATAGAAAACTTGTGATACCATAATATCGCTCAAATTCTTTTTTTATATTTTTGCGAACGAAACATGAAAAATTTGTAAAGCAAATTTTACTGGGCGTCCATTATTCGAAGAAAACACCAAGATGAGAAATAATTAAACAATTTTTATTTTTATATAAATTAGAAAGGATGAGAAACATGAAAAACAAAATACAAAGATTTGCAGGACTAATAATAGTAGGAATAATACTAGTAGTACTTGCTACTGCGATAATAGATAGGGAAGACAAAAAGTTAACATATTCAGAATTAATAAGCAAAATAGAACTATCAGAAGTAACAGACATTGAAATATCAGCAAATGGAAAATCAGCATATATTAAGCTAAAAGGTGAAACACTAGAAAAAGAAGTAAACATACCAAACATGGAAAGTTTTATGGACTATATAACAGACTACCTAAAAGCAGGAAACATAAAACTAACTGAAAACTCAGAAAATATTTTAATAACAATATTAGGACTAATCTCCCCATTTGGAATAATAATAATAGCACTAATATTCCTATTCTTTACAATGAGTTCAAACTCACAAGGTGGAGGTTCAAAATCAGTAAGTTTTGGAAAAAGCAAAGCCAAAATGATGACACCAGCAGACAAAAACAAAATAACATTTGCAGATGTAGCAGGAGTTGACGAAGAAAAAGAAGAACTAGAAGAAATAGTAGAATTCTTAAAAAACCCAGCAAAATTCACAAACATGGGAGCAAGAATTCCAAAAGGAGTACTATTAGTAGGACAACCAGGAACAGGAAAAACATTACTAGCAAAAGCGGTAGCAGGAGAAGCAGGAGTTCCATTCTTCATAATAAGTGGATCAGACTTTGTTGAAATGTTCGTAGGAGTTGGAGCATCAAGAGTAAGAGACCTATTTGACCAAGCAAAAAGAAACTCACCATGCATAATATTCATAGACGAAATAGATGCAGTAGGAAGACAACGTGGAGCAGGACTTGGAGGAGGGCATGATGAAAGAGAGCAAACACTAAATCAATTACTAGTAGAAATGGATGGATTTTCACCAAATGAAGGAGTAATAGTAATGGCAGCGACAAATAGACCAGACATATTAGACAAAGCATTACTAAGAGCAGGAAGATTTGACAGGCAAATAGTAGTATCAGCACCAGACGTATTAGCAAGAGAACAAATACTAGAAGTACATGCAATAAAGAAAAGAATAGCAGAAGATGTAGATTTAAAAACAATAGCAAGAAACACAGCAGGATTTGTAGGAGCAGACCTTGAAAACATACTAAACGAAGCAGCACTATTAGCAGCAAGAAGAAACCTAAAAGAAATAGGAATGGAAGAAATAGAAGATGCAATGGTAAAAGTAACAATGGGGCCTGAAAAAAAGACTAGAGTAAGAAGTGAAAAAGAAAAGAAACTAGTAGCATACCATGAAGCAGGCCATGCAGTAGTAAGTAGATATCTACCAACACAAGATAAAGTGCATCAAATATCAATAGTACCAAGAGGAATGGCAGGAGGATATACTATGTATAGACCTAGTGAAGACAAATCATTCATGTCAAAATCAGAAATGGAAGAAAACATAGTATCATTACTAGGAGGAAGAGTAGCAGAACAATTAATACTAAGTGATATATCAACAGGAGCAAGCAATGACATAGAAAGAGCATCAAAAATAGCGAGAGACATGGTATCAAAATATGGAATGAGTGAAGCAGTAGGAGCAATTATGTTTGGAGCAGGTCAAGAAGAAGTATTCTTAGGAAGAGACCTAACACAATCAAAGAACTATTCAGAGCAAACAGCTTCAGTAATAGATGCAGAAACCAAAAAGATAATAGACAAAGCATATCAAAAAGCAGAAGAAATCTTAAGCGAGCATATAGATAAACTACACAAAGTAGCAGGAATACTACTAGAAAAAGAAAAAATAGATGGAGATGAATTTGCGCAAATATTTGCTGAATAATTAAGCAAACTACTTATTTCCCTAAGAAAAGTGACAAAATATTACAAAAGCGAAATGGAAATTTAACAAATAAAACATAAACTTTAAACACAAGAAAATCCGTAAATAAATGCGGATTTTTTTGTGTTATATAGGAAGAAATAGTTATTTACAAGGAACGACAAAATTCTTATAATATAATAAAAATGAGAAAAATCACATCTCAGCAATAAAAACCATTCACCCAAAAAACAAAAGGAGGAAAAAACCATGAGAAAAGAGAAAGAAAAAAACGGGAAAAGTAAAAAACTTGAAACCGTTGGCGCTGTAACACACACACACACACACACACACACAAGGACGTTTTAAATGATACAATAGGGAAAAAATACAAAGCGCTTATTCAAAGAAATAAAATAAAAAATAGAAGGACACAAATAGTAGTGCCCTTAATTGTCATGTTTGTATTAATCAGTATAATAGCAATAATATATGTAGGGGCGCCCTTTGGGCGTCCGCCAGAAACAGCAGAACTAAATAAAAATATAGATAAAAACGAAGAACAAATATCAGCAGCTACAGCAACAACTGTAAATGCAGGAGACACATATACTGTGCCAAAAGATGGAATATATAAAATAGAACTACATGGTGGGCATGGAGAAGGTGATGGAGGAAAAAAAGGTGGAAAGGTTACAGGATATGTTAGTTTAAACTCAGGGCAAACTCTAACTGCAAGTGAATGCATTGGTGGTAAAGGTGCTGGTAAAGGAGGGTTCGGTAGAGGCGGAAATAGCATTGGAGTGAGCATTGACGGTACACTGCTGTTAGGAGCTCGGTGGAGGTGCTGGATCTGATACATTGAGGACAAGTTTGAATTGTAGTGTATGTGGTGGGGCACATAATGTAGGTGTATCTAGAAATACTACATTTTATGATTCTCTCAGTCATACTAATGGGTTAGATGGATCGGCTTACGAGCTGGCATCTTGGTATACGATCTATGATGTCTACTGCGCTTCAAGAGGTGATTTTATTAGTCTGAAATTAGGAAATGACAAGACTCTTTACGGTGCTGGTGGTGGGGCTGGTTTCCCAGCGGGTCGAAGCTCTGGTACGAATGGGAAATCTTACTGCTCAAATGTCGTTTTTGCTGATTACAAATTGCTTATCCCAGGTGGAGAGGATTGTTTGGTAGATGAAGGAAGTCAGAGCTCTAGTTTAAATGGCTATGCATTGATTGAACTGGTTGGCTGGAATTTGACTATAAAACCAAACGAAGGATATTGGAACAATAAAAAGGAAGATAGTACAATAAAGATATCTCAAGGGTATACAGAAAAAATAGTAGATCCGGTAAGAGATGGATATACATTTGATGGATGGGACTGTACAGGAGATGGAAGCAGTATAACAAATGGAACATTCACAATGGGAACAGAAGATGCAACAATAACAGCCAATTGGGAACCTATAACCTATAACATAACCTATGACCTAGATGGAGGAACAGTAAGTGACCCTCAAAACCCAGAAACATATACAATAGAAAGCAACAATTTTACACTAAGAAATCCAACCAAAACAGGATACACATTTGAAGGCTGGACACTAAATGAAGAAACAACCAAAAATAAAAATGTAACAATAAATAAAGGCTCAACAGGAGATAGAAAATATACAGCACATTGGACAGGAGCAGAAGTAAACTATAAAATATATCACTATAAGCAGAACTTAGATGGAACATACCCAAAGGATGCGACAGATACAGTAACAAAAAAAGCAACAACAGGGTCAAAAGTAAAAGCAGAAAGAAAAACAGCAAAAGAATATGAAGGATATGAAATACCAGAAGAAAAAGAAGTAGAAATAAAAGCAGATGGAACAACAGAAGTAGAATATTATTATACAAGAAAAATATCAACAGTAACATTAAAAGCAGGAACAGGAATATCAGGAACATCAGGAGGAGGACAATTCAAATACGGAGAAAGAGTAACAGTAACGAGAACACTAAAAGAAACAACAGCAGAATATGAATACACATGGAACAATTGGACAAAAGTAGAAACAAGTGGAGAAACACAAGTATCAACAGAAGAAAGCTATACATTTACAATGCCAGCAGGAGATATAACATTAAAAGCAA
>CAPYID010000026.1:0-234 GCA_948739805.1 uncultured Clostridia bacterium | reverse complement strand
GGAGATGGAACCTATGAAGCAGGAGTGCAAGTATACAATGTAGCACATGAATATGATTCAACATTCAACTGGAGTACAACACAAATAGAGGGATTTGATGGAAACACATATGAAGCAAAAAATATAGAAGGATATACAGTATATAGTGCAAATACCAAAACAGTAAAAATAGAAAGAAAAAAATATGGAATAATACTAGAAAAAGGAAGAGGAATAGGGACAGCAGAAACATCA
>CAPYID010000025.1 GCA_948739805.1 uncultured Clostridia bacterium | reverse complement strand
CTCAAAAAGCACTTGCTGAGAATTTAAATGTTTCAATTTCAGTAATAAATAAAACAATTAAAGAATTAAATCAATTGAAAATAATAGAGAAAGTAAAAAATGGAAAGTATTTACTTTTAATATAAAATTCTTTATTATATGTAGAAAAAAATCAAATTTTATGATATATTGTTAAAGTATTAAGGAGCAATGAGAATGAGAAGAAAATGTATAGAATTATTTGCAGGAGCAGGAGGATTAGCCCTAGGATTAGAAAAGGCAGGATTTGAAGAAATTGGATTAGTAGAAATAGATAAAACAGCATGTGAAACATTAAGGTTAAATAGACCAAACTGGAATGTAATTGAAGAGGATATTATTAAATTTTCTCAAAAAGATTTATTAAAAGAATTTAATTTGAAAAAAGGAGAACTAGATTTATTATCTGGAGGATATCCTTGTCAATCATTCAGTTATGCAGGAAAAAAACTAGGCTTAGAAGATATTAGAGGAACAATGTTTTTCTATTATGCAGAATTTTTAAGGCAATTACAACCAAAAATGTTTCTTGCTGAAAATGTCAAAGGTTTAACAACTCATGATGGTGGAAGAACAATAAAAACAATGGTGGATGTATTTGAAGACTTAGGATATACAGTTGAATGGAAAATTTTGAATGCATGGGATTACGGAGTGGCTGAAAAAAGACAAAGGGTTGTTATAATAGGAACTAGAAATGATTTAAAAGAAAATATTAAATTTGAATATCCAAAACCTCACGGTTATAAGCCTGTTTTAAAAGATGTACTAAAAAACGTTCCAAATTCAGTTGGAGCAAAATATCCAGAAAAAAAGAAAAAGGTATTTGATTTAGTACCTCCAGGGGGATATTGGAGAGATTTACCAGATGATGTAGCAAGAGATTATATGAAATCATGCTATTTTATGGGAGGTGGAAGAACAGGAATTGCAAGAAGAATATCTTGGGACGAGCCTTCATTGACTTTAACTTGTTCTCCAATGATGAAACAAACAGATAGATGTCATCCAGATGAAAGTAGACCTTTCACTACGAGAGAGTATGCAAGAATTCAATCATTTCCAGATGAATGGAATTTCTCTGGAAAAATGAACGATATATATAAACAAATAGGAAATGCTGTTCCAGTTGAGTTGGCGAAAGAAGTGGGATTATCAATAATGAATGCTTTAAATGAAGGAGTTAATAAAAATGTGGAATCTTAATTTTATAACAAAAGAAAATTTGAAAGAACATATAAGAAATACAATATCTACATATGAAAAAACTTTAGATGGAATAGATTTAAGTAAATTTAATTCCAATATTGTAGATCCTATAAAAATGGTGTTTGATAGTAAAGTTTATAGAAAAACTTTTGAAGAAGTAATAAAAGATGAATTAGTAAGACAGAGAGATAAAACAAAGTCTAATGCTATTGGTTATTTTCATCAAAATATGTTTAAGTATATAGAAAATTGCGAAGTGCCTAAAGAAGGTTTTGATGTTATTTATACTAAAAAAGATGGAAATAAAATCTATATAGAAATGAAAAATAAGCATAATACAATGAACTCCTCATCATCACAAAAAACATATATGAGAATGTTGAATAAAATAGCAAAAGAAAGTACAGCAGAATGTTTTTTAGTAGAAGCAATTGCTAAAAATAGTCAAAATATAGTTTGGAAAGTTTCCGTAGATGGAGAAAGAGTTGAAAATGAAAGAATAAAAAGAGTTTCATTAGATAAATTTTACGAGATTGTAACTGGAGACAAAGAGGCTTTTTATAAAATTTGTATGGAACTTCCTAAATTAATAGATGAAATTATAGAAGAAAATAAAGAATTACAAGTAGGAACAGATACAGTTATTAATGAGTTGAAAGGCAAAAATCCTGATTTGCTAAAAGCATTATATTTATTAGCATTTAAAGAATATGAAGGATTTGATAAAATTTAAAGAAAATATATTATGAATAGAGTATGAAAGTGGAAAAATTAAAAGTATTTATGATAATGCCATTTCAAGAAGAATTTTTGGAATTATATGGTATGATTAAAGAAAAATTAAAAGATGAATATGAATTTTCTAATGCTGGAGATTTAGATAATAAAAGAAGTATATTACAAGATATAGTGGTAGGAATAGGAAATGCTGATGTAATAATTGCTGATGTAACAGGACTAAATCCAAATGTATTTTATGAATTAGGATTATGCCATGCTTTAAATAAAAAAGTAATACTTATTACGCAAGATATAAATGAATTACCTTTTGATATTAGATCATATAGAGTAAGCGAATATGAAACTAATTTTTGGAAAATTAATGATATAATAGATGAAATTGAAAAAATTTTACAAGGTGCAAAAGATGGAAGTGTTCAATTTGGAAATCCTATAAAAGATTATTATCCTAGTGATGAAAAACAAAGAATATTTAAAGAAGATGTAAATACATTTCAAGAAAATATAGATGAAGAGGATAGAGGTTTTTTAGATTTTATAGCAGATATAAACGAGGATATATATAAATTGTCAGATGAAATAAAAAAAATGACAGAAGAGCAAAATGTAATGACAAAACAAATGGAAGATGCTACAGGTGAGATAAATAGAGTATCGAAATCGCCTTCATCAGGTAACGCTAGTTTTATTAGAAATATTGCTAGAAAAGTTGGAATAGGCATTCAAGATTTTGCTAATAAAATGAAAATTCATAATATTGAATTTGAAAATATTTGGGGAAGGATTGAAAATAATTTTCTTGATTTGATTGATAATAAATATATGGAAAATCAATCAAATAAGGAAGGGTTAATAGCTTCATTAAAAGGATTATATAGTATGAAAAAGTCTATACTAGAGTCTAATGAAAAAATAGACGATATGATTTCTACTTTTATATCCGTAAAAGGTATGGAAAGAAAACTTACGCAAGCCATTAATCTATTAGAAGAACAAATGAAAATATATTTATATATAATGAAAACTGCTAATTCAACGATAGATAGAATAATTAGTAAGTCTGAATTACTAGTAGGAAAAATTGATTTAAATTCTAATAGCGAAAATTAATTAAATAAGAGGAAACAGTAATTAAAAAATCACAGTTTTTTAGACTAAAAAAACTTAAAGAATTCCCTCCCAGCGGGCTAAAAAGGTATTAGGAGATTTTCTCCTAAACAGCGAAAACGGTGTCAAAACACCAAGCTGGCGAATTTTGGGCACCACAAAATGCCTTAAAATTCGTAACAAAAAAGATGTAGTTTTTATTAGTAAAAGCTCCATCTTTTTTTGTACCCAAATTTCTTTTTCTGTACCCATTATAATAAAAATTTTTAAAAACGAAGTATACTCTTTATAAATTATTTAAGTTTGATATTTAAATAGAAAAATTTTGATTATACGAATATCATTCTTAAATAATAATAAATATTATTAAGAGGTGTATGTTTTGGGAAAAGAAGATATAAAGATTTACTGTAAATTTAATAAGGCAAAACAACCTATTGATAAAGTTATTTGTAAAATGTTTTACGATTTTACTGAAAAGAAAACGAATAATAAAAATATTGAAAAAAGAGCTGACAAAATATAAAGACCACGTTATGATAATAGTACTGTAAATATTTTTATGGAAAGGAGTGAAATGTTTAAACTAATAACTAAAAACTATAAAGTAGGAATGTATATAAGATTATCTCGTGAAGATGGGGACAAACAAGAAAGTGAAAGTATTGGAAATCAAAGAAAAATAATTGAAAGATACTTAAAAGAGCAAAACCTAAATATTATAGATGAATATGTTGATGATGGAATTTCACGGAACTACATTTGATAGACCAGAGTTTAATAGGCTAATTGCAGATATTGAAAATCAAAAAATTAATATGATAATAACAAAAGATTTATCAAGACTTGGAAGAGATTATATAAAGACAGGTTATTATATAGAAAATTATTTTCCAGAAAATCAAGTTAGATATGTTTCAATACTTGATGGAATAGATACATATAGTGAAACAGTAAACAATGATATTACACCATTTAAAGCAATTTTAAATGATATGTATGCTAAAGATATATCGAAAAAGATTAGAAGTGTATTTAAAGAAAAACAAAAGCAAGGTGAATATTTGTGTAGTACACCAGCATATCGGTTATAAAAAAGATTTAAACAATAAAAACAAATTAGTTATTGATAATAATGTTGCAGATGTGGTAAGAAAAATATTTGATACGTATGTAAATGGAATTGGAAGTAAATTGATTGTTGAATATCTAAATAAAAATCATTATTTAAGTCCATCTGGATATAGGAAAACTAGTATTGTTCAAAATGAAAATAAGACCAATTATTTTTGGAATGCAACTACTGTATGCGATATGTTAAAAAACGAGGTTTATATTGGAAATACAGTCCAAAATAAAATATCAGTTGTTTCATATAAAGTAAAAAAACTTCGTAAAGTGGAAAAGGAAAAATACATAAGAGTAGATAATACTCACGAGCCAATTATTGATAAAGACATATTTGAAAAAGCTCAAGTAATACATAAAGAACGAGCAAAAAAAGTTATAAAACAATATGACTATCTACTGCGAGGACTGATATACTGTAAACATTGTCGGTTGGCAAATGCAAATTGTATTAAAAGTAAATCATAATAGTACTAGACCAAAAATTCCATATATAGTAGATACAGGTTATCAAAAAAGAGGTTGCTATGTAAGAAATTTGAATTATCCAAAGTTTGAAAAAAGAATACTGGAGATAGTAAGACAAGTTTGTAAGATATATGCTAATCGTACAATGTTAGAAGAAACTTATAAAAAAGTAAAAGATAAGTCAATTGATTTGGTAGAATCTGTAAAAAAGCAACTTGAAATAATAGATATTAAAATAGCTAGTATTAACAAAAATGTAGATAGCCTATATAACGATAAATTAAATGGAATATTGACTGATATTGATTTTACAAGAATATCTGCAAGATTTGTTAATGAAAGAGATAAACTAACAAATGAAAAAAGTGAATTAATGGATAGATTTCAAATTTTACAGGGGCAAAGAACTATTAAAAATAAAAATGATGAAGGACAAATAAATAAAACTATAAATGAGTTTCTAGAAATGAAAGAAATAGATAAATCTTGTTTGTTTAGACTAATAGATAAAATAGAAATAGACAAAGACAAAAATGTTTTTATTTCATTTAACTTTGCACCACTAAATACAATAAATGAAAATATAGATGAATTTATTGAAGTAGAAAAGATTCTAAATAATAAAAAGGTAATATAACTATGATATTAAAGACAATAGAAATGTAGAATATAACTACATTATTTTTTGAAAACAAAAAGGTGGAAGTTAATCAAACTTTCACCAGAGATATTAGCCTTCCAACCAGAAGGAAAAGGAATTCCAGGAAAACTATTAGCAATATTTTTTGCACGAGTGTAATATGGGGAATTTTTATCAATTCCACCTGTTACTAAATCAACACCATCTGGTTTAATACAAAGTAGGTCACAAAAAATATGCTAAAAATAATTTGAATTCATCTAAAAATTATCTCCCAATGTGCAAAAAAGGTATTAAAGATTTTTCAACACATATAAAAAAACTATTCTACCTTTGAGAATAGCTTTTAAAATTAGTTATTTTTTGCTAAAAACTTTTTAAAGTCTTCTATAGTAATATCTTCATCATTTTCATATTTCTCTTTAGTATAATCTCCAGTTCCTACACCTAACATTTGTAAGAACTGTACTAATTCTGCTGGGCTTAAGTTTTCTTTTAATACAGCAAACCCTTTATCTTTAATTTTCTCTAACTCTCTTAAATTTGTTCCCATTCACATCACCTCCATAATAAACTCTATCGGATTTATAACTTTTATTTTTAAATCTTTTACTTTAGAGCTAGCGTTTATCAATATTCGATCAACTGTTATAAAATAATCTAAATTTCCACACTCTGCATATGCTATATGTAAAGCATCTTTTTCCTTTATATTGTACTTTTTTAGTTCTTCTGCTTTATTTATTATTTCATTTGTTGTATCTATATAGTTTGACTTTAAAGAATTATAAACATCTATTATTTTATTTTTCTTTATAATATTCTTCATTTGACTTATTTCATAATCTAAAATTTTACTTTTATATATATCTAATTTATCCTTTTTATATAAATCCAAAATTACAATTATTGCTTGTGACTCGATATAATTTTTTGATTTGTCAAATCATCAAATGGTCTATTATAGCAACAATTATCTAAATATAATTTTAACATTAAACTAACCTCTCTTTCTATTATATAACATTTTATTAATTTTATCTATATTTCAAAATAAATTTAAGAAAAATCATGTAATACTATTTGTGTTACAATTAAAAATTCCCTTTTTATTTGAATAATGTTAGAAATTTTTCTTTTAGTTCTTGTAATTTATCGTATATCTTTTCAAAGATGTTTTTTTCTTTTGTTTCTTGCATTTGTTTTAAATTTTCTAATTGTTTACTAGTTAATTTCCCTTTAGGTGTATAGTACATATTTTGACTTTTACAATACTGTGAATCTATCTCAAGATCTTTGTGTAAATCAAAAATAGTTTCACCATCTAAAATGCAATATTTTCCCTTTTCATATTTAAGAATTGATCCTTGACCTATCATATGATAAACATCATGTGGCATATCTATTTCTTGAAAACTTTTTCCATTATGTATAAGTTCTGTTTTCCAAGATTTGCAGTCTCCGTTCTACAGTTTTAACATAATATAATTCACCGTTTTTTCTCATTTTTTTAGATATTTCTGTTGCTCATTTAGCAAGTTCGTTTCATATTCCTTCATTTGATAATATACATTTTGAGGTTTTTCTTTATCAATTATCTCCTTATATTTTTCCTCTAATTTTACTAAATTTTCATCTGTGAATTTTCCATTGTCTATTGGCAAATTATAAATCAATAAATTATCTATTTCTAGACTTTTAGATAACTCTTCTGTAAATTTTCTTACATCATTATTAGAAACCTTGTTGGCTTTAATATCATGATTTACATTTAGTTCCACCTACAATTCCTCCTCTTATTATAATTTTTTACATTTTGGATTTTTATGTATAGAAATATACATAGAAATAAATATATGAATTAAAAATTTATGTAAGTATTGTATCATATAAGTAAAAAAAAGCAAAGTATTTTAAGCTAAATTACCTAAAAATTGCGTTTTTTTCATGAGTATATGACATTTATCTAGTAGAGAAATAATTTGATAATTTTGATAGATGAAATAAAAGTCATTTTTTAAAATTTTATAAATATATTTTTAATACATAGGAGGAAGATGTGGGGAAAGAATTCAAAATTAATGTTTTCTTTAATGAAGATGGAGAAGAAATAGAAGAAATATTATCGAGATTTTTAATTAGCCTATTAAATGAAAAAACAATCTCGTTTTTTCAGCATGGAAGGAGGAAAAATGCCTGAAGAAATAGAAAGAATAATTTATAAAGTAGCAATTTATATAAGATTATCTAAAGAAGATGCAGATAGGGGGGAAGATGAAAGCGAAAGTATTACAAACCAAAAGGCAATGCTAACTGAATATGTACAGAGTTTGGGAGACGAATATAAACTTATAGATATTTACATAGACCCAGGTTATACAGGAACTAACTTTAATAGACCAGCTTTTCAAAGAATGATTAAAGATATACAATTAGGAAAAGCAAATATGGTAATAACTAAAGACTTATCTCGTCTAGGTCGTGATTACATAGAAACAGGAGAGTACATAGAAAAATGGTTTCCAGAAAATAATGTTAGATATGTTTCTGTAACTGATGGTATAGATACATTTGCTTCTAATAATGGAAATAATGATTTTGCACCTTTTAAATCAATATTAAATGATATGTATTCTAAAGATTTATCTAAGAAAATTAGAACGGCATTACATACTATGCAACAACAAGGAAAATGGGTAGGTGGAACAACACCATTAGGATATATGCAAGACCCAAATGATAAGAACCATTTAATAATTTGTGAGGAAGAAGCCAAAATTGTAAGAACTATTTTTGATATGGCAATAGCTGGAAAAGGATTATGTGCTATAAAAAATTATCTTATTGATAATAAAATTCCAACGACTAAACAAATTAGATATAATAAAGCAACTTTTTGGACGAATAGAACAATAAAAACAATATTAAGACGAGAAACATATACAGGAGTTACAATTCAAAATAAAAGAAGTAGAATAAGTTATAAAAATAGGAAAATAAAAGCTAATCCAAAAGAACAATGGTATGTTGTAGAAAACACACATACACCAATAATTGATAAAAAAAGTTTTGATACAGTTCAAAAAATGTTAGTGGTTCAAGATTATGGTAGAAATGAAAAGAAAAATAACTTTTTGCTAGATGGTTTACTATTCTGTTATGAATGTAGCCATAGAATAGGTGTAAGAGTCGTAACAAGACGGAAAAAACGGACATAGCTATATGACATGCAATAATTATCGTAGCAATCCAAAAACTAAAGTCTGTACTTCACATGGATTTAGTTATGAAAGATTAGAAGAAGAGGTATTGAAAATTATAAAAAATTTATTCTTAGATATAGACAATAAAAAAATAGAACTAAACATTAAAGACAGTAAGACAACATACGATTATACAAAAATGCTAAAAAAGCTAGAAAAAGAGATAGATATAATAAATAACAATATTGATAAAATGTATATAGACAAATTGAATAATGAAATTAGTAAGGAAATGTATGATAGGGTATGTAAAAAATTTAATGAAGAAATAAAAGAAAAAAAAGAAACATATATGGAATTAAAAGAGGAAGAATTAAATTGTAAACAAGATAATACTCAAAATATAGAGAAGGTAGTAAAAGAATTTTTAAAATTAAAAAAGCCAACTCCAGAACTTATGAGAGTAATTATTAACAAAATACTGATACATCAAGATAAGCAAATTGATATAATATTTAACTTTAAAAAGTTAAATTATTTTTTATATAGTAGGAAAGATATGCCAGTGGCATAACTTTCCGTACTAGAGAATTATGCGGATTATTAGAATTTTTTTGCGGTTTCCACCGCTTAAAAATTCTTAGAATTCGTTTTTTGAATAATGACTATCTACTTTGACGTGAACCATCTGGATTTACCATTGGTACAATATAAATAGAGAAATTATTAAAAATATAATTTGTACTATAACCATAAATATAGCCATTATCCACATAAGATCTAAGAAAATTTTCAGTAAACTTCATAAGAAGAGGAGAAGTAATCCATTCATTAGCGTGGAATGATGCGTTATAAAATACTTCTTTAGAGCCCTTACCAATTCTAATATAAGGGAGTTGCTTACCCATAACGCTGTTACCTATTGAACCTATTTGCAAAAATGGATAAACCTTACTAAGAGCAGAAATGTTCATCTGTAATATATCATAAGTATAGCTAATATTTGTAGGAACAATAGAGCCAAAAGGAATTATTATAGTTTGACCGATATATAAATTATCTGGATTAATATTAGGGTTAGCATATAAAATTCTATTCACAGTAGTAGAAAATCTTTGTGCTATTGAATATAGAGTATCACCACTTCTAATAGTATAACTACTATATCCGTAAATATATGGATATAAAGCATTCCAAGTACTAGCTCCTACAATTCCATCAACTTTTAATCCAAAATTTCTTTGAAATATCTTAACAGCATTTTCTGTATTTCTTCCAAAAATGCCATCAATTCCACCAACATATAAACCTAATTTATTTAAAGTACTTTGTAACAACTCAACCATAGGTTCAGTAGAACCTAATCTTAAAATTTCCATAATTAATATATTTCCTTTCTCAAAGTATAATTTTTAAAGAAGAAATTATATAAAGGTTATAATCGTTAGCCCTCACGGTTTTTCCATCTAAAGTCCCCAAATGCTAATTAGGCGAAAATGATCCAAAGAAAAACCTTTAATTCTTTATATTTGTTATCTCCATATTATAAATATGTAAAAAACAAAAAGGCGTTAGTAGAAACGAAAGGGTACAATTATTCATCATACCCTTAATAAAAAATTAATCCTCATAACAACAACTTTTTTTGTCACAAAAAATACAAATTAATAATTCTATAATACTAATAACAAGTGACACTAAGAAGAAAGCCACAACACCAATAAGAATTGCAACTGGAATAGTAAAAGCTACAAGACCAGTAACAGCCAAAGCAAAAGCACTAGTAATAATAGCGCCAATAGAACTTGGAACAAGAGTAGTCACATTAATGCAATCACAAACATATCTAGGAGTACCAAAAATTATAGCAAGTGAACCAATCAATCCAAGAATTCCTAATATTAAAGTAATATAAATCAATACAGAAACAGTAGTTACAATACCAATATAAAAAACAGCGGCTACACCAACTGCTACTAGTAAGCTTGATAGAACATTAAATAATTTGCATGAACAAACATTGCTTTTTTCTTTACACATAAATATTCCTCCTTACAATATATAATATGAAAAAAGTCAAAAAATGTGAAAAAATAAATAGGTCAAGCTATTGCAATTATAGAAAAAAATGATATAATAATAAAAAAATTAACATGGAGGTAAAAAGATGGAATTAAAAGGTTCAAAAACAGAAATGAATCTATTAGCAGCCTTTGCAGGAGAATCACAAGCAAGAACAAAATACACATATTTTGCAAGTAAAGCAAAAAAGGAAGGATATGAGCAAATAGCAGCAATATTCTTAGAGACTGCAGAAAATGAAAAAGAACATGCAAAACTTTGGTTTAAACTATTAAATGGTGGAGAAATACCAACAACTAAGGAAAACCTAAAAGTAGCTGCAGAAGGAGAAAACTATGAATGGACAGACATGTATGCAGAATTTGCAAAAACAGCAAAGGAAGAAGGATTTGACAAAATAGCATATCTATTTGAAGCAGTAGGAAAGATAGAAAAGGAACATGAAGAAAGATATCTAAAATTATTAGACAATATTGAAAATGGATTAGTATTCTCAAGAGATGGAGACAAAATTTGGAAATGTAGAAACTGTGGACATATATGTATAGGAAAAGAAGCCCCAGCAGTTTGTCCAGTATGTGCACATCCACAAGCATTTTTTGAAATAAAAGCAGAAAATTATTAAAAGAAGAGAATCCATTTAATAATAATTTGATTATATAGCGAGAAAGTTATCCCATAGGGATAACTTTCTGTACTAAAATAAGTTTTTTGTTTTTAAATTTTCAGATGCTATCACTAAAAATCTGGGGATAATAAAAGAAAGTAGTGCCACATTATGAATTAAAGAAAGGAAAAATATAAATTATGGGCAAGCAGGAATTCAAATCAGGATTTGTATCAATAATAGGAAGAACAAATGTAGGAAAATCAACACTAATCAACTCACTAGTAGGAGAAAAAATAGCAATAATGACAAACAAGCCACAAACAACTAGAACAGCAATAAAAGCAATAATAAATAGACCAAACTCACAAACAATAATAATAGACACTCCAGGAATACACAAACCCAAAACAAAGTTAGGGGAGACTATGAATGATACCGCATTTGAAATGGCACAAGAAGTTGATATAATCCTATTCATAATAGAAGCAACAAGCAAAGAAATAGGACCAGGAGACAGGACAATACTAGAAAAAATAAAACAATCAAACAAAAAAACGATATTAATAATAAACAAAATAGATCTAGTAAAAAAGGAAGAACTATTATCACTAATAAAACTATACTCAGAAGAATACGAATTTGTAGGAGTATTACCAATATCAGCAATAAAGAAAGAGCAAACAGAAAAAGTATTACAAGAAATAGAAAAAAATCTAAAAATAGGACCAGCATTCTATGACACAGAAGAATATACAGACCAAACAATGAGACAACTAGTAGAAGAAACTATAAGAGAAAAAGCCTTAAAACTATTAAATGACGAAATACCACATGGGATATATGTAGAAGTTGAAAAAATGAAGACATCAAAATCCAAAACAGACAATAAGCCATTCTATAACATAGAAGCAACAATATATTGTTTAAGAAACTCACATAAGGGGATAATAATAGGGAAAGATGGACAGATGTTAAAAAAGATAGGGACATATGCAAGACAAGACCTTGAAAACATGTTTGGAATGAAAATAAACCTAAAAACATGGGTAAAAGTAAAAGAAGACTGGCAAGACGCAGACACAATAATAAAAAAATTCAAACCAAAATTAATATAATTATCTCACTTAGAAAAAAACAGAATAAAAAACAAAAAAAAAGCACAAGATAAAATTAAAGGGAGAGTGATTACAATGTTAAAAGAAATAGCATGGAATACCTTTAAGAAGACAGGAAATATAGATGTTTATCTAGAATTTTTGAGATTAAAAAATATAGAACAAAATTTAGGTGAAATAGATGGGAATAATAAAAACTAAAGGAATAGTATTATTAGAAAGTAACATGGGAGACGCAGACAAAATGGTAACACTATTAACACCAGGGATTCGGTAAGATAGGGTGTGCAGCAAAAGGAGCAAGAAAACCCAAAAGTGCTCTTCTTGCTGGCACCCAATATTTATGCTTTGGAGACTATATACTATTTGAAGGAAACAATACATATAATATAAACTCATGTGATATAATAGAAATATTTTATAACTTAAGAACAGACTTAGACAAACTAGAAAGTGCAGCAAATATCACAAGAATAGTAAATGATGTAGCAACAGAAAATGAAAACAATTACAAAACACTGCAACTATTATTAAACACATTATATATGATATCAGAAACAAACATGAACAGAGAATTAGTAACAAGCATATTTAAAATGAGACTAACTTCAATACTGGGATTTACACCACAAATAGAAAAATGTGTAACATGTGGAGAAATAGAAAATCTAACATACTTTAGCATAAAAGACAATGGATTTAAATGTAAAGAATGTAGTAAACAAGACACAGGAGCAATGACAATGAGTAAAGGAACAAAAGACGGAATAAAATACACAATAATGGCACCGCCAAAAAAGCTATTTGGATTTAACATAAAAGAAGAATGTATACAAGAATATAAGCTAATATCCAAAATCTATCTAAATGAAAAATTAGAAAAAGAGTACAAATAAATGTGAAAAATCATAAAGCAACTTTGCCTATTTTGGTATGTTTTATGGACAATACAACTATAACAAATTAAGATTTTACTATTAAAATACTAATAATAGCCCTTGACAAAATCCTAGTATATTATATAATATAAATGGATAAAATTATATCTAACTATTAATTAAAGGAAAAAGAAGGTGGAAAAGCAAAAAAATTCCAACCAAGCTTAAACCTTAAGAAAGGAATGATATTTAGAATGGCACAAGATATTAATGAAGAAGAACAAAAAAAAGTCAATGCTATGATAGACTCTTTAGTAGAAAGAGCAAAAATAGCATCACAAGAGTACATGAAACTAGACCAAGAAACTGTAGATAATATAGTTAAGAAAATGTCTATGGCAGTACTTGAAAATCATATGAAACTCGCAAAAATGGCGGTCGAAGAAACAAAACGTGGAGTATATGAAGACAAAATAACAAAGAACATGTTTGCATCAGAATATATATACCACAGCATAAAATACAACAAAACAGTTGGTATAGTAAACGAAAATGAGGAACTAGGATATGAAGAAATAGCAGAACCAGTTGGTATAATAGCAGGAGTAACACCAGTAACAAACCCAACTGCAACAGTAAGCTTCAAATCTTTAATATCAGCCAAAACAAGAAATGTCATAATATTTGGATTCCATCCATCAGCACAAAAATGTAGTGAAGAAACAGCAAAAATACTAAGAGAAGCAGCAGTAAAAGCAGGAGCACCAAAAGACTGTATACTATGGATAGAAGAACCATCAATACATGCAACAAATGCACTAATGAACCATCCAGGAGTAAACCTAATACTAGCAACAGGTGGAACAGGAATGGTAAAAGCAGCATACTCATGTGGAAAACCAGCACTAGGAGTAGGACCTGGAAATGTGCCATGCTATATAGAAAAAACAGCAAAACTAAAAACATCAGTAAATGATTTAGTACTATCAAAATCATTTGACAATGGAATGATATGTGCATCAGAGCAATCAGTAATAGTAGATAAAGAGATAGAAAAAGAATTCATAAAATTAATGAAAGAAGCAGGATGCTACTTTGTAAACAAAGAAGAAACAGAAAAACTTAAAAACGCAATGTTCACACAAAGTCCAGAAGGAAGATATATATTAAACAGCAAAATACCAGGACAAAGTGCAAAACAAATAGCAGACATAGCAGGATTTGATATACCAGCAGAAACAAAGGTAATAGTAGTACCAGAAACAGGAGTTGGAGATGAGCATCCATTCTCAAAAGAGAAACTAAGTCCAGTCCTAGCATTCTACACAGTTAAAAACTCAGACGAAGGAATAAAACTAGCAGACAATCTAATACACTTTGGAGGAATGGGACATTCAGCAGTAATACACTCAGAAAACAAAGACATAATACGCAAATTTGCAGAAGTAATAAAAGCAGGAAGAATATTAGTTAACTCACCATCTACACATGGAGGAATTGGAGATATATACAACACAAATTTACCATCATTAACATTAGGATGCGGAACTTTTGGAGGAAACTCAACAACAGACAATGTATCATCAGTAAATCTAATAAATCTAAAAAGAGTAGCAAAGAGGAGGGTTAATATGCAATGGTTTAAAATACCAGAAAAAATATACTTTGAAGCAGGAGCAATAGGATACCTAGAAAAAATGCCAAATATAACAAGAGCATTTATAGTAACAGATAAGTCAATGGTAAGTTTAGGATATGTAGACAAAATATTATATTATTTAAGAAAAAGACAGCAATATGTACACGCAGAAATATTCTCAGAAGTAGAACCAGACCCATCCTTTGATACAATCAATAGAGGAGTAGAACAAATGAGAAACTTCAAACCAGATGTAATAATTGCACTTGGTGGAGGAAGTCCAATGGATGCAGCAAAAGGAATGTGGTTATTCTATGAATATCCAGATGCAGACCCAGAAGGAATGAAACTTAAATTTATGGACATAAGAAAAAGAACATACAAATTCCCAAAACTAGGAAAAGACTGTAAAATGGTAGCAATACCAACAACATCAGGAACAGGTTCAGAAGTAACATCATTCGCAGTAATAACAGACAAAGAGAAAAACATGAAATATCCATTAGCAGACTATGAACTAACACCAGATGTAGCAATAGTAGATCCAGACCTAGTAATGTCATTACCAAAAAGCATTACAGCAGACACAGGAATGGATGTATTAACACATGCAATAGAAGCATATGTATCAAACATGGCATCAGACTATACAGATGGATTAGCAGAAAAAGCAATAGAACTAGTATATAATTATTTACCAATAGCATATGAAGACGGAAGCAACCAGAAGGCACGTGAGAAAATGCATAATGCAAGTTGTTTAGCAGGAATGGCATTTACAAACGCATTCTTAGGAATAAACCACTCAATAGCACACAAATTAGGAGCAGACTTCCATATAGCACATGGAAAAGCAAATGCAATAATACTACCATATGTAATAAAATACAATGCTACAAAACCAACAAAATTTGTATCATTCCCTAAATATGAATACTTTATAGCAGACGAAAAATATGCAAGCATAGCAAGAAGACTAGGGTTAAAAGCAAACACAACAGAAGAAGGAGTTAAATCTCTAATAAATGCAATAGTAGAAATGAACAAAAAATTAAATATACCATCATCATTAAAAGAATTAGGAATAGAAGAACAAGAATTCTTAGCAAATGTTGATGCACTATCAGAAAAAGCATTTAGTGATCAATGTACAACAGCTAACCCAAGACTACCACTAGTAACAGAATTAAAACAGATATTATTAGACTCTTACTATGGAAATTTATAATACTGTTTGAAAAATAATTGCCATTTGGCTGTGTTGTTCTACGAAAGAAAATCCTTAACGTGCACAAGCACGCCTCTGGTATTTCTTTCTTGAACGCCTTGCCAAATAACAATTATTTCCCAACTTAAATTTGGCTAAGGAAGGAAAATGAAAATAATGGAAGAAAACAACAGAAAAAATTTTTTAGAAGCACTAATGGAAAATGTAAAAAAAGCAATAGAGATTGAAAAGAGATTAGACAATGAACTACAAGAGATAAAAGAAAAAGGAGCGTAGAGTCGCCCTTTGGGCGTCCGTCTATGAGAAAAAATGCCTTTCAAATTTTCAAAGATAGAGGAGGACAAATTATGAAAAATGAAACTCCAGAAAAAGTAAATATATTCAGACAGATATGGCAAAAAATAAAAGGAGCTCTTTTAAAAAAGAAAAAGATGATACCAGAGCCACAAGCAATACACTACGACGAAGGGGTAAATATAGTAGTAATGAAACAATCTAACTTTGAAGGACTAAAGGAAAACGTAGAAAAAATGAACAAAAAAGTAAAACTAGACAATGGATTTATATCAGTAAATGACTTATCAGACGAAGAAATCGAAGAAATGATACAACTATATAATGATGAATTGATAGAAATAAACAAAAGAATAAACACAAAGCAATTACAATTAGAGAAATTAAGAAGCGGGGGAAATTAATATATAAATAAGGGAGCATAATAAACATGCTCTCTTTTTGAATATGAATTTTATATAACCATTGTAGGAGAAGGGATTGCCTCGATCTAATTGCATAAATTTGTGTTTGTGGGGAGGATTTATATTTTGTCTTATAAAACCCTCCGTCAGCCTTCGGCTGCCACCTCCCTTAGGTAAGGGAGGCAAGATGTTCTCTACGGCCCTTGGCTCCCTTATTTAAGGGAGCTGTCACGCAGTGACTGAGGGTTCTTATACAACCCCCAATTTGTATATTAGCTGTAAATTGTAAAAAAAAGTATTTATAAATAGAAAGGGGAGAAAAAATGATTACAAACGAACTAGAAAATGATATAATAGAAAAAAACAAAATAAGCACATGGGAACAAAAAAAACTTGAAAAAATAAACAATAACTTTTTAGAAGCAATCAAAAAATATGAAATAAAGGAGGAAATATCAATGAAAGATTTAGCAACAATAGACAGAATAGAAGGAGAATATGCAATCTGTGAACTATTAGATGGAAAGATGGTAGACATACCAATAAAGAACTTCAAAGAAAAGGTGTCAGAAGGCGATATATTCAATTTAGAGATAAAATCAGACAAAGGACAACAAATATACAATGTAGGAGAAAAAAATACAGAAGAAATGGAAATAAGACGACAACAGATATTAGAAAAATTAAACAGAATAAATAAAAATTCCCTATAGGGGAATTTTTATTTATTCTAAATATTCTCAGTAATTTGAGGTACAATCTGTTTCTTTCTTGAATAAAAAAGCAAGTAAAATTTACCTTGTAAATTTTTCATGCTTTTTGTATTCATCAAATATTCTCAGTAATTTGAGGTACAATCTGTTTCTTTCTTGAGACTACGCCAGGTAAAAAAGCTACATTATCATCAATAGTAGTATTATATACATTTTCAACGACAGAAGCCTTATTTCCAAGAACAATAGCCTTTGAATTGCAAGTTAGAATATCAGTTATAACAAACATAAATAAATCTAAACCCTTTTCAGAAATCAAATCATTCATAACCATTTCAATTTCAGATTTATTATTCAATACACTATCAATATCAACTGTATTAACTTGAGAAACCTGGAACTTTGCCCCATTTGCATTAAACTCTTTAGAATCAATATTAATTAACTCAGAAGCACTAAAAGAACTCAAATCAGTACCAGCCTTAAGCATATCTAAACCATAAGAATTAATATCAACATTAGCAATTTTAGCAAGAGCCTCAGCAACATTAATATCTTTTTGTGTACAAGTTGGTGATTTAAAAAGTAAAGAATCAGATATAATAGCACTTAGCATAAGACCTGCATAAGTTGGAGTAATATCAACACTATTCATTCTGTACAATTCATAAAGAATAGTACAAGTACAACCTACAGGTTGAGCCATATAAAATAATGGTTCAGTTGTCTCAAAATTAGCAATACGATGATGGTCAACAACCTTTGAAATTTTAGCATTAGCTATATCTGGAGCACTTTCTAAAAAGCTATTATGATCAACCAAGATAACCTCATCAGCTCCAGAAACACTATCAATAAGCATTGGAGCCTCAACATTAAAATGTTCCAAAATGTACTCAGTTTCCTTATTCAAATTACCTAATCTGCAAGGTATAACCTCATTTGTACTACCGAAATTTTTTTCTAAATTTGCCATAACAAGAGCAGACATGATAGAATCAGTATCTGGACTTTTATGACCTATTATAAATGTTTTCATATTTATTCATCCTTTCATTATTAATATATTATAAAACGGATTTTTCAATCTTTAACGAACTGTCTAATGCCAATCGAATCATAACATTAAGCGACCTCTCGCGCTCCTCAGGAGAAATACCCTCCAAATTAGAAGGAACATCAACAACAGTCAAAATACAAGAAGCCCTTTTACCCTCTCTTTTAGCATTATAAAAAAGAGCAAAAGCCTCCATTTCAGAAGCAATAGGTCTATCAATACCATCAGGTATACGTTCAAACAGCTTTTCTTCATCAGGAACATAAGGACTAAAGCAATCATTGCACAAAGTAGTTCCCTTAATTAAATTTATATTATTCTCTTTAGCAGTAGCCTCTATAGCAGAATTAATATCAGGACTACTATAAGTCAAATTGCAAGGTATATTATCAAAACTCAAAGCATAATTACCTTCAGTATAAGCACTTTCAGAAAGAATCAAATCAAAAATCTTCATATCCTCCCTAAAACCACCACAAGTACCAATTCTAATAATATTGTCAACATTGTAAAAATGAAATAATTCATAAGAATAAATGCCCATACTAGGCATACCCATACCATGAGCCATAATAGACAACTGCTTACCCTTATAAAATCCAGTATAGCAAGCAATACCGCGAACATCGCTAACTATTGTTACATCTGACAAAAAATTATCAACAATATACTTAGCTCTCATAGGGTCACCAGGCATAATAACAGTACTTGCGATATCTCCGATATTTGCAGAATTATGAGGTGTCATAAAACCACTCCTTTCTATACAGTATTATATCAATAATTTAGTAAAATGCAAGAATATTTAATATAAATTTAGGGAAAATTAATCATATTACAGAAATATAGTATTTAGAAATAGTAGAGAAAATGTAGGGGCGATTAGTAATCGCCCGTTCTTCAAAGCCTTTTCTTAAAAATATTTATCTTTTTTCTAATTTATTATAGTAATATTGACAAAACAAATAAAAATGTAGTGAAATGTATTACATAAGGAGGTTGATATTTATGACCATTTCAGTAAGATTAAATGAAGAAGATACAAAACTTATAAAAGCATATGCAGAATTGAATAAAATGACATTATCAGAATTAATTAGAAATGCGATCATGGAAAAAATTGAAGATGAATATGATCTAGAATGTTATGAAAAAGCAATAGCAGAATACAGAAAAAATCCAGTAACTTATACATTAGAAGAAGTAAAAAGGGAGTTGGATTTATAATATGAAATACAAAGTAATATTTTCAGACGAAGCAAAAAAACAATTAAAAAAATTAGATAAACATATAGCTAGTTTAATAGTAGGGTGGATAGAAAAAAATCTTGAAGGTTGTGAAAACCCAAGACAGCATGGAAAAGCATTAAAAGAAAATAGAGCAGGACAATGGAGATATAGAGTTGGGGATTATAGAATAGTATGTGAAATACATGAGCTAGAAATAACAATATTAGTTTTAGAAGTAGGAATAGAAAAAATGTATATGAAGATTAAAAACTAAAAGAACTGCAATAAAAAAATAAGAGTTCCGTAAGGGATTCTTATTTTTTTAATCAAAATGTAACAAATAAGTATATTTAGTATAGCAATGGTACTACTGCTAATTGCGGGAAGCAAATTAGCAGGGCTTTCTATACCAATAAACACTGCCAAAAATATTATACAAACAAATCTGTCAGCAGATGAAAGTAAAACACTAGAAAAGGGGAAACGACAGAAAACGGACAAACCATAAAAAGTGAAGGAACCACAGAAAGCAAAGAAACCATAGAAAACAGAGAAAATACAGAAAGTACAGAAACACCCACATCTTCAAAAGTAACAATAAATGAAAAATGTGTGTCTTGACATTAATATGTATAGTGACAGAAGTACTTTAATAGGGGCGATATGTGGAACGAATATTGGAAGAATGGGGACATCTAGCAGTGCTTATATAGGGGGAATATCAGGAGTAAATGGACTATCAAGCAATTATCTAGGAGGAACAATAACAAATTCATATTGTACTACCAAATAACAAACGAAACAAAAGAAGGAACAAACTACTATGTACCAATGAGATACATAGACATAGAAGCACCAGAAGAAATAGAACTACAAGTGAGAGAAAAAGATGACATAATAGAAATAGAAGAGCAAGCTCTAGTGGCAGGAGATGTAGCAGAAAGTGGAGAAATAGAGATAGATGATTTAGTAGACATAAATGACAACTACGGATTAGACATAACAGAAGAAAACAAAAAACACAAAGGAATCTATGACTTAAACGAAGACGGAAAAATAGACATGTTAGACAGAGAAATCCTAAAGAAAAACTATGGAAAAATAGCAGAAGAAATCAGCTGGGCAAACCAAACACTTGACTTTTTAACATAATTTTTGTAAAATGATTATGTAACAAGCAAATAGCTAAAAGCTAAAAGTAGAGAGGTATAATTATGGCAGGAAATGTAAAGAGGATAATCGATAATGAGTACATAAGAGAAGGGGAACTGTGGAAATACCTAACAAGTAGAGGAAAGATGGGAAAAGAAAAATTGAATGAAAATGGAATCTTGATAGATATAAGTTTTACTTTGGAGTTAATAAACAAACCAAAGAGTAAACAAGAATACTTAAGTGAATCTACGACATTATATAAATACCGTAATGGTAATCGGTTGCTGGTCACATATGAAACGGAGGAAACTCCATGGTATTATCAAATGCATGATCCAATAGGAGGGTACTATAAAGTATTATATCTATGGATTGCTAAAGAAAAGATAGAATTTTATCCCATGGATCATCATAAAAAATATATATACATAAGAAGAGAATATAATAAAACGATCCAAAAATAATCCAAAGCCACGAGGTATACCTCGTGGTGAATTTTATATACATTATAATTCGAAAAATTTAAACAACATTTTAATTGCATTTCAATATGTATAAAAATTTCCAAATAAGGTCAAACTAAGAAAAATAGGATTATTTTCTAAAGAAATTTATCTGATAGCGATAAGTTTCTAAGGATATAAAAAAATAAGACTTTTAGGAAGTGAAATAAATGTTACCATATAATGTTAATGGAATTGTTTTAGATAAAAATCAATTACAAAAATACTTAGAGAATCTCGCATCAGAGCATATATTATGCTCTAAATCTAATAAAGAAACATATCCAATACCAAGGTTAAAAGATAACTTTAATTATATCACTAAAACATATGATATATTAAATGTAAACTTAAAAACAGGAATACAAATTCATCCTGCTGGAGAATGGTTATTAGACAATTATTATGTGATTGAAGAGACTGTAAAGGGAATAATAAAAGAATTACCATTAAAAAAATATAAAAACTTTATAGGTATAGCAAATGGAGAGTATAAAGGATATGCAAGGATATATTGTTTAGCAGCAGAAATAATATTATACACAGATGGTAAATTAGAATTAGAAAATATAAAGGAATTATTAAAAAGTTATCAGAACAAAAAGACTTTAAACATGGAAGAAATATGGGATATAAACTTATTTTTCAAAATTGTATTAATAGAAAAAATAAGAAGAATATGTGAAAGCATCTATTCAGCACAACTACAGAAATTAAAAGTAGAAAGTCTAGTAGAAAGATTTTTAGAAAAGAAACCCAAAGAAGATCAGCAATTCAAAATCATGTATGATGCAAAAAATGTAGATATTGGTGGAAATAGATATGAATTCATTGAATACCTATCATTTAAATTAAAAAAGTATGGAAGACAAGGAATACCATATTTAAATATATTAGAAGAAGAAGTAAAAAAGCAAGGATTAACAGTTGAAGAGGTAAGTAAAAAAGAGCATTATGATATAGCGATAAAGAAAGTATCACTAGGAAACTCCATAAAAAGTATACATGAACTACAAAGAATGAACTTTGTAAAAGTATTTGAAAGTATAAATGGAGTAGAAGAAATACTAAAACAAGACCCAGTAAAAGTATATGACAACATGGACTATACAACAAAAGAATATTATAGAAACAAAGTAAAAGAAATATCAAGAAAAGTAAAATTATCAGAAATATATATATCTCAAAAGGCGCTAGAACTAGCAAGCAATGTATATGAAAAAGAAGGAGAAACAAAAAGAGCACACATAGGGTATTACTTAATTGATGATGGAATAAAACAGTTATATGAAGCACTACAAATTAGCCATAAAAAGAACATAAATAAAGTAGGGCTATATATATCCGTCATATCAATTATATCATTAATCCTTACAGTAATATTATCGATTAGCACAATTGTAGGGGCAGATGTAGGGGCGCCCTTTTGGCGTCCGAAAATGCTAAATGTTATAACAGTAATAATAGAATTCATCTTAATATTAATTCCAGCAACAGAAGCAGTAATAAAAATAATTCAAACAATATTAAACAAAACAGTAAAACCAAAATTAATTCCAAAAATGGATTTCTCAAAAGGAATACCAGAAGAATATATTACAATGGTAGTAATACCTACGGTTTTAGATAGTGGAGAAAAAACAAAAGCACTATTAGAGAAGCTAGAGGTATTCTATTTAGCCAATAAGAGTGAGAATATTTACTTTACACTATTAGGGGACTGTACGACATCAAAAAACAAGAAAGAGCCATATGATGAAAAAATAATAGAAAATGCAGAAATAACCTTAAAAGAATTAAATAATAAATACAAAAAAGAAGGACTACCAATCTTTAACTTTATATATAGAAATAGACAATGGAATGGAAAAGAGGAGCACTTCTTAGGATGGGAAAGAAAGAGAGGACTATTAAACCAGTTTAACGAATACCTTTTAGGCAATATAAAAAATGTCTTCAGAGTTAACACAATAAACGACTGGAATATAAAAAGAGAAAATAAACTTCCAAAAATAAAATATATAATAACATTAGACGCAGACACAGATCTAGTATTAAACTCAGGCTTACAGCTAGTTGGAGCAATGGCACATATACTAAACATACCAGAATTAGATAATGAAAAAATGAGAATAATATCAGGTCATGCCCTAATGCAACCAAGAGTTGGAATAGACTTAATATCAAGTAAAAAAAGTAAATTCGTAGAAATATTTGCAGGAATGGGAGGAATAGATTCATATACAAATGCAATTTCAGACATATATCAAGACAACTTTGATGAAGGAATATTCACAGGAAAAGGAATATATGACTTACAGACATTTTCGGCAATATTAAAAAATCAAATTCCAGAAAACACTGTATTAAGTCACGACTTACTAGAAGGAAACTATTTAAGATGTGCACTAGTATCAGATATATTACTATTAGATGGATACCCAAGCAGTTTTAATACATTTATAACAAGACTAGCTAGATGGATTAGAGGAGACTGGCAAATAGTAAAATGGATAAAAAATCCAAGAATGAACCTATTATCAAGATTTAAAATTATAGACAACTTAAGAAGAAGTTTATTAGAAATCACAGCATTTGTAAATATAATATTTTTACTATTCCTAAAAATATTTATAAATGCAAAAATTGGAATAGCACTAACTGTATCAATACTAAGTATTATAATGCCAACAATATTAGATTATATAAATTATATTGTATTCAAACAAGAAGGAATAAAAAAGCAAAAAAGTTTTTCAAAAAGCATAGGAGGACTGCAAGCAAGTTTAATAAGAGCAATAATAGAATTTTCAGTACTTCCATACAAAGCATTTATATCCCTAGTAGCCATTATAAAAACAATATATAGAATGACTGTAACACATAAATATTTATTAGAATGGACAACATCAGAACAGGCAGAAAAACAAGCAAAAAATGGTATAAAAAACTATTACCTAAAAATGTGGATTAATGTAATATTTGCAATTATAATGATTGTAATAGGAATAATGTATTTGCCAGTAAGTATAATATTAGGAGCAATTTGGCTAATTGCACCAATAATTTGCTGTTATATAAGTAAAGAAAATATCATAGAAGCCCCACTTACAAAATTAAACGAAGATGAAAAAGAATATTTAAAAAGAATTGGAAAAGATACTTGGGAATACTTTAATAAATATATAAACAAAGAAAACAATTATCTTCCACCAGACAATTATCAAGAAGACAGAAAAGAAAAAGTAGTATATAGAACATCATCAACAAATATAGCATTAGGGTTACTTGCAATCATATCCGCATATGACTTAAAATATATAGATTTAGAAGCTACAATTACAAAATTAGAAATTACGCTAGGAGTAATTTCTAAACTACCAAAATGGAATGGACACTTATATAATTGGTATAACACAAAAACCCTAGAACCTTTGATACCTAGATATATTTCAACAGTCGATAGTGGGAATTTTATTGGATTTTTATATACAGTAAAACAATTCTTAAAAGAGAAAGAATTTACACAATATAAAGATAGAGTAAAATACCTAATAGATGAAATAGACAGAATAATAGACAGCACAGACTTTAGTGTATTATATGATGAAGAAAAAATGCTTTTATCAATAGGATTTAATATAGAAGAGAACAAATTAACAGACACTTATTATGATTTACTAGCATCAGAAGCAAGACAAGCAAGTTTTGTAGCAATAGCAAAAAGAGATATTCCAGAAAAGCACTGGACAAGTTTAAGCAGGACATTAACAGAAATGAACAATTACAAAGGACTAATCTCTTGGTCAGGAACAGCATTTGAATATTTAATGCCACACATAAACATTGCTAAATACCCAGGAAGTCTAATAGATGAATCTTGCAAATTCATGATAAAAAGTCAACAAGAATATACCAATAAATTAGGGATACCTTGGGGGATAAGTGAAGCAGCATTTAATATGAAAGACTTAAACAATAATTATCAATATAAAGCATTTGGAATTCCATGGCTTGGTTTAAAAAGAGGATTAGCAGACGAAATGGTAGTCTCAACATATGGATCAATGCTTGCTATAAACGACTATCCAAGAGAAGTTTTAGCAAATATCAAGAAATTAGAAGCACAAGAAATGCTAGGAAAATATGGATTTTATGAATCAATAGACTATACACCTGAAAGGCTAAATAAAACAAGCAAAAATGTACCAGTAAAAACCTATATGGCACATCATCAAGGACTAATTCTATTATCAATAAACAATTTATTCAATGATAATATATTACAAAAGAGATTTATGAGCAACCCAGAAATAAAAGCAATAGACGTTTTACTTCAAGAAAGAATGCCAGAAAATATGTTAATAACAAAAGAGAAAAAGGAAAAAATAGAAAAAATAAAATATACAGGTTATGATAATTATGAAGAAAATGTATACACAAAAATAAACGAAAACCTAGTTCCAGCAAATGTTATATCAAATGAAAATTATAGTGTAATAATGAATGCAAAAGGTGAAGGATATAGCACTTACAAAAATATAACAATAAATAGATTTAAAGAGACCAATGATAAAAAGGGCGGAATTTACTTTTATATAAAAAATATAAGGACAAAGAAAATATGGAAGGCAAATGTAGATGGTTTCACAAATAAGCCAGATAGATACAGCATAAGTTTTGCACCAGATAGAAACAAATTAATAAGAAATGATGAAAACATTGAAACAATACTAGACATAGTAGTAGCACAAAGTACAGGAACAGAAATAAGAAAGATAACTCTAAAAAATAACTCTAATATAGAAGAAACCATTGAAATATCATCAATATTTGAACCTATATTATCAACAAAAGAGCAAGACTATTCACATAGAGCATTTAATAATTTAGGGCTAGCATATGAATATATTGAAGATAAGGAAGCAATATTAATAAAAAGGAATAAAAGGGAAAATGAGGAAGAAATCTATGTTGGGACATACTTTTACACAGAGGCGGAAAATACAGTAGGAGAGGTAGAATATGAAGTAAATGGTAATACTGTGGATAAATATGTGGAAAACTCAATTCCTTTCTCTAAAAAGATGACAAGACAAGTTGAACCAGTAATAGCATTTAGGAGAACAATTAAAATACCAAAAAATGAAAAAGTATGTTTAAACTTTGTCATAACAGCATCGGAAAATAAAGATGAAGTATTAGAAAACCTAGAATATTATTTAAATGAAGAAAACATAAACAGAGAATATGAACTCTCAAGAGTAAGAGTAGAAGAAGAAGCAAAATATCTAAGAGTAAACAGTGATAATTTAAAAGATTATCAAAGAATGCTACCATATATAATATTCCAAAACCCAATGAAAAGGCTATATACAAATAAACTATCCACAAATAAGCATTCACAAGAAGAATTTTGGAAATATGGAATATCAGGGGACTTACCAATAGTATTATTAAGAATAAAAAACATTGATAACATATCTGTAATAAGAGAAATTTTAAAAGCATATGAATTTTTCAGAACCAGAAACATAAAATTTGACTTAATAATCTTAGACGAAGAAAAAAATTCATATGAAAAATATTTAAGAGAAGCAATATTCAAAGAGGTAGCAAACACACAATTATCATATTTATTAAACTCAGGGATATTTATAATAGACGACAAGGAAGATTTAGAACTATTTCTACTAAGAGCAAACTTCATAATAGAAGCAAACAAAGGAAGCATAAAAAATGTATTAAATGAACTAGAAGAAGACTTCTCATATTCTATAAAAAATATTGCTGGGGACAAAAAGGAAAATATAATAAAACCAGAATTTGAAAATATAAACAATTACTTTAATATTAAAAATCTAAAATATTATAATGAATATGGAGGTTTCTCAGAAGACGGAAAAGAATATAGGATAAAGCAAAATATAAATAATCCAATACCAACAGTATGGAGTCATGTAATGGCAAATGAAAAATTTGGGACACTAGTAACAAATAACATGGGAGGTTTCACTTGGAGCAAAAACAGTAGACTAAATAGAATAACAGCATGGTCAAACAATGGAATAACAGACGAACCATCAGAAATAATTTATATAAAAGACAAAGACTTAAGTGAAAGTTGGTCAATTGGAAAAAATCCTAAACCAGATGAAAATGAATACTCAGTAATATATGGATTTGGTTATGCAAAATATTATCACTCAAGCTGTGGAATAACACAAGAAGTAGAGGTATTTGTTCCAACTAAAGATAGTGTAAAAGTAAATATTTTGAACTTAAAAAATACAACACAAGACAAGAAAAATTTAAGCCTAGTATATTATATAAAACCAGTATTAGGAGAAGATGAGATAAAATCAAATGGATATATAAACTTAGAATTCAACAAAAATGCAAACTTAATATCAGCAGAAAATTTATATGGAAATGGAGTAGGAAAAATAGTGTTTGTATCATGTAGTGAGCCAATAAACTCATATACAGGAAACAAAATTAGTTTTATAGGAAATGGAAATATAGGAACACCAGAAGGGCTAGAAAAAATTTCATTAACAAACGAAAACTCATTAGGAAACAATTCATGTATAGCAATACAAATAGATGTAACAATTTCTCCATATGAAAATAAGGAAATATCGTTAATAATAGGTGAAGAGGAAAAATCGTTAGAAGTACAAGATGTAGCATACAAATATTCAGACATAAAAAAATGCAAAAAAGAATTACTAGAGGTAAAAGAATACTGGAAACAAAAAATATCAAATATACAAGTAAAAACACCATCAGAATCAATGGATATAATGTTAAATGGTTGGTTATTATATCAAACTATAGCATGTAGACTATGGGGAAAATCGGCATTTTATCAATCAGGAGGAGCAATAGGATTTAGAGACCAATTACAAGACACATTAGGATTAAAATATATTGAACCAGAGATAACAAGAAAACAAATATTAAAACAATGTGCACATCAATTCATAGAAGGAGATGTAGAACACTGGTGGCACGAAGAATCATGTAGGGGAATAAGAACAAGATTTTCAGATGACTTATTATGGTTACCATATGCAGTAGCAGAATATGTTAAAGCAACTAGTGATTTAGGAATATTAAAAGAGGAAGTAGAATATATAAATGGAAATCTGTTAAAAGAAGGAGAAAATGAAATTTATGATATCCATCTTCCATCAGACATAAAAGAGAGTGTATTTAAACACTGTATAAGAGCAATAGAAAAATCACTAAACTTTGGAGAAAATGGTTTACCAAAGATAGGATCAGGAGACTGGAATGATGGCTTCAGCAAAGTAGGAATACAAGGAAAAGGAGAAAGTGTATGGTTAGGTTTCTTCCTATATACAATACTAGACAGATTTATTGAATTAATGAAAAATATGCAAGATGAAGATGTAAAAGATAAGATACAAAAATATGAAGAAACGAAACAAGAACTAAAAAAGGCATTAAATACAGCTGGTTGGGATGGACGATGGTACAAAAGAGCATTTATGGATGATGGAAATGTGTTGGGAACAATAGAAAACGAAGAATGTAGAATAGACAGTATTGCTCAATCATGGTCGGTAATATCAAATGCAGGAGACAATGACAAAAAATATATATCAATGGAAAGTTTAGAAAATCATCTAGTAGACAAAGAAACAGGAATAATAAAATTGCTAGATCCACCATTTGAAAAAAGCAATCTAGAACCAGGATATATAAAAATGTATTTACCAGGAGTAAGAGAAAACGGAGGACAATACACACATGCGGCAGTATGGGCAATAATTGCAGAAACCCTATTAGGATTTGGAAACAAAGCATATGAATACTACAGAATGATAAATCCAATAGAACATGCAAAAACAAAAGATGAAGCAAACAAATATAAAGTAGAGCCATATGTAATAGCAGCAGATATATATGGAGGAACAGATCTATTAGGTAGGGGAGGCTGGACATGGTATACAGGTTCTTCGAGCTGGTATTATAGAGCAGGAATAGAATATATACTAGGATTAAAAATAGAAGAAGGAAAATTAAAAATAGAACCATGTATACCAAGTGATTGGAAAGAATACAGCATACAATACAAATACAAAAAAACGTTATACAACATCAAAGTAAAAAACTTAAATGGAAAAAATACAGGAGTAGAAAAAATATTTGTAAACGGAAAAGAAGAGAAAGAAATAAAACTAGTAGGCAATGGAGAAATATATGAAATAGAGGCATTAATGTAAAAAAATATTAATCAAAAGTCTGTAACATTAATATTTAATTAGTATTACAGACTTTGTAATATTTTGGAGATATCTTCTCTTAATTTTATGGCTAACTAGTAAAATGCAAATATTTTTTATTTCAAAAAAATATTAAAAGGGATGTCAATAACTTTTGAAAATGTCCCAAAAATTTCTAAACATTAACGGAAAAATAA
>CAPYID010000024.1 GCA_948739805.1 uncultured Clostridia bacterium | reverse complement strand
ACCTCTTGAAAATCATCGAGTTAAATTTGCGAAGCAAATTTATCACGATGGGTCGCTTTCTAAAGAAAGCTCCTTGCTTCCTTCGGTCTATAAAATTTTTAGAAAGCAAGCTTTCCAAAATTTTATATCCTCAGTCTGCTTTTTTCTTTCTCCTTAGAAAGGAGGTGATCCAGCCGCACCTTCCGATACGGCTACCTTGTTACGACTTCACCCCAATCATTGATTCTACCTTCGACTGCTGCTCCCTTACGGTTAGCTCACAGGCTTCGGGTATTCCCAACTCTCATGGTGTGACGGGCGGTGTGTACAAGGCCCGGGAACGTATTCACGGCAGTATTCTGACCTGCCATTACTAGCAATTCCGGCTTCATGAAGGCGAATTTCAGCCTTCAATCCGAACTGAGACTACTTTTTTGGGTTTTGCTTGACCTTACGGTTTCGCTTCTCTCTGTGATAGCCATTGTAGTACGTGTGTAGCCCAGGACATAAAGGGCATGATGATTTGACGTCGTCCCCACCTTCCTCCGATTTATCACCGGCAGTCTCGCTAGAGTCCTCAGCTTTACCTGTTAGTAACTAGCAATAGGGGTTGCGCTCGTTGCAGGACTTAACCTAACATCTCACGACACGAGCTGACGACAACCATGCACCACCTGTACAGATGTACCGAAATACTATCTAGTTTCCTAGATATTCATCTGTATGTCAAGCCCTGGTAAGGTTCTTCGCGTTGCTTCGAATTAAACCACATACTCCACTGCTTGTGCGGGCCCCCGTCAATTCCTTTGAGTTTCAACCTTGCGGTCGTACTCCCCAGGTGGGATACTTACTGCGTTAGCGACGGCACAGAAGGCTTAATACCCCCTACACCTAGTATCCATCGTTTACAGTGTGGACTACCAGGGTATCTAATCCTGTTTGCTCCCCACACTTTCGTGCCTCAACGTCAGTTACAGTCCAGAAAGTCGCCTTCGCCACCGATGTTCTTCCTAATATCTACGCATTTCACCGCTACACTAGGAATTCCACTTTCCTCTCCTGCACTCAAGAATGTTAGTTTTAGTTGCAGTTCCTCAGTTGAGCCGAGGTATTTCACAACTAACTTGACATCCCGTCTACGCACCCTTTACACCCAATAATTCCGGATAACGCTTGCTCCCTACGTATTACCGCGGCTGCTGGCACGTAGTTAGCCGGAGCTTTCTTGATAGGTACAGTCTTTTATCTTCCCTATCGACAATAGTTTACAATCCGAAAACCTTCTTCCTATACGCGGCGTCACTGCGTCAGAGTTTCCTCCATTGCGCAATATTCCCGACTGCTGCCTCCCGTAGGAGTCTGGGCCGTATCTCAGTCCCAATGTGGCCGTTCAACCTCTCAGTTCGGCTACTGATCGTCACCTTGGTGGGCTTTTATCTCACCAACTAGTTAATCAGACGCAAGACCATCTATTAGTGGATTGCTCCTTTCCCTCTATTATCATGCGATAATTAAGGCATATGAGGTATTAGCAGTGATTTCTCACTGGTATTCCTCTCTAATAGGCAGGTTTCTTACGTGTTACTCACCAGTCCGCCACTAACCGCTTACCTTGCAAGCAAGGTATTAAGTTCGTTCGACTTGCATGTCTTATGTGCGCCGCCAGCGTTTATCCTGAGCCAGGATCGAACTCTCAAATTATTATTATTTTCGAGTTTTCTCACTCATTTAATTTTTAAATTATTTTTTGGTACATGTGATAGGTTTTTCACATTATACCGCTTGGTCTCTTAAAGGATTTGTTGTTTACTTTTCAATGTACTTTTGTTCCTATACTTTTTAGTTTCATTTTTATGTTCTCATTTAGGAACTTATATAGTATACTACGCTGATTTTATTTTGTCAATATTTTTTTAAAAGTTTTTTATTTTTTTGTTTTTGACTTATGCTTCATGCGCAGTGCTTATTTATATTAGCACATTTTGTATTAATTTGTCAATACTTTTTTTGAATTTTTTTATAAAACTTTTTAGTATACTTTTTTTACCTTGCTAAGCTCTTACAAACTTCTCGTTTATAAGCGTTTTTAGGCAAAAGAAAAACTAGTAATGTTGTTTTTCTTTATAATGTTTTTCATATTACCAGTTTGTATATTTTTTCTATATACACTTTTTAATATTTCTGTCGCTCTCATCAGCGTCTATATTATCATATCATCTTTCTTAATTATTGTCAACTGATTTTTTTAATTTTTATACTGGTAATTTATGGAAATATTATTATTTATATTTAATATATATAATATATACGTAAATTGGGATTTGTGGGGATTCTTATATGTTTTAAAATTTATACAAAATTATAAATATACGTTGTATGGGCGATTATTAATCGCCCGCTCTTCGAAGAACATGCTTAAGAATATAAGTTTTTTAGCAAGCCTTTGTTAGAACGGGCGATTGCTAATCGCCCCTACATCTCTCTACAATTTTAAATTCATCTAAAAATTCATCATCCTTACAAACGCAAATTTAAGTGTGTGCCTTTTTCCATTTCTCCATTATATATAATTCTTTAAAATTTCGTATAATTTGTGTATTGGTAAACCTACTATTGTTGTATAGTTTCCTTCTATTTTATTTACATAGATGCAAAATTCACTTTGTATAGCATATGCTCCAGCCTTGTCTAAAGCCTTACCTTCTTTTATCCATTTTTCAATTTCATCTTGTGTCATTTCATTTAAATATACTTTAGCTATATCATAATCTAAATATTGCTTAAATTGTCCATTGTATTGTATCATTATACATAAGCTTGTTATTACTTGATGTGATGAATTGTTTAATTCTTGTATCATATTTATTGCATCTTTTTCATCTTTTGGCTTTCCATATATTTTACCATTTTTTATTACCATTGAGTCAGAACCTATTATTATTCTGTCTCCTTCTGTTTTGTTAAAGACTTCTTTTGCTTTTATGTATGCTAATCTTTTTGATTGTTCTATTATTGAAAGTCCTTCTTCTAATGTTTCGTCTGCGTCACTAGGAATTACTTCATATTTAATTTTTAATAAGTCCATTAGTTCTTTTCTTCTTGGCGATTGTGATGCTAGTATTATTTTCATTTCTTATAACTTCCCTTTTTTCTATAAATTTTTTCATAATATATCTCTGCCATTCTCTAAACATTTTGTTTATATATTCTTCTGGTTTTACCCATATTACATTATGGTCTTTTTCAATCGGTTCTGCTACCTTTTTATCAAATTCTGCAATATATACATTTGCTATTACTTCTATATATCCTTTTTCTTCTGCAAATATAAATTCACCTACTTCTCCTAATTCTTTAATATTTTTTATTGTGTATCCCGCTTCTTCTATCATTTCTCTTTTTAATGCCTCTAATTTTGTTTCTCCTTCTTCTATGCCTCCTCCTAAATAAAAGTTTTCTATACCTTCGTCTATAATCTTTTTTACGATTCCTATTTTATCATCATCTTTATTTACGATAATTGCATATGCTCCTGGTCTTTTTCTATATTCTATATTTTTGTCCTTTTCTCCTACGTATTTCATTTTTCCATCTCCTAAAACCAATTTATTCTGTTTCTTAGCTTTGTTCTAAAAATATAAGTAAACTATTCCTTTCCATATTCTATTCTAATGTTGGAGCATCTTTTTTAATTGTTGTATGCATTCTAGTATTTTTTTCTTGCGTATCTTTTTCATTGGCTTGTCTAGCTTCTAAAATTTCTTCTTGTGATATTTCAAAAAAACTTATTGCTTCTTTTAAGCATTCTATTTTATCTTTACCAGTGCTAGCATAAGTTTCCTTAAACTCTTCCTTTTGAATTCCATAAATTTTTTGCGGTTCACTTGCCACTAAAGAACCTCCTGCCTCTAGTTTCATTGTTTCTCCCCAATGACTATTAAATTCTATATGTTCATTAACTGCAAATGATAGCACTGGATCTCCCTTTGGTTTAAATTGAGAGGGATTTTCTGGATCTCTTTCATATTTCTTTTTGAAAGTAGAGTCGTTCATTATATATTTTTCTCCACTTGGATTTGTAACAATCCAACCAGGTTCTCCTGTTTCTTTGTCTAATTTTACTACGTTTCTTGTTTCTTCTAACCCATTAGCCATTTTGGTAATAACTTCTTCTCCTAGCTTTCCTTGCCTTGCTTGTATTCTAGCAACCTTTACGACTTCATCTACTGTTAACTTTCCTGTTTTAATCCCTTCTATTATATATTCTCTAATATCTTTAACCTTTTCAAAATATTTTAATTCTTCTATTGCCATATTAATTCTCTCCTTTTATATTTTTTTATTCTATTCCAGCCCTCATAAATATGCTCCCTAATATTATACCACTACCTTTTTGCCTATTCAATACTTTTTACAATCCCTGTTGTTCCATCTAATTCAATTTTATCTCCTGTTTTTATATTATTAAGTAATCCTGTTATTCCTACTACTGCGGGTATGCCTAGTTCCCTTGAAACAATTGCTGAATGTGATAATAAACTGCCTCTTTCTACTAAGATACCGCTTGAAGCTGGAAAGAGCATTATCCAACCAGGGTCAGTAAATTCTGCTACTAATATTTCCCCTTGTTCTATTTTTGCGTTTTTTGGCTCTTTTATTACTCTTGCTATTCCTGTTATCCTTCCTGGTGATGCTCCTATTCCTTTTAATTCTATTGTTTTATCATTATTCTGTTTTGTTTCTTGTTGTCTCTTAAAGTTGTTTCCTATATTTACTGCTCCATTTGTATAAAATCTTTCATCTGGGGTTACATTATTATATTTTTTATATTGAGCTTTTCTTATGGCTATTAGGTCTTTAAGATTATTAGTCGTGGATTTTCCATCTATAAAATATAATATTTCATCAACTTCTAAATAGAATATATCTCTTTTTTCTTCTATTACATTCATTGATGTTAAAATCATTCCTATTCTTAAAAAAATTTCCCTTACTCTCCCAAATAGTCGTGTTCTCTCAAATCTTAAGTTTTCTCTGTTTTTTACTGTATATCTTGCTTGTTTTAATAAAAATAAAAATTTTGCTTTTGTTATAGGTTTATACTTTAATTTTTCTTTTACTTTTTTTTCGGCTTTTTTTCTTGATAGTTCTATATCACTATTTTCAATTTTGCTTATTCTCATTCGCTTTGCTAGTGTTGCTATTGAATGATATAAACTAGCTGGATTATCTTTTAGGGTTTCTGTTTCTAATTTCAGTTCTTGCAAACATCTATCAGAGAATTTTTCTAAGTACTCATTTATTTTGTTATTTAATTCTTTATATTGTGGCAGTTTCTTTTTTATATATAGTATATCTTCATTATTAAGTAATTCTATTATTTCATCATTGTCTTTTATCATTTCCGCCATTTCTTTTATTCTTTTTGCTGGTTCTGCACTTATTATTCCTCCTTCAGAGCATAATAAATTATTATGTATCATATCTCCTTCTTCTTTAAATATTTCCTTGCATTGATTTTTTAATTGTCCATAGAAAATCATTGCTAGAAAGTCATTTACAAGTGGAGCATCCCATTTATGTAATAATTGTCTTTCTAGTTCATAATAATAATCATGTAAGTCATATAAATCCATATTATTTATTTTTTTATCTTCTAATGCTGTGTTTAGTCTTTTATAAAATTTATCCGTCATTTTTCTTATCTTAAAAAATCCCTTTAATAAACCATAACCTGTATTTATAAGTCCTAGTTTATCTTTTATTGTTGCTTGTGGTACAGGGAACAAATCATCTGGTAAACTTTCTTTTACTCCCATCATTTGTTCCATGAATTTTTTATTATATCCTAGTCCTGGAAACATTGATATTATTGAATACCACCCATATAAGTTGTAATATACTCTGCCTTCTATTATTGCTAACATGTTTTTGAATATTGATGTGTTCATTTCTATTTTTTCTTGTGGTACATTAAATATTTTGCATAATTCTATATATACGTTTTCATATACCATTCTAATAAATGAGAATGTTAAAGGTGTGGTTATTCCTCCATAGCTTTCTACAATGTTACTATTATCAAACACATTTATTTTTGATGTTTGATTAGCCTTCTTTCCTAATGTAGTTATTGGTCTTGATTGCAATAAATATAGTTTCTTCCCTTCAAATGCCCATTCTATGTCTTGGAATCTACCGAAAAAGTCATTTGCTTTTTCTAATAGTTCTTTAACTTTTATGATTTCATTGTCGTTTAAAACTTGTTGTGTTGCTAGGTTTCCTATTATAGGTTTTTCTATAATTTTCTCTTTTTGTAATGTATGCATTACGTTTTTTTGGGCAATCTCTTTATTAATTTTTTCATCTGCTATTATATATGTGTCTGCATTTGCTATTCCGTCTACTAAGCCACTTCCTAATCCATATACTGCTGATATAATTGTTTCTTTTACATTTGATGTGATTGGATTTGCACCAAATGCAACTCCTGATTTTTCAGAGTTTACCATTTTTTGAATTATAACAGATGGTATTGATATTTCATTTATTTTGTTTTCTTTTCTATAACTTTCGATTCTTTCTGAAAATGCTGACATATATACTTGTTTTACTTTGGAAATTACATTTTCTTTTTCTACATATAAATATGTATCAAATTGTCCCGCAAAAGAGTTGTCGTTTGAATCTTCATTTATTGCTGAACTTCTTATAGCAAAATAACTGTCATTTGGAAATTCTTTTAATCTAGCTTCTATTTCTTCTATTGCTTGTTCTATTATTTCTTTTTTATCAATGTCAAATCCTAGATATGATACTACAAACCATTTTGGAATATTATCTATTACTTGTCCTAATTTTGCTAATGCTGTGCCTTTTCCTCCCATTTGTTCATATTCTTTTGAGTTTTGTTCTATTATATATTTCATTTTCTTTTGCTCCTCTTATATCATTAATAACATACTTAGATATACTAATATTATATAGATATTTGCACTTATTTCTACCATTTTAGCAAATGTCTTGTCCTTTTTTATAACAAATAAAATATTTATAATATTTATTATTGCATATGTTAGTATTATTAAAACTATCTGATTAACTCCTAAAATCATATATTGAACGATTGCTAGTAGTGTTTCTAGTATAATTAATATTGTTATTGCTTTTGGTATTCCAAATATTGCTGTATATGTCTTTACACCTTTTTCCTCTTGTTGTTTTGCTCTTATTTTTCTAGCAATTTCAACTATCCATGATATTATATATGATAATATTAATATTTTCCAGATATCTTTATTTAGTCCTATTTTCATAAATGATGATAAATATAAAACCATTAATGGCATCATTATTTCATCTAGTAATACTTCTAGTAATATGTGTTTTTCTAAGAATTTTTTTATAAAAAATCCTTTGCTCATTATTGCAAAAAATATCCACATTATTAATAAATATATTATTGATTTTATTCGATTTTCAGTTGCAAATACTGTTACTATTATTTGTAATAATGCACATATAATAAATAATATTTTTAGTTCTTTTGGTTTTATTAATCCTCTTGGTACTGGTCTATATGGTCTATATTTACAATCTTCTTCATAATCCTTAAATTCATCTACTATTCTTATCATTAGAAATTGTAAAAATGTAACTATTATCATTGGTATTATAATTATATAGTTAATTTCACGTTCTCTATTTGGTGTATAAAAATTTACAAATCCAAATACTCCAATAACAATACACATTACATATATACCAAATATTAGAATTGGAAATCTCTCTTTTTGATATGTATACCATTTTTTTATAAAGTTCATATTTTTAATACCTTTCTTAATTCATTATAATCTACTTTTGTATTGTGCCTTTTGTCTACTGGTATTTTTTTAACATATATTATGTTTTCTATTTTCTCAAAGTCAATTTCTTTTTTTATTTTTTCTATCGATATTTTGCAACATTTCTCAAGCACTATTGTTATTTTATTATCGTTTTTTAAAACTGCTGTTTTACCTATATTTTTAAATTTCGAATGTAAAGCAGATTCTATGTTGAAATATGGTTCTTTTATTCTTCCTTTAAGCCATAGTCTACCTTTTTCGTCAAAACTACCTAAATCTCCTGTTCTGTGGAATATTTCTTCCTCTACATAAAATTTATTTTCTCTATCTCCTATTCCTCCCACATAACCTTTTAATACATTTTCCCCTGTAACTACAATTTCTCCATTGTCTTGTACTTGCATTTTCTTAAATTCTTCTGTCGTTATTTTTCCAATTTCCTTTCTATCATTTTTTATTAATTTACATTCTTTTACTCCTATAATATTACCTGCTAAAATGCCATAACCCTTCCTAATCTTCTCTAGGTCGCTTTTACTGATGTCTGTAACATCACATTCTGAAATAGGTTCTGCTTCTGTTGATCCATATAGTGTAATTATTTTAGCTTTTGGAAAGACTTTTTTTATATTATTAATTAAGTCAATAAATACTGCTCCTCCTCCTGTAAATATCTTTTTTACATTTTCTATTTGTATATTATTTTTTAATGCATATTTTATAACAGTTTGCAATAGTCCTGGTGCTGCCATTATTCTGTTTACTTTATGTCTTATTATTTGGTTAATTATTTTCTTGGCATTTGTTTTCCCTAAATTGCTAAAATTTGCTTGTGCTATTAGTGTTGTTATTCCTGCACTAATATTGGATAGTGTGAATATTGGAATACTAGATATTTCTATGTCTTCTTTTTCATAGTTCAGTGTGTTTATTAAAATTTTTCCTTGACATTTTAGAAATTCATGACTTCTTGATGCTATCTTAGGTTTTCCTGTTGTACCACTTGTGTAAGTTAGTATTGCTGATGAGTCCTTGTCTACTTCTTGTACCTCTAACATGTCCTTGATTTTTAACTTATTTATTATGCTTACATTAATTTTTGTGTTTAATTTTTTTAAGTTGTTGTTTATGTTTGAATATAATATATATTTTTTTGTTCCTATAACAGCTTCTATACTATCAAATTCATTATTTTTCATTCCTCCTTTTATAAATCCTGCATCCATAAAACATGGAATTGCTCCTATAGACCATAAACTTAAAAGTGCTATATAAAGTTCTTTTGACATTTGTACTAGTACTAATACCTTTTTTCCTTTTCTTATTCCTTTTTTTAATAGATGTTCTTTAAAGTTAGCAACTTTTGTATATAAATTTTTATAAGTTATTTGTTCATTTTTGTCAATAATTACTATTTTATCTGGATACTTTTTGTAATTTTCAACTAATTCATATGCCAAATTATTCATTTTTAATTTCATTCCTTTCTAAGACACAGACCTGGTTAGAAACGGATTGTTACTAACTATTTTTCAACCTTTATATTTCCTTCCTATATAATGCATATTCTCTAATTGTTTCTGCTTTATTTCTTTTTGCCATTTTTTGTGATGTATTTGTACTATGCATAAATGCGAATATCCAATCTTTGAAACCCTTTTTGGTAGCTTTTTCCCCTATTTGGTTTAACATTACATTTCCTATAGCTAATGTTTCGTATTCTGGCAATACTGCTATTGTTTTTAATATTAGCGTTTTTATTTTCCCATATATTTTTAGTTCATTATAATTTGGTATGCAAAATATAAATCCTATTTCTTTTCCTTCTTTTTCTGCTATTAGTATAAATTCAGGATCTATTAATGCTAAATATTGCTTATATTGGTCTAGAAATTCTTCTTTTTCTATATCTGTATAATATGGATTCCTTTTAAAACTCTTTATAGATATATTATATATCTTTGTTAATTCTTCTATTGCTTGTTCTTTGTTAAATTCCCTAATTAAAATATTATTTTCTTTGTGTTTGATTTTTACTTTTTCAATTATTTCAGAATAATATGCATCATCAATTTTGCCTTTATTTGATGTGTATGTATTACATTCGCTAAAACCTGATGTCTCTAAAAATGTATTGTATTCCATAGGGTATACATTTTCTAGTAAAAATTCTGGTTCATTATTTGTACTTTTTAATGTTCGATATTTCTTCCATGTGTTTCCATTCATTGGTGCAATTATTGTATGTATACCTTTTTCCTTAAATATTTTTTCACATTCACTTAATAATTTTTTTCCGTGTTCTTTATTTATAATTTCAATATCCCCTATAGTTCCTATATTTTTTCCATATATTATTGGTGTTTTTTTATAATAACATCTAGCTTTTGCTATTTCTTTTCCTTTTTCTAATATTGTAATTTTTATATTTCCATTTTCTTCGTTTTTTATTATTTCCACTTTATTCTCCTTCTGTTACAATTCAGTTGGTAATAATTCACTATAAATTGGGGTTTTCAACTAATTTTATATTAAATTATAAAATTGTGCTATTGTCATTATTCCGATTAATACTGCAACTATTTTCATATGTATTAATCCATTTTTTATGGATATTTCCTCTTGTTCTACTTCTTTTTTTGCTATCATAATTGCTATACATGATATTAATAGCATTATTATTGATAATACTATTGTGATTATCTGTATACTTTCTTTGAATATAATTTTCTGAATTATTATACTTGGTACAAATATGAATATAAGTCCTTTTGAAAAAGCATATATCAGGCTTTTTGTTTCTGTTAAGTTAAAATAGTATTTTAGTCTTACAAATGTATTTATTGATAAATGCATACTATATGCTAAACTATATGTAATAAAAAATTTTGATTTTTCTCCTGTTATTGTTGCTAGTCCTGCAATTATAATTCCAACTAATACATTTGTTTCTATTATTCTTGCATCATACAAATTATTTTTTTCATTTTCTCTTAACTTTGGAAATCTTAAACATGTTAAAAATAACATTAATGGTGGAAATATTCCGTATATTCCATATAGTGTAACTGTTAAGTATCCAACTACAAAAGCTTCTACTAATGTCAGTTTACTAAATGATTTTACTTTATTGGCAATTGTTACTAGTATGAATATTGTAGCAAGTATTATTAAGTTTATTCTTAGGCTTTGTACTTCTAAATTTATATGTGTTATTAATAGTGCATATGTGGTTAGAGGTATTAATAAGTTGTCATTTCCAGAATGTGATACCATTTCCATTAATGAAACATTAAAACCTATTATTGCTGAAATAATTAGTGTTTCTTCTCTTCCAATATTTGTATATAATAATAATGGTACTAATGTAATTATAAATGCTGTCATGAAAAACATAAAGCTACCTTCTATGCTTTTTGAGTCTTCATTCATATAACTTATATCTTTTTTTCCATAATTTTTTCCTATCAGAGCAGCTACACTATCTGCTAATGTCAGTATTAATATTGGTACACTATATAAAATTTTATCACCTTTTGATAAATAAAATATTACTAATACTGAGATTACAAAAAATATTTCGCCCCAAGATTCCCTATCTACACTATATATTACTGTTCCTATACCGTTTTTTAATTTTGTGTATTTTAATATTATAAGTATAACTATTGCTAAAATTGCGAGTATTGCTACAGAGTATATTGAAGTAAATATATACGGTAAAGTTAACATTGATATTCCCATTGTTATGTGAAAGGTCTTTCTTTTCATTTCTCCATTTATTTTTGTCTTTTTTTCTATTAGTTTAATTATTGCTAAATCTATAGATAGTAATAATATTATCAAAATTATACTTGTCCATTCTATAATCATTTTTTCCCCTTTTTTATTTTCTACTTAACTTCCTCTAATATAAATTTATTATAAAAAAATGCTCTGTCTTTTTTTAATAATTCTTCTGATTCTTTTTCTTTATAGCTAAGTTCTTTTATGTATTTTGAAGCTCTTTTGTCTGATAACATGTTCCAATATGCAATTTTAGCTCCTTTTTCTGATTTTGTAAGCATTTGTCTAACTATTTTACACATTTGTTCTTCACTCATATACTCAAATATGTCACTTAAGTTATACTTGTTTATATGCTCAATATCTTCTCTTTCTATAAATGTTTCTATTGATTCTTTTAAGACTACTATCCTATCAATGTTGTTTTTTATAATTTGAAAATTTTCTTTTCTATATGCAACAGGTAATGCATCTTCATATTTTCCATTAATAATATAGTGTAAATATGAGTTTTGTGATGTATCTAGCTGTGTTATTGCATATTTCGTTCTTTCTAATATATGTTTTGCTACATTAACATTAACATATCTAAAAAATGCTTTATCTCTTCCTATTTTTCCCATTACAGTTTTTGAGAAAAAAATTCTAAATACAGTGTTCCATCTTAAATTATTCCATTTTTTGTTATAAAATTCTATTCTCTGTTCTTTTGTCTTTTTCACTAATAAATCTTTTCTTGTTTTTTTACTATGTACTAATGGCAATACTTTTTTCCCAAATATGTTAAAATAATGTTCAAATTTTCCTACATTTATTATGCCTTTTTTTATATATTCTATATTATTACTTAAATATTCTTTAACATTATCTGGTAAGTATCGCTCTATTTTTTTATATAGTTCTATTCTATTGTTGCATTCAAAAACTCCTAGTAATTGCATACATTCTTCATAGTTTAAATATTTATAACATATAATTTTAAATTCTGTACACATTATCTGATTAACATTTAAATCTATTGCATATACTACTTTTGGTTTTTTAATTAACATACTTATAGCATTTTCTCCTGCAGATGCAATTGATAGGATATTATCTTGTTCTTTTATGTCTAATGCTTCAATTAATATATCTGCATCTTCCCAAACTTGTGAATAACGTATTATATTAAATTCTGCATAATTTTCTATTTCGCTCTTTATCATATAACCCTCTCTTTTTATCTCATAGTCGCATCATGTTCTTCCATCTATGATTAAGCCCTCTCATATTAGTTATAATATAACATAAATAGATTAAAATTACTATAATAAAAATGTAAAATTTATAATAATTTCATAAACAAATTTATGCACATTTTTACGTCCCCAATGTGCATTGCCAAAATTCTCCGTCCCTATTGGTAAAAATAGTGGAGCTAAAAGCTCCACTATTTTTAGTGTTATATAATTTATTTATTTAATCCTTTGTTTTTTCTTAAGAATGATGGTATGTCTAAGTCTCCTGAGTTACCACTTGAACTTTCTACTGATGTTGGTATTGGATTAACTTTTTGTTCCCATGCTTTTGATACAATTTGATCTACTCCTATTTTTGAGAATGGTTGTCTTGGTTCTTCATCTATAAATCCTGTTGCTATTACTGTTATTAATAATTCATCTTCTAAAGATTCGTCTATTACTGTACCAAATATAATATTTGCTTCTGGGTCTACACTTCTTTGTACTAATTCTGCTGCTGTATTTACTTCTTGTAATCCTAAAGAGCTTGAACCTGTTATGTTTATGATTACTCCTCTTGCTCCCTCTATTGATGTTTCTAGTAATGGACTTTGTATAGCTTGTTTTGCTGCATCTTCTGCTCTGTTTTCTCCTGATGCTCTACCTATTCCCATGTGTGCCATTCCTGTGTCTAACATTATTGTTTTTACATCGGCAAAGTCTAGGTTTACAAGTCCTGGATTTGCTATTAAGTCTGATATACCTTGTACACCTTGTCTTAATATATCATCTGCCATTCTAAATGCATCTATTATTGATGTTTTTCTGTCTATTACTTGTAATAATTTATCATTTGGTATTACTACTAATGTGTCTACTTTTCCTTTTAAACTCTCTATTCCACGTTCTGCTTGAGCAAGTCTTTTCTTTCCTTCAAATGTGAATGGTTTTGTAACAACTCCTATTGTTAATATTCCCATCTCTTTTGCACATGCTGCAACTGTTGGTGCTGCACCTGTTCCTGTTCCACCACCCATTCCAGCTGTAACAAATACCATGTCTGCTCCACGTAGTGCTTCTGCTATTTCTGATTTGCTTTCTTCTGCTGATTGTGCTCCAACATTAGGATCTGCTCCTGCTCCTAATCCTCTTGTTATTTTTTCTCCTATTTGTATTCTTGCTCCTGCTCTAGAAATTTGTAGTGCTTGCTTGTCCGTGTTTACTGCTATAAACTCTACTCCTTTTATTCCTGCATCAATCATTCTGTTTACAGCATTGTTTCCTCCGCCACCAACTCCTATTACTTTGATTACTGCACTTCCTTCATTTCCTCTAATTAATTCTTCATCATTATATTCTAACATTATTTTTCCTCCTCTAAATTAACTATAAAAGAATTCTTTCATTCTCTCAAAAACCATTTTCAAAATATTTTCTTCTTTTGATGTATCTATTGAACTTGACACTGATTTTGCAAATGGCTTTGATGCAATATATCTAACTAGTGCATATGCTGTTCTATACCCTGGTCTAATTGTGCTTACAAGCCTCCCTGTTGATATTTTTACAGGAATGTTTAATATGATTTTGCCTGCTACATCACTTTTATTAATATTTGCTATACCTTGTCCTGTTAGCACTACATTGTTTATTCTAGGTTTTATTCCCTGAACCATTATATCTTTATTGACTAAAGCAAACATTTCTTCAATTCTTGCCTCGATAATTTCTATCAGCTCTGAACTTCTTATTGTTTTCGTTTTAGCTTCACCAGTATATGTACTTAAGAAAATTTCATTATCATTGTCTATAAAAGATTTTAGAGCAAGCCCATATTGCCTTTTTAGTTTGTCTGCTTCCTCTTCACTAATATTTAATACTAAAGATATGTCTTTTGTTATTGTGTCTCCTCCTACTGGAATAGTGTTTGTGTATACGAATTTATTTCCCTCAAATACTCCTATGTCTATATTTCCAGCTCCTATGTCTAATAACATAATATTGTCTGTTAACTCATTTCTGTCTAATACTAGATTTCTTTCTGCAAGGGTTATTGGAACTAGTCCATCTATTTTTTCTATTCCTGCTTTTCTAAATATAGAAGATATTTTTTTTAGATATTCTTTGTCCAATAATATTACTTGTGCTTCAACTGTAAGACTACTTGTAAATGCTCCTATTGGGTCTTGAACTGCTTCACCATTGTCCAGTCTAAAGCATTCAGGTACAACATCTATTATTGTTTTTCCATCTGGTACTTCTATATCTTTTACTAACATCATACTTGCACCAACATCTTTTATTGATATTCCTGCATATTTGTCTTTTACTTCCTTGGTTGCTGAATTTTGTACTATTGTTGCATATTTACCTGGAACTGTGACATAAGCAGAGTTTATCTTTAAATTGGCTTCTTCTTCTGCATCTTGAATTGTCTTGGCTATTGATTCTGCAACTTCATCTTCATCAATAATTTTACCTTTTTTAATTCCTCTGCATTTTGTTTTTACAGATGAAATTATTTCAATTTGATTAAAATTATTGACTTCTCCAACAATAGCAGATACCTTTGAAGTTCCTATATCTAAACCGACAATTATATCACCTATTGCCAATTTTTTCTCCTCCAATTTTATATAATTTCTACGCACTAAAGAATATAATATTTTTTAAAAAAAGTCAATAGAAACTCGTAATATTTTTGTAATATTTCTGCAATAATTTTGTAATAAAATCGGTGTGTGTTGATATTACTTAATTCTGGAATTTTAATCCATTTTTTTGACTTGTTTTGTCTTTGGCCATATTTTTTCAATATAGTATTTTCTTATTATCGTTAGGTTTAAGAACATTCTGTTTACAAATACTACTATTGCCGCTAAATATATGTCTACATTTAGTTTATCCCCAAGGTATGTTAATAGCATTGATAATATAGCATTTCCAAAAAATCCTGATACAAAAACCTTGAAATCAAAGTTTCCCTTTAATGTTGAAGATATCCCCCCAAATATCGAGTCTAAAGCAGCAACAATTGCTATTGCCAAATATTTTGAATATGTATATGAAATTATAGGAGCATTAACTCCCAATATTACTCCTATTAAACATCCTAATATTATAGCTATTACTATCAAATTTATCAATCCTTTCTATTTTACATAATTTAATGTCATTTCACCTTCATATTTACTTATATTAACGTTATTGTCTGTTGCTATAGATATTGTATATCCATTTGTTTTATATTTGTCTAGGTAACCTTTTTTAATGCTTAAAGCACTTTGTAGATATGTAACATCTCCTATTACTTTAACAGTATATGGAGATGTTATTCTCTTTCCATTTATAACAATAAAGTCACTTACATCTACTATATCTGTCATTGCTACTATTCTTTGATCATTTATTGATATTGCTTCTGCTCCTGCTGAGTTTAATTCATTTACTAAATCCATTAAATCTGTAGATATATATTTTGATTCTTCATTATCTGTTAGTGTTATTATAATGCCTGTTCCCTGTACATCTGTAAGACCTAATAACATTTTTGCATTTTTATATTCTCCTTCTAGTAGTTCTCCTGCTTCTTCATTTGATGCCATTTTATCTTTATATTCTTTTATTTTTTGCTTATTACTTTCTAATTCTTTATTTACCTCTTCATATTCTTGTTTCCAATTTGCTAATGCTTCTCGTAGTTCATTTTCTCTCATGGTTTCAAGGCTTGATTCTTCAATACTTCCAGCTGTTTTAAATTGTATGCACATTATGTAAACAATTATAAAACACATAATACATATTGTTATAGAAACTGGCAGTTTACTTTTATCCATTTTTAATATTTTCTTTATATTATTCATATAAAAGTCCCTTTCCTTTTAGTTTTTAATTGACATATATTTTGCATTTATTACCTTATTATATTTGGGAATTGTAACTTCTTCTGATTTTTCCACTTTTATTACTATTCCAGATTCCTCCATAAGTTCTATATATGACCCTGGTCTTGTTATGCCATTTAGTCTTTCTCTATTTCCTATTGCTAATATTGTAAACGGTGAATTTACCTTTTCTCCATTAACTGTTATAACAGCGCCTACACAATTTATAGATGTTGTGGATACTACTCTTTGTCCATTTACTGAGATTGCTTCTGCTCCTGTATTTTTTAATTCATTGACTAATTCTATTATATCAGTGTTATGTACTAATTCATTTGATAAGTCTTCATCTTTTATACTTGCATTTTCATTATCTGCTACTGTTATTATTATTCCTTCACCTGTTAAGTCTGTTAACCCTAGTAATGAGTTCATAGATTTTAATTCTTGCTCCATTTCTGTAAATGAATTATTGTTTTTACTTGCTTCTTGTCTTGCTTTTTCAAGCCTATTTTCTACTTCTTCTAGGTCAGTATATGTTTTTTCATATTTTTCTTTATATTTTAATACTTCATCCCTTAAGTCATTATTAGATGTTCTAATGTTATTTGAAATGGAATTCTTTTTTATTGTGTTTATTTGTATTATAATTCCACTAGTTAGTAATATACACATTATTCCTAATGTAATTGCTATTTGTTTTTTGTTCATATTATTTTTTCCTTTCATATACTAATAATTTCGTTGTAGTGGAACGTCTAAAAATTATTCCCACCGCAGTAAAATTTGGCAAAGCATGGAAAATTTGCAAAGCAAATTTTACTGCAATTACCAAATTTTCCATGCTGCGCTCGCAAAAATATAAAAGAATAAAATAAATTTTCTTCTTTTATATTTTTTCTCGCTTTCGCCGCCCCTACACTGTTTTGTATATCATTTTAATTTTATAGTATTTGGACAATTATGAAAATTAACTATACATGTTTTGTTTATTTGGGAGAGAAATAAACTTGTTCTTGATTTAAATATATTATACCTGGTATTTCTTTTTGTTCTTCTAATACACATTTCATATATAATATTTTACTACTTAAATTACTTACATCTCCTAAATATACTTCTTTTGCTTCTTGTTCAAATGTTAATATATAATTAGATTTGCTTGTAATATCAATTTTGCTTAAGTCTTCGCTTATTTCTATATTATTAATTGAGTCTTTTATCTGTATAACATTTTGTAGCTTTTCTAAGTCATCATTTTCTAGTCTATTACCTTCTATTATATTCTCTGTTTTTGTCGATATCCCTGTTATTATGGCTAAAGGTAGTTTAATTTCTGATTTTTCTAGAATATACCCTTGATTATTTATATATGCAAATGTTCCATCTTCCAAAGCTACTAAAAATGTTGGTGTTCTTTCTTCTATAATTATCTCTATTTTTGTTGGTAACTTTCTTTTTACTTTTACACTTTCTACATATCCATTAGTTTTTATATTAGAAATAACTGTTGATTTTCTAAAGTTGAATATATTTTCTCCTATATTTAGTTGTGATAAATTTAAGTATTCTTCTTTTTCAAATTTTTCGTTTCCTAATATATTAATTTCACTAATATTAAATATAGGTGAAGTAAATGCATATACAACTAATCCAGTTAATAAAGCTATAAAAATAAATAATTTTATTATGAGTTTTATAATTTTATATTTTTTTATTCTTTTTTCTTTTTCAATTTTAGGATTCTTATTTTGCTTAGTTCTATGTTTATCTCTGGAATTTTTTTGCATTTATTCACCTTCTTCTACTTTTATTTTAGCTCCTAATTTTCTTAATTTTTCATCTAGATTTTCATATCCTCTTAATATATATTCTATATTCGAAATTTCTGTAATTCCGTCTGCTTGTAAAGCTGCAATAACTAAAGCTGCTCCACCTCTTAAGTCCATTGCCTTTAAATTAGTAGCTTTTATGTTTTTCTCACCTGTTATTTTTATTTTTCTATCTTCTTGTATGATATTTACTGCCATTTTTTTAAGTTCAGTAACATATTTGTATCTGTTCTCAAATATGTTTTCTTTCATAGATGATATTCCGTCTGATTTTATTAATGTTGCAACAAATATTGATTGCATATCTGTTGGAAACCCTGGATATGGCTCTGTCTCTATATCTACTTTAAAAAGTTTTTCTGGTGCTTTTAATAGTATCTGATCTCTTTCTATTATAATATTACAACCACATTCTTTTAGTTTCTCTAATGTTTTTTCCATATGACTAGGTTCAGCATTTATTAGTTTTATATTTCCGTTTGTTTGCTGCAACAGCACATAATAAAGTTCCTGCTTCTATTCTGTCTGGCATCACTCTGTAACTTACATTTTCTAAGTGGTCTACTCCTGTAATCTCTATCACATCACTTCCTGCACCTTTTATTTTAGCTCCCATTTTGTTTAGCATATTTTGTAAATCTTCTATTTCTGGTTCTTTAGCTACATTTTTTATTTTTGTAACTCCTTCTATAAAAATTGATGCTAGCATTATATTTTCGGTAGCTCCAACACTTGGAAAATCTAAAGTTATTTCAGATGGTTTCATTTTTTCTGCTATACATTTTATATTTGTGTCTTTCATGATTACATTTACTCCAAGCTGTTTAAATGCTTTTAAGTGTAAGTCAATAGGTCTTTTTCCAATATCACATCCCCCTGGATATGTAAAGGTACAGTTTTTAAATCTTCCTATTAGCGCCCCTACTATACTTACAGATGATCTCATTTTGTGCATTAAATCGGCTGGTATCTCAAATGAATTTATTTCTTTTGAATTTATTACTATTTTATCACTATCATGCTCTATTTTGCAACCTAATTTTTCAAGAATTTGCAACATTATTTTTATATCTGAAATGTTTGGTACATTATGTAATTCAGTTAATCCACCATTTAATATACTTGCAGCAATTATTGGTAGTGCCGCATTCTTTGAACCTGATACTCTAACTTCTCCTGAAAGCCTATTTCCGACCTTGAATTATATATTTCCCCATTTTTACTATCATTCCTTTCTAAGGAACAAATTAATTTGGAAAACAATTGTCTCCAATTATTTTTCAAACTTTACCTCCTTATGTTCATATTTTATGCATATTATAGTTTTTATGTTAATTTACTGAGGTAAATTTTAAATAAAAAAGATTGTAAATTTGTTATAAAGAACTAATATATATTCAGTTGGTTACAAATTGTTACCAACTGATAATCATTTCTTATTAGTTCATATTTCAACTTACAAAGAATTAATTGCAAGTTCATTTTTTATCTTTAATAAGTTTTATTTGTTCTACAAACATATCATAGTCAGATACATATAATTTATCTTGTTTTAATTTATATTTATCATATTCTTTATATGCTAATTCTTGAGCAACTTTTTGTGATATCTTTCCCGCTTTGTGCAATATATCTTGTCCATTAAATTGTAAAAAAATATCCAGTCTTTCAATCCACTCCTGCATAGTCATAGCATTATGATTTTCTGCCTGTAATTCAGCATAATCCAAATACATTGTAACTATTCTATTTAAATCGTGCAATTCTTTTTCTGTTAAATAGTTTTTTGCTACATCTACATCATATTTATATATTGGACCATCAGGTGATTGTTTCCATGATGTCAATCCCATATGTTCCTTATTCGAGTCAACTCTATTATAAATTATCTCTGCTGCGGTATTTCCAGTAATAGCATAATGTAATTTATTTTGTACTGTTTTAAAAAATGTTTTTGTGATTTCTGCATCTTTATCATAATCTATACTACAAGCAGAATATATATCTGTAATTTTTTGATAAAATCTTCGCTCACTTGCTCTTATATTTCTAATTCTCTCTAATGTTTCCTCAAAGTAATCTTCCCCAAAAATATAGCTTGGATTTTTAAGCCTTTCATCATCCATAACAACACCTTTAATCATATACTCTTTTAAGATTTTTGTTGCCCATATTCTAAAATCAGTAGCTTTCTTTGAATTTACTCTGTATCCAACAGCAATAATCATATCAAGATTATAAATCTTTACTGGTTTGTCAGAATTTGCAATGTCGGTTTTTCCGACGGTGCTTTTTTCATCTAATTCTCCACTTTTTAATATATTATTAATATGATCTGTTATTGTACTTCTTGCAACCCCAAATAATTCAGCAATTAAACTTTGAGTTAACCATATATCTTTATTAATTAATAATACTTCAATCTTTATATCATCATTAGCATTTCTATATATTAAAAAGTCATGAGATGTAATTTTCAAATTCTTATCTTCATTTTTTTCGTTTCTATTTTTCATTGATTTTCTCCTTTTTTCAACTGTTCGGAGTTTCCAAATAGTTGAAATTCCTTTAAATTTATATTACTTCATTTAATATATTAGTTATATCATAAACCCAAAAATATTTCAACGCTTTTGCGAATTTTTGTTTTGTATTTTATTTGTATTTTTCTTTTATTCTATCTGAAATTATAGTAGTGCAGCATTCTTTGAACCTGATACTCTAAGTTCTCCTGAAAGCCTATTGCCGACCTTGAATTATATGTTTTTTCCAAACATATAAATTTGTGTTTGTGGGAATGTGATTATATATTATTTAAGCTATTTTTCTTAGTTCTTTCGCATGTTCTAAGGCAACTTTTGAACAGTCTCCACTCGCAATTCTTGCGATTTCTTTTATAGTTTCTTCTTCGTCTAATTGCTTAATACTTGTTATTGTTCTTCCTTCTTCAACATTTTTACTTATATAATAATTGTAGTCTCCCTTTGCTGCAATGTTTGCTTGATGTGTTATACATATTACTTGATGACTTTTTGCTATTTGTTTTAGTTTTTCTCCTACACTTTTTGCAGCTTTTCCAGATATTCCTGTGTCTATTTCATCAAATACCATTATTGGAACTTCGTCTACATCTGCTAATACATTTTTTATTCCTAGCATAATTCTAGACATTTCTCCTCCTGATGCGATTTTTATTAAAGGTTTATCTTCTTCTCCTATATTTGTACTAATAAGAAATTGTACTTTATCTTGTCCATCTTTATAATATTCTTCTGCTTTATTTAAATTACCACATTCACTGGACACAATGCATTGCTCTCCTGTATCTTGTTCATCTTTATGAATTTGTATTGTTTCACTAAAATCTACTTGAACTTTAAATTTTGCATTCTTCATTTCTAGTTCTTCTAATTCTATGTTTATTTTGTTTGATAAAATTTCTGCATACTGAACTCTTATTTTGTTCATTCTTATTGATATTTCTCTCATTTTACTTTTTACATTTTTTAATTGTTTTTTTAGGTTTAAAATATATTCTTCTGAGTTTTCTATCTTTCTTACTTCATTACTAATTTCTTCTTTGTATTTTAAAATTTCTTCTATATCATTACCATATTTTCTTTTTAGGTCATGAATTAAATCTGCTCTTTGTTCTACTTTTTCTCTTTCTTCTTCATCAAATTCCATTTCATCTTTGAATGCTTTTACATCTCTTGATAATTCTTGTAAATCATAGTAAATACTTTTTAAGGTATTTAGTGTATTTTCATATTTTGTGTCTAAACTTTCTACTTTTTCTAATGCCCTTATTGCATTACTTACAGAGTCTATACTTGTTTCTCCTATTTCATTATCTACTTCATTTAAGTTGTTTTGTATTTTTTCTGAGTTGTTTATTCTTTCTCTTAGATTTTCAACCTCTACATCTTCCCCCACTTTTAGGTCGGCTACTTCTATTTCTTGTATTTGATATCTTAATAAATCTAGTTTTCTTTGTTTTTCTTTGTCGTCTCCAAAGTTTTCTTTTAATTCTAATAATATGCTTTTGTATTCATTATATAATTTTGTGTATTCTTCTTTTAATGGCTTTATATTTTCTCCTATAAAATCATCTAGATATTTGATATGCATATTTGAATCTAGTAATGATTGATTGTCCATTTGCCCATGGATATCAATTATGTTTTGCATAAAAAATCTTAATTCACTGACTGTTACTAGTCTTCCATTTATTTTACATGAGTTTCTTCCATTTGTATGTATTTCCCTAGAGATTATAATGTTTCCATCTATAGCATTTTCATGGTTTGGCATATATAATGATAATTCTACAAATGAAAATTCTTCTCCATGTCTTATCATTTCTTTTGAGAATCTCCCCCCTGTTGCTATTTGTAGTGAATCTATTATTAGAGTTTTTCCTGCTCCTGTTTCCCCTGTTAAGATGTTTAATCCATTGTTTAAGTTTAAGACTAAGTCTTCTATTATACCTATATTTTTTATATGTAATGTCGATATCATAATAAACCTCCGTTTGTAAAAAGTCTGTTTGTATTATGATATATCTTTTATATTTTTTTGTCAATAGTTTTTTATATTTTTTACAAATTATTGTTCGTCATACTTTTTTATATCTCATATGTGTGTATAATTGCTCTTTTATAGTATTCTTTTAAATTTGATAATATTTCAAAGAAATATTTTTTTTCATCTTTTTTATTTACATCTTCAGCTATTATAATGTCTATACTTATTCTTGTTTCATTGTTTATTTTTAATTCTAATTTTCCTATTTTTTCGCCTCTATTTATTGGCGCATCTACTATTTTTATGCTATTAATATTAATTTCAATATCTTTTATGTTTTCATTTTTTATTGGAATTATTTTGTTATCGCATTCACCCAGTTCTATGTCTACATATTTAGAGATTCCTTTTATTGTTTTAACTCTGTTTTGATTTTTCCATTCTTCAAAAGATTTTTCTATGTTTTGTGTCACATCTACAATTTTATAGTTTGTATATGCATATTCAATTATTTCTATACTATCTCTTGTTCTATCTTTTTTTGTGTCTGCTCCTAGGACTACAGATATTATATCCATATTTCCGCGTTTTACAGATGTAACTAGACATCTATTTGCCCCATTTGTAAATCCTGTTTTTACTCCATAAACTCCATCTAAATATCCTAATAACTCATTTGTATTATCAATTGCTTTTCCATATCCATTAATTGTAACTGTATAGTTTTTTGTTCCTACTATATTTTTAAATTTATCATTTTTCAATGCATAGTCTGTGAGTTTTGCAAGTTCTACTGCTGTTGTATAGTGCTCATCTGCATCTAATCCATTTACTGTTACAAAGTGAGTGTTACTTAATCCTAAATTATTGGCTTTTTCATTCATCATACCAACAAAGTTTTCCACAGAGTTACCCACATATTCACCTAAGGCAATTGCACAGTCATTTCCCGATTCTAACATAAGTCCATATAATAAGTCGTTTACTGTGATTTTGTCTCCTGTGTGTAATCCTAGTCTTGAACCTCCTACACCTGCTGCTTTATTTGATATAGTTACAGTTTGACTTAAATCTTTTACATTTTCAATTACCACTATTGATGTCATTACTTTTGTGGTTGATGCCATCTTTCTTTGCGATTTTTCATCTTTTCCCCATATAACCTCACCTGATGTTCTATCATATACTACTGCTGATCTTGAGTTGATGTTTGGTTCATCTGTTGCATTTGAGCTTGCTGCTTCTATTTGCTCATAGATCCATGCTGTGTCGTTTATTTCCTCTTCTAAGTCTTCGTCATCTGCAAATACTTGTGGGGTTATTACTATTATACATAAAAATATTAATATATAAGTCATATACTTTTTCATAAAAAATCCATTCCTTTCACGCTTCTCTCTAAAGGCACACTTAGTTATTAAAGATTTATTTGTGTATTTTTTCAAATTAAGCCTCACTTCCTTTTAAGCAATTTACTCCAAGAACATACGTCCATTAAAGTTGAAAATCCCCATTTTATAGGAAAACTCACATTTAAAATTATATTTTTAAATGTGAGTTTTATGAATACTTTTTATCTATCATTCCAAGTAATTTATCTACTATCTCTTCATTATTGCATTATTATTTCTATCGTGTAAACCTGAAATCCTATGTGCAAGCCATGCTATAGAATTATTTCCATTAAAAAATGTCTCATTAATACATTTTTCCATAGATAATCTGTAGTGTAACTCTCTGATTAATGTTAAAGTAGGACGTTATTATAAATATGTGTATGGTATAATTCTATTTTTTTCATCTAAATTAATAAGTTTATCATACATATAATTCCTCCATCTCCTACCTCTCCTACTTTCTCTAATACTTTAAAATTAGAAATCATATCTTTAGTTGGGTTTGCTGATTTTTTTATTTCTTTTGTAGAGTAATTTTCTAATACATTTATTAAAAAGGCTTGTTTTAAGTAACCTACATAACTTATTAGGGTTACTGTATCTATACTAAAATTTCCTGTCATACCACTATATGAAAATGTTTGTGTATTATTGCTGGCTATGTAATACATTAATTTTTCTAATATTTCAGTACTTTTTAGGTTATACCATTTTTGTTGAATATATTCAATAAAAACATGCAATTTTATCGAGTAATTTCAATAAAATTGCATGGTATCACTATAGGGCTATTGACATTTCAAAGTCTAACCCTTCTTTTAGTTTTATGATTATTGTTGCTGTTTTGTTTTCCTCTTTTCCTTCTATGTCTTTTAGTGTAATTGTTTGAACTGCACTTTCTCCACTTTCTTCGTATTTTACATATTCCGCCTCATAGTATGATGGATATTTTTCTTTTATATAGTTTTCAAATTCATTTACAGTTTTCCAGTTGTTTTCTCTAAATGTTACGTTTAATAAGTTATACAATCCTTGATAGTCTTTGTTATTTACCATTTGTACCCATTTATTTACATTATATGCAACTTTCTTTCTTTTATCATATCTTGTATATGCATTTTTTGAGGTTTCTTGTTCAATTGTATAAATATCTAGTAATACTGTATAGTTTAATACTTCATCAGTATTGAATAAGTAATAATTTCCGTATTGATCTTTACACATGTATTTTACTTTATCTCCCATTCTTTCTACTTGATATCCTTTTAATGCCATTTTTAGTATGTGTTCTTTGTTTTCTTTTACATATTTTATATAGTTGTCTAAATTAGTAAATCTCTTATTTCTATATTCTTCATCTATATATTTATATGACATTTCTGGTCTTGATAACATTAGCCTTTTTTGTACTAAAAGGTATTGTTGACATAAGTATTGGTCTGTAATTGGCTGATTAATTAGCTCATTGTTTAATTCATTATTCTTTATTACAAATTCTGTTCTGTTTAATTCTATATCTTCTAAAGATTTGTATTCTTCTGCATTTAATGGCTCTATCGAATATGTTTTGTTTGTTTCGTCTACATTTACTATAAAGTATAAATCTTTTACATATTCATTATCCCAGTTTATACAAAATCCCTCTACTGCATATTTTGTCATTTTTTGAAGAAATAGATAGTTCATTTTTAATGGTACAAATATAAGATTTTCTTCTACTTTGTCTATATTATTTAATACATTTCCTGTTGTTATCTTCTTTTCTTCTATATATTCTTTACTTAAAAGATTATATATATTATTTGCTATTTCATTATTATCTATTATTTGCTCACCATAATCATCATAATAACTAGAACTTTTAAGATTTATTGCATTTAAATACCCTTGTATACAATTTTGTATTGTGAAAAAACTAATATTATCTGTTACTGGCTCTACTGTTGTTTCATTAAAGTTAATATCCATACCAGGATCCCCTTCTACTGCTTCTTCCTCTGGTTCATTGTTTTTTAATATAAATATTAATGTTCCTGCTGTAATCATAAATAATATCAAGATGATTATTATGGCGATTATAATTTTTTTCATATATTTGCACTCTCCTATTTATTTTTTATTTTCTTCACAGAAGAATAAGCGATTATCGTCGCCTATTTAATTTTCTCTAAAGAACAAATAAGAAAAATCAAAGATTTTTCTTTAATTTGTTCTCGCCCTACTAAAGTTTTCGACTGTAAGGAGAAAATCTCAAGGGCTAGCGATTATAGCATTTATATAATAGTTTATTTTCCAATAAATCTATAAACATATGTATAGTCATTCTTATTGGCTTGATATACTTCAATTTGTCTAGGTCTTTCAAATTTTCCTGAACGTGCTGCAACATAATTTCCATTACCTATGTATATAATTACATGTCCTTTTATCCATAGTACATCTCCTGGCTGTAGTTCAACCTGTGATGGTTTTCCCACATTATATTTATACCATATAGGATAGCCTGCTGTTGTAAGTGGTACCTCTATGTTAAAGTGCTTTTTGTATAATCTATATACTAGACTAGAGCAATCATAATAAAATTCCTCCATTCTTCTTGCTTGACTATATCCATATCTGTCATCATTAGCTATTCTTACGGCATCATTTAACATATTATACATTTTTTGCTTATTTTCTTCTGATAATTCTATATCTCCAATATAAAGACTATCTTTTGTTTTATCTTTATATTTTTCATAAAATTGTCTAGCACTTTCTCTTCTGCTTGCTAAACTACTATAATTTTTAGGTCTTTCGAATACTTTACAAAATGCTGTTGCTGCATCTTCTGGTGTTTTTGCATTAAACCAGTCGTCATATGTGCTTCCTCCATATTTTCCTCCCATTTGATATGTTGCATGTCCATTTGCTCCACCATTTTTAGAAATTTCTCCTAGTAAATATTCTATTTGTAATCTTGCATCACTTATACTTACGCCTAATTCTACCTTGTAATCATATAATCCCTTTTTTCTACCTTCTGATGTCCATTGTGCAATACCATATCCACATTGATCTGTTATAAATTTTGTATATGTTCCATTATCTACATATTCTGTATATTCTTCATCACTTAGTTTTAGTTTGGTATTTGCAGAATTTTGCAAATTATTGGTTCTAATTCCAGATTCATGTTGTAAGTTTCCTAATACTCCTGCTGCTGCTTCTTTAGAATATCCAGCATCTAATAATGCAAACCAAACTTGTTCCTCTACTGTTCCTCCATATAAGTCACCAGTTGATTCTGTAGGGTATAAAACGTCAAAGTTAAATGATGTAACTCCCCAATTTATACCAGTAGCACAGTAAAACATATATTTTGTAAGTTCAAGCATATTAACTGTGTCTGAGTTGCTCTCAATTATAGCAAATAACCATGTTTCTGCACCACTTATGTTTCCTCTTGCTGATAATGAGTTTATATATAATGTACAGAAGTTTGGGTATCCTTCATCTCCATCTTTTAATCTTGGATCTGTTTTTTCAAATACCTCTGGATCTCCTTTTAAGGTATATTTTTGCTTTATTGTATGATAAATAGTTGTGAATGTACGTTGGGTATATATTCTTTGAGTTACTCTGTCTGTTTTTTCTAATTTTTCAGTAACTTTTGTCCTTGTTACATTTCCTGTTGCATCTTTTATTGGTTCTTCTGTTCTACTAACAGTTTGCCATTCTCCATTTTCTATAACTTTGTCATTTTCAATAGGCTCTAAATGATCTATTGTTTTGTCTTCTCCTGAATCTTCTACTTCATATTCATAGCTTGCAGAATATTTCATATACCATATATCTAAGTTTGTAACTGCTACAGTAATTGAATTTGAGTATGTTTTTGTATAGTTTATTTCAAATTTATGCATTGTACTTACTATTTCTGGAGGACCTAATGGTCCTTCGCTTGATGCTGTAACTTCCCCATCTACTACTGTTCTTGTTGAAACTTTTATCTGTTCCCATAGACTATCATTATATGCTTCTATTGTTGTTTCTTCTATTTCTGTTAAATTATCATATATTCCTATTTCTATTGTACTATCTAATACTAGGTCTGAAAAATCACTAATAAATTCTTCGTCTCGTCCACATACTAAAAATGCCCATAAATAGTTAAATGGCATAGTATATTGTGATACTACTGATTTATAGTTTACAATATGTGTAAAATATTGATATGTAACATTTTCGTCTGCATTTTTTAAGTATTGCCTATCATCTTCTGAATAGTCTACTTGTGCGTCTCTTCCAGGATATTCTGTTGAGTATTCTCCACTTACATGTTTTGTTATTGTTTTACTCCAATTTGCTACTATTAGATTCCCTTGTGCATCTATTGAGAAATGATTTAATACTCTATTTCTGGCTTCTTGAATAATGTCTTCTGATACTCCTCCTAAACCATTTGCTTGATTTATTAATCCATATAGTGTCTTTGAGTTTACTTCATCATCTTCTCCTAGTGGCATATATTCTAGTGTTTGTTCTGTGTCATCGCTTTTGTGTCTTATAAATTGTATTATTCCTTGAAATTCACCATCTGAAACTTCAGTTCCAATATTGGCTAAATCTCTTAAGTCTGGATATTGTGTTATATATTCAGACATTATCATCTTTTTTAAATATTCATGAGCTTTGCCTTGGCTTAAATATAATCTTCCTTCACTTTTGTTAAGGTCTTCTATTATACTGTCTACAAGTTCATCTAAGTCAACATCTAATGCATATCCACCGTTTTTTGATGGTTTTACTTTTAACTCTTTCATATCATCTAAGTATCCATCTAATGCTGATTCATTAAGATGGCTTCTAACAGTAGAAGGAACATTTTTGGGGTCAGCATCATTTTGCCTTCCTTCATCTAATGTAATAATATATTGACAAGCACTTACTATCATTATTACTATAACACATGAAATTACTAATATAATTTTTAATTTCTTACTTTTCCCCATTGTTCCTCCTTTCTACATATATTTCTATACGTTTACTGTTATTGTTTCGAATTTTTCATAATCATTTTTATCAGATATGTTGTTGTATTCCTCATAATTCATTATTACATTCTTAAATACTAATCTTTTCATTTTTCTTGTGTTTGAATAAGTATTAGAAAATCTAAATGTATATTTTTTTGTTTGCATTGGTAATAATTTTAAATTACTGTATATTATTTCTCCTGTGTTTGCATATTCTTTTACATTATTTTCGTCTAATAAATATATATTGTCTGCTCTTTTTCCATCATCTAATAATATAGTGTTTTCTGTAGTATTTTGAATTTTTATTGTGTATTCTGAATAATCCATATATGTTTCTTTACTTTGTACTTCTATTTTAATTCCTTCAACAGTGCTAGTTTTGTTTATTTCTGTTCTTCCAATATAGTTGTTTATGTTTAATTTATAGTCTGAATCTTTTTCTACTATTGTCATATATTCTTGAAGATATGGTGAGTTCGCTCCTACTTTCCCTGTGGTTAACGCATCTTCTGTTAGTTTAAGTTTGTATGTATCTCCAAAATAATTTTGAACATTATATGTTTTATATGTTTTAAACACACTATTATGATATTTGCTTTTGAAACTTTCTAAACTTGGAAATATTTCTTCTTTACATTCGTCTGTTAATAAGTTATATGCGTTTTCTACTTGCCCCTCATTACAGTATTTTATAAAAGTATCTATTACAGCTGTTTCCTTTTCTAATTTATTCTTTGATACACCAGACCCTTGTATTAATGATGTTGTACTTTCTAATTTTCCATCTATCTCATTGTTTATAGTGTTTCTCGCACTTGATACATTTGTATTTGCTCCTGTATCTTCTTTTTTATTTTTATAATAATTGTTTGCTATCTGAGTAAAAGCAATTACTGATACTATTAATATTATTATTATCCAAAATTTTTCTGTATTTTCATTATACCATCCTATAAGTTTATGCATATCATTTATCCTCTCTTATTTTTCCCCATAATAAGATTATACCATATTACGACATATTTTTCTATATTTTTGTCGAAATTGCAGTAGTAACGAATGAAAAAATTTTTCTTAGAAAATTAAAGGTTTTACTAATTATTTTTATCTCATTTTTCGCAATCCAGTATTTTCAATACTTCTAGCGTTTAACTTTTTGTCCCCAAAGCACAAAAAGTCCCTATATTACTACGTTTTAAAATTTGATTTTTTCAATGTTCTTCTGTATAATTTAAGTAACTTGATGTCGAGTTATCGAAGCGTATCTGTATCTTGATTTGTATAATTTCTATGTTTATAGATGTTCTTGTTAGGTAAGCATAAAATTGTCGTCGAAATACTTTTACGCTTCCATATTTTTTATTAAATTCCCCACATATATCTGAATGCTCTATTATCTGTAGTATTAGGTGTGTTATTTGTATGATTGTGTATATCACTTTTATTGCTTTTATGTCTTTTGAATATACATGTTCTAAATCTATTCCACTTGTTACTTTTTGCTCTTTAAATCCTTGATTTTCTATGTAATCCCTTAATTTCGCACAAGAGATTATCTTGTTAATATTTTTTTTCGTTATTTCTCTATTTGTCATCCACATCCATATTGCATATTTCCCATCCTTTTTGTTTTTCTTTATCTGTCTTATTATATTTGTTTTTATTCCATGATAATCTATCTCATTTACCCACATTGTTAATATTATTTCCTTTTCATTCTCTACTAACTGCCTATTTCCTTCTGGTAAGCTTACTAAATCAAGAAATTCTCTTGTTAATGTTGGTATTTTCTTATCTTTTAATACAAATATATATTCAAATGTAAGTTCTTCACACATCTTCATTATCTCTATCGATGGATATAATGAATCTGCTATTATTCTTACTGGTAATCTTGAATACTTTTTTCTGAATTTAGGCAATAGTCTCTTTGTTGCATTTATTTCACAATCTTGCTTTATTTCTTCTTCACTTTTTCTTTTTACATCTTCATCTGTCTCATTTTCTTTTTTCTTATCCCTATTTTTTATCATCTCACTCATTATTGATACTGCCATCGAGTTTGCTACTAGTTTCATTTCTAGCATTGAGAGATACCATGTAGTTTTTCCCTCTTTCGTTTGACTCAACCATTCTGGACTTATTTCGTAATGTGCTTTCTGAAATCTACTTCCATCTATTAATAGATTATATTTCCCTAATACCTTTGCATTTTCATATACTTTGTTTCTTATCATTTGATAATTTATTTTGTATTGAAATTCTTCTATTTCTTCTTTTTCTATTCTTGAAAATACGTCTGTATATATTTCTGCATCTGGTATTTTCTTTAAGTCTTGTTTTATTATTTTATTTATGTTTTCTAAATAACTTGTATCCTCATATGCTGTTTCAGTAAATCTTTGTGATCTTCCTTCACACAGAAACATTAACATTTCTGACATCATTAAATATCTCATTGAGTAATCATATCTTTTCCTAGGTTCTTTTATTTCATCTATATACTTTAGTATTTCTGGTATATAGTGAAACATTGTTTTCGTAAATACTTCTGCTGTATTTTTTGAAAATTCCTTTTTCATACATACCACCATCCTTTGTATATTTTTTCATCTTTATTTTATCATATTTGTGCGAAAAAGTTATTTTTTTCCAATAAAATGTAGTGAAATTTTATTTATTTCACTACGTTTTTTCTTCTATTTAGTTTCATTCGTTATTACTGTCGAAATTGCATGGTAATTTGTTAGTAGATAATCATTTTAATTATATAAATTAACTTGGGGGTTGTATGTGTGATTTTATTATATAAAATCACAATGAATAATTAATAAT
>CAPYID010000023.1 GCA_948739805.1 uncultured Clostridia bacterium | reverse complement strand
TCTTTCTCTTTTCTCATGTTTTTTCCTCCCCAGTTTTTTATTTAATGAATAGTGAATGATGAATAATTAATAGTGAATAATTTTTATTGTTATAAGAATTTTATATTTTTCCTATTCTAAACCCTCTGTCAGCCTTCGGCTGCCACCTCCCTTCTGTAAGGGAGCTGTCACGAAGTGACTGAGGGTTCTTTGATTATCTCTTTTTATATTATAAGAATTTTGTCGTTCCTTGTAAATAACTATTTCTTCATATATAGCACAAAAAAATCCGCATTTATTTACGGATTTTCTTGTGTTTAATGTTTATGTTTTCTTTGTTAAGTTTATATTTCGTTTTTGTAATATTAGGTCACTTTTCTTAGGGAAATGCTGTTTTCCTCTTCCTACTCCACCCATTTATAATGTTGTTTAAAATCACTATATCTGGTCCAAGGTAAAAAACCATCATGCTGTAATCTTCCAACTAAAATTCCTGGATGAATAGAATTTATTTTTGCAAATTTCTTTATTTTTTCTCTGTCTAAATTTTCTATCTCTTGTTTTACAAAGCTTTCATATATATCATCAGATAATATTGTATTTCTCGAATACTCATCAGCTTCTAATTCTCTTATCATATTTAAATCTTTTTGTTGATAATCTATAAAATTTTGACTTTTCTTTGCATGTAAAATTAAATGACCTACCTCATGAAAGAAAGCAAACCAAAAATGATCATTGCTACAATATCTTAAACTAATTTGTATTACTGGATTATCTCCTATCCAAGTAAATGCTCCTCTAACCTTACTATTTGGTACTGCCTCTTCCATTACAAAATATACACCATTATTATTACATATACTTTTTATTTGTGAAAAAATATATACGTCTTCTTTTTCCATAAGTTTTTTTATATCATTTAGTGCTTCTTCAAATTTTTCTTTATTATATTCATTAACTTCTTGTTTTCTAGCTTCTATTTCGCATTTTCTAATCCATACTAATAATGGCTCTATGCTATAGCCATCTTCTTTAAATGAATATTCATAAATTCGATTAGCATATACTGGCAATATGTTTTCTACTCTTTTTACTCCAAAAAACTTTAATAACTCATATACTTTTTCAGCTTTAGATGAGCCATCTGGTAAATTTATCCATTTCTTTTTTCTCATAAAATCGATCTGAAATTTAGAACAAATTTCAGCTAAGTCTTCTTTCTCTAATTGTTCTATTTCTTTTTTCTTTTCTAAATACCCTCTATATTTAATTTCATAGTTCATTAATACATCATACTTTATATTTATAACTTTTTCTAAAGCAATAGCCATATCCATTGTTAATAACACTTTATTATTTAACAATTCACTTATATGCTTTTCACTCATATTTAATCTTATTGCCAACTCTTTTTGACTTATATTATAAATTTCTAATCTTTCTTTTATTAATTCTGAAGTTGGTACAAAATAATCTGTTACTAAACTTCCCATAAAAATCTCCTCGCAATTCATATTATTATTTTAATTATGATAATCCACTATATCTATTATATCTATTTCTTTTATTATATTTTTATCATAAGGCATTTTATACCCTCTTGGTTTTATTATTATTCTCCAATTAGAATCTATACATACAGCAAAACAGCCTTTATAATTTCCATCTAACAAGTGGCATCTTTCTGGTTTATCAGTAGGAACTAAAGAAAGATTTTCAACTGTTTGTAGTGTATTGATTCGCATCATAATTCTTTGACTTAACATATTATATTCTTTTTTTATGTTTTTCTCACTTTTTAATATCTTTTCTAATTTTTTATTTGAAACATTAATATCCATATTCAACATCTATACTATAAATGTATTCTTTATTTTTCAATTTGACTCCTCCCTTCTAATTTAAAATTATATCACGCTTTACCTTTTAGGTAAAGTATTTTAATTAAAATCCATGGAATTTTAATGATATCTTGACAAATAAAAAATAAGAAAAATTTTTGATTTTTCTTATTTTTTATTTTCTATAGTTCTATTCTCGTAACCCTAGTGGTAATTGTATTTAACTGTTGTGAAACCAATCCATTATTCCATTATATATTCCCCATGCTAGTCTTTCTTGGTATTCTTCTGTTTGTAACTGATTTAGTTCTTCTGTATTTGATAAAAATCCACATTCTACAATTGTTAGTGGTATTTCTACATTGTCTACTATAAATATGTCTTTTATTGTTTTGGCAAGCCTATGATTTTCTTTTTGTATTGAATCGTTTAAGTTATTTTGTATGCTTTCTGCTAGTCTTTTACTTTGCTCATCATCGTTTTTATAAAATGTTTGCCATCCATAGTATTGCTCTTGTGGGATTTTATTTAGGTGTATGGATACAAATATATCAGCAGATGATGTATTTCCTATTTTTACTCTATTTTTTAGGTCTGATACCTTTTTTTGTTTTATACTTCCACTCGCTTCTGCATCATATATGGCTTCATCTGTTGATCTTGTTAATATTACTGTTGCTCCACTTTGTTCTAATAAGTTCTGTAGCTTTAATGCAATTGATAAGTTTATATTTGCTTCTGATATACCACTTTCTGAGACTGCTCCACCGATCTTCTCCACCGATGCCCCGCATCTATTACTATTACTTTATTACTTACTGGAAGTGCTACTACTTGTTCTTCTTTATTGTTACTTTTGATTAATGAATATGATATGAAACAAATGCAAAATATAACTAAACAATTAAATATAGTTTTCTTTCTAATAACAATCATAAGATATTTTCTTCCTCTCTATGTTCTTATATAATGTATATTAGAAAGTTTTATTAATTATGCATAAATTAATGAAGTTACTCATACTCATAATAAAACTATTTAATTAAAAATGTTGCATATAATGGAACTGATTTTATATTATTAGCAAATCCAAAGTTTTTACTAGATATTCTTATTGCATAACTTGGATTATATTTGTTAATATACTTTGTTAAACTATTTGATTTTGTATTATCATTTGCCTTAACTTCTATTGGAATAATTCCATCATCATTGTATAATATAAAGTCTATTTCCATATTTTCATTATTCTTTTGGTCTACTTTATAATACTGTAAACTAATATTATTTGAGATAAGTTGTTGAGCAACATAATTTTCTGCAATTTCTCCTTTAAATATATATGGTTTATCTAATAATATATCATTAAATTTTATTTCTAATAGGGAACTAAGTAATCCTACATCATTAATAAATAATTTAAAATAATCCGGATCTTCAAATGCTTTTGGTGGAATTTGTATTGCAGTTAAATTATTGCATTTTATAATCATATTACTTGCTAGCAACCAGTCTAATGGCAATTCATAATCTCTTCTTCTAGCATTTTTATTTATCTTTGCGTATTGAAATTTTTTACTTCTATTTCCTAGTTGAGATGGGATTGATTTATAAATTTGTTCAATCTTTGCTCCTTCAAATACATTTTCAATGTATTTAGACATATCACTTATATATGCATCTATTATATCTTTTTTTATTTTTTCTTTATAATTAAATATATTTTCTTTTTCATTTATATAATTATTAATTGATTCTGGCATGCCTCCAATGTATAAATATATTCTATATAAATCTAATAATTTATCATGTATAACAATAGATTCATTTTCTTTGTAACAACGTTTGATTTCATCTATCCACATTTTCTTGTCTAAAGCCATTAAAAATTCCTCAAAATCCATTGTATACATGTTTAACATTTCTACTTTTCCTACTGGAAATGAAGAATGAAATCTATTTAGCTTCACTCCTAGTAAGCTACCTGCTACAATTATTTTATATGGTTTCTCTGATTCACAATAAAATTTTAAATCACTAATTAGTTGCTCACTTTCTTGAACTTCATCGAAAAATATTACATCTGTTTCTACATTAAAATTCTTATTTATTTCTATTAACATTTTATAAAATTTTTCTTCTGGATCTTTTTTTTGTTCAAAAATTTCTACTATTTGAGGAGATTTTTGTAAATTAATCTCTATATAATTTTCAAACTCGTTTTTACAAAATTCCTTTATAATATATGTCTTCCCTATTTGTCTCGAGCCGATAATCATCAACGGTTTCGTTATATTACTATTTTTCCAGTTCAAAATTTCTTGATATATTTTTCTTTGCATTTTACCCTCCATTTTATTTGAATTATAACATCCAAATAATTTGTTGTCAATATGTGCTTCACGTTTTTTTGCCTTTTTTTAAGTTTTATTTCACGTTTTTTTATTTATAAAAGCTGTATAATTTCACGTTTTTTGTGACGTACTTATTTTATTTCATTTTTGGATTTCTAATTTTTTTATTAACCAAAACAATCATAAGTTTTTTATCAACCTATGATTGTTCTACATTTATATTTTATTCTTACTTTCTCCTATTTATAGCATATGCACTTCCTTGTATTACTTTTGCTAGGTGTTTTACTTGGGCTCCTACTTCCCCAATTTCTAATACATTGTTAAATCTTGTTTTGTCTACTTCTACAATTCCTATTGATATTGATACTAGTGGAATTTCTTCTATTATTCCTTTTCTGTTTGGAACTTTTAGATAGCCTCTATTTCTGTCTTCTGCTGTGTAGTATTCTAATATTGCTTTATCAAATTCTAATATTATACTTTGACATATGTCTTCATATTGCGCTTCATTGATTATTGCTACGAAGTCATCTCCACCAATATGACCAACGAAATTGTGTATGGTTTCTTCATTATTTATGTTGTTTAATATCGTTTTTGCAGTTTGCCTTATTATTTCATCTCCTGCTAAAAATCCATATGTATCATTATATGCTTTGAAGTTGTCTAGGTCAAAGTATAGTACAAAGAAGTCCTCTTTTTTTAACATTCTTTTTTTCATTTCTGCTTGTATTTGTACATTCCCTGGTAACCCTGTTAATGGACTTATTCTTCTGTTTGTGTCCATTAGTCTTAGTAAATTTTTTATGGTATAGTATAAGTATTCACTGTCTATTGGCTTCCTTATGATGAATTCTACTTGCGTTTTTAAAATGTTTAGTCTATGCTTTTTGTTTTCACTGGCTGTTGTTACTATTATTGGTGTTATGCTGTTGTCTTCGTTTCCTCTTATTTTATTACATACATCAATTACTTTTCTTTCTATTGAATCTTCATTTATAATTATTAATGATGGTATATTGTTAAGTGCTTCATCAATTTGCTCTGTTCTTACTGTTTTGAATATATAGTCTTTTTCTTTTGCAAATAACTTTTTTAGATTAAATATTATATCATTTTCGTCATCAATAATATAAATCTCTCGCTTCATTTATTTCTCCTACTTTCTTCTGTATTTTGCTATTTGTTTAAATGTTTCTGATTTCATGGTTGGAAATGCATTTCTTATTCTTTCTGTTTGTTTGACTAGTTTTTCTTTTAATTTTACCTCTTTTTCTTTTAAATCGTTAATCATTAATTGGATAGATTCCTTTGTATTCTTAGACGATTTTAGTTCTTGTAATTTAATTTTTATTTCATTTCTAATTTCTTTTATTGTTTCTAGTTTCTTTGATATGCTGTTTAGTTTTATTATACTTATAATTGTGTCTATCATAATTCCTATTATTAAAATTATTGTTATTATTATTAACAGTATATCATTGATTTTTATTATTTGTGATTCTATAAATGGATGAACTATATATGTGAATATTACTCCAAGTACTCCCCAAAATATTGAGTTTAATAGACATACTCTGCCATTTATGTTGAATTTATTTTTTGAGTAGTCCCAATATGTTTGATGAAATATTTTTTCTAATGCCCAAGCTACTATGTATTCCCATATAGATAAAATTACAAATCCTGTAAAGAATACTGTGATTGGATTATTACATACACTTAGGAATAGGTACATTATTAATGCACCTATTCCATATATTGGACAGAATGTCCCATATAGAAATCCACTATTTACTATTTTCTTAGTACATATTGTTTTATATATACTTTCTAGTGTCCACCCTATGAATGAGTACACTATAAAAAAGTCTATTATATATATTATTTTCATAAAATTTTCCATATTATTTTGCACACCAGCCTGAGAAGTTTTCTTCTACTCCCTCAGTATTTTTTATTGTTATTTCTAGATAATTAAATCCTGTTTGGAATGGAAGTTGTTCTGTTATTGATGTTTGTTTGTTTCCTTGTTTTGTTTGTGATGTAACTACTGTTAGCTTTTCTTTAAAGTTTGGTATTATATTTCCATTTTCTGCTATTTCTGATATTGGTGCACTACTTAGTTTATATGAATATGATTCTATTCCTTGTTCATCATTTAGTTTTAAGTTTAGCATTGTTCTGTCTGAGTTGTAGTTTATTTTCATAGTTGGTTTTGTAATTCCTTTTACTTGCATTTCCTTATTTTCTACAGCATTTTCTCTATTTACAGATTTTATTTTTATTGAGTTTAGACCTGTTGGTATATCTGTTGTTATTTCTATTTTTGATTGATTGTTTTCATCTGGGTATACAGTTTGTTCTTGTTCTCCATTCCAACTATATGTTACACTTTGTAGTCCTATCATGTCTGTTACTATAATTTTTAAACTTTTGTTATCTATTACTGATAAGTCCATATATGTTCCTTTGTATGTGAATTTCTGTGTTGCTGTTGCTGTTTTACCATCTACATCAACTACTCTTATGTTTAATGTATTTGTTCCTCCTGGTATATCTATTTCTTCATCAATACTTCCTGTAAAGTTGTCTGTATATACTGCTAATACAGTATCTTCTCCATTATTCCAAGAATATATGATATCTTTTATTTCTCTAATATGTTTTATGTTTATTTTTACTTTATTGTCTTGTATACTTAATGTGATATTTGGTATTTTTGCCGCTTCTAATGCTTCTTCTTTCGCCATTTTAGCAGAGGCTATTCTATATCCACCCATTGCTACCATTATAAGTCCAAATATAATTATTGTTATTCCAAAAAATAACATTATGCTTTTAGCTCTATTTTTTTCTTCTTGGTTTTCCATTGTGTAAAGAATTTGATTCATTTCTTTTACCACTCCTTATAATATGGTTGGATTATATCACATATAAAATTTCTTGTAAACATTCATTTGAAATTTTTCAGTGCCAATTTCTCTAATTAAATAAACTTATTTGTTCTAAATTGCTTCTTAAAAATACTTGTTCCAATGATGTATCTATTGAGACATCCCCGTTTACTCTAAAGTCTTCTATATTTAAGAAACTATTATTTGTGTATTTACTACTTCTAAGTGATAATTGATAAATTAGTGTGAATTTATCTGTGATTGAGCTTTGGCTTAGGTCTGATAGACATATCATTTGTATGTTGAATTTTTTGGATATGTCTATCATTGGCTGTAGTAAATGTTTAGAAGATGTTTTTCCAAATGGGTTGTCCAATACAAAGACTTTTGAAGATGCTACTTTTTCATCTTCACCTTTACTTTCTATTTCCTTCCTTCTTGTATATTCAATTAAAGCTGAAATAAGTGCAAAACATGCTATAAATTTTTGCCCTCCTGAGTTTCCAACAATTACATCTTCCCATTGCCTTAATCCACTGTTCTTGTTTTCAATGTCAAATTTGTATAGTTTTACCTTGATTGTTTCTACATCTAATGTTAAATTTAATAGCTGACGGTCTGATAAATATATGGCTACTTTGTTTTCTATTGTTTTTTTGATGTTATCACTTTGTCTACATTCTTCACGTAGTTCTTGAATACATTGTTTTATGTGATTTTCTATTCGTTGTTCCACATAGTCCTTTAGCTCTTGTGGTATATCAATTTTTAGTATTTGAATATATCTATCTCCACTTTTGATTCTTGAAGATTCTGATATTTTTTTCATTTCTTGATATAACATGTTTCCTTGCTTAATTGCATGTTGCAAGATGTTCTTCTTATCTTGTTCTATGTTTTGTAGTGATAAGTTTAAGATACCTATATATTCTGTTAGTTTGTCTAAACAGTCTATCATTTTTTCGTAAATGTAATAATAAGTATCAAAATTTTCTTTTTCTGTATTTTGTATTGAAATGTTTCCTAAGAAAGAACTTATAATTCTGTGTTTTTCTTTATAATTATTACTTATCTCTAAATGAAGTTTATATATATTTTCTTTTTCAGTTTGGTTTCTTTGTTTTAACATTGTATATTTGCTTATTAATTCTTGTAAATTTTCTTTTTCTATTTTTGGTTCTCCTAGTTTCTCAGGCATTGGTTTTATATCTATTTTTCGTTCAATTTCATTTATTTGTTTTTGTATCTTTTTGTTTTCTTCTATATATTCTGATTGCTTTTTCTTTCCTTCTTGTTCTTCCTTTTCTATATTGCTTATACGTAATTTATAGTTTCCTTTTATTTGGCTAGCAGTAATTGGTTCTGTTTTTCCTATTCTTTTTAAATTATCACAAATGGCTTGAAATTGTGTTTCTGTTCTTGTACATTGATTATTTATTTTATTGGCTTCTTCTCTTTTATATTCTAATTGCTTTTCTTCTTCTTCTTTTTGTTCTTTTGCTATATCTTCCTTTTCTTCTGAATAAACTATTAAAGCATAATCTTCTAGCTTTATGTCTTTATAATCTTTTTGTTTCTCTTTCTCTAGGTCTTTTTTGTTCTTACTCCAAAATTCTATTTGTTCATCTATTTGTTTTTTATCTTGTTGGTATTTTATAGACAATTGTTCATATTGCGCTTCTAGTTCCTCTAATGATATGTTTAAAGTTTCTTGTTTTTCCCTTTTTGGAATTTTTATTTGTTTATTTCTAGTAGTTTCTAACCTGTTTACTAGTTCATTTTTATTTGCTATGTTTTCTCTTTCCTGTTTTTGTGCTATTTCTATCTTATTTTTTATATTTTCATTTTCTTGTTTCTTCAATTCTATTTCTTTTTCATTATTTGCTTTTTGCTTCCTATTTTCGCAATACCTAATATCGTCTTCTAAATATTGCAAAAAGTCTGATTGTGTTTTTTCTTTTTCATTTAATGTTTGCTGTTTTTCTTCAATCTCAGTTCTTCTATTGATATTGTCTTGTTCTAGCTTCTTTTTTTGCTCTTTGTTGTTTATGTTTTCTTCCTTTTTTATTTGTATTTCTCTTTCTAAGTGAACTAGTTCTTGCTCCATTTCTATTTTATCTTTTTCTTCATAATTGAACTGTTCTATTATATTAATGTGTTTAGTTATTCTTTGCAGTTCTTTTTCACTTTCTTCTTTTCTCTTTCTAAGGTTTTCTAGCTGATTTTTTAGTTTTTCTTGATACTGATTGGCATTTGTTGAAAAACATTCTTTGTGATATAAACTTAAAAAATATACCTGTTCTATTTGTATCATTTGCTTTTCTTTTTGCATTGTTTTACCTATATTTTGATATGTTATAATTGGTGCTAATTTGTTTGTTTCTTCTTTAATGTCTAATTTTTTTATCTCTTCTAAGTCTTCCTGTGTTACAATATAACAATATGGTAATAAAGGATTTTTTTCTAGTAATTCTTTTTGATATTTTTCTTCTTGTCCTTTTAGATAGTCTTCTCCTGTAATATATTCAATATGAGCGTTATGTAGTACTTTTCTTATTTCACGTGAATTATGGAGTGCTCCCTGTTCTAAATCTGTAATAGTTTCCTTAGTTCTGTCTATTTGACTTACTAATTCTTCTACTTTTAACTTATATTCTAATTGCTTTTCATTTATAATCATATAATATAATTGCTTTTGGAAAATGTTTTCTTTGATTCTATGAAAGTTTAAGATTTCTTTTATCTCATTTTCTTGCTTTTGATATTCTTGATAGTTTATTGTTTTTTCTGTATAGGTTTTGCTTAATTCTTCTAATTTTTTACTATTTTCATCTTCTTGTTTATTTAATTCTTCTATTTGCCTTATAGCATTTTTTATTTGTGTTTGATATTCTTCTATTTCTTCTTTTATTTTTTGTATATGTTTTTCTAAGCCTTCTTGTTGTTTTTTTACTTCTTTTTCTTCTAATTCATTTAATAAGTTTCTGGTTATAGTAATGTTCATTTTTTTAAAGATATCTTTTTCTTGTAATTCAAATTGGCTTATCTTTTCTTGTAATATTCCTATTTTTGTGGAGTTTTCCGCTATGTCTTTTTGATTTATATCTGTTTTTTCTTTCCAGCTTTTTATATCTTGTTTTATATCTTTATTTTTGTTTTCTATTTGTTTTAAATTATTTTCAATTTCGTTTATTCTTTTCTGGTATTCTTCTTGCAAATTGTATTCTATTTTTATAAGTTGATCATCTTTATTATTTTGATTTTCTACATTAGTTCTTGATAATTCTAATGCTCCTAATTTAGCAATTGCGGATTTTTCTTTTTCATTGATATGTGCTATTTTTTGTAATCTATATTGAAAAATAGCATCTGCTAGTTTTTGCTTTTGCCCTTCTAATTGCTCCTGTTTTATTTCCTTTTGCTCCTTTATTGCCTCATAATCACTTTGAGTTTTGTAGTATTCCTCTGATATTTCTTCATATGTTATTTGTTCTCTTTCTTTTTTATTTTGTAGCATTTTTTGTTCTATTTGCTCTATTTTTCCTTGATTTTCATTACTTAGGTTTTGTAATTTTAAGTAGATAGTGTTAATGTCTATTTCTACTTGCTGTTCCTGTTCTAGTTGTTCTAATAATTCCTTTAACTTTTTTTCATATTCTTGCATTTTTACTTTAAATTCTTCTAAAATTTCTTTTTGCTTTATGTTATCTTCTTGTTCAATTATTTCTTCCATTAATCTCGAAAACATTTCCTTTAGTTCTTTGCTTTCTTCTTCATTGCTATCTGATATGGTTTTTAAAATCCATTTGTTTATTAGACTATCTGATGTTTTACAGTCTTTGAATAGTTCGTCTACTCCACCTTCATTTTCATTCATTTTTGCTAATATCTTCCATTCGTTTGCAAATATTCCGTATTCAGATAGTTGATTTCTATAGTCACTTTGCTCATTTCTATTATATGTGATTAAATTTGATGTACTTTTGCTTTTGTTTAGCATATCTAATGCTGATTCATAAGATTTATATATTATTGCATTTTGCTGTTTTTGAATGAATGGTATATTTTTTATGTCAAATTCATTACTTGTGTTATATTGATTTATGAATGTAAAGTATTTACATTTGTTCATATCTTCATTAGAAAATAGACGGTTCATAACGATTCCCGTTAATAAGTAATTATTGGGGGAATTGTCTAGTTTCCATTCAATTAATATGTATGATGGTTGGTCTGGAGATAAATAACTATATACTTCTCTATTATGTATTTTGCTTTCTGGTAGTATGGGCTGTTGTAAAAGTTGAACTAAGACACTTTTCCCTCCTCCATTTGCTAAGTTTAATAATACATTTTCTCCACTATAGCAATTAATTAGCATGTCCTTTATTACTTTTTTGTCATATTGAATGTTTGCTATTCTAATTCTATTCATTTTAGGCATTTATTTCATCTCCTATCATAAATATTTGATTGATTTCTTTTATCCTATCTTCTAATAAATAGTAATATCTCATTAAATTATCTAGTTTTTCTTCTGGTCTAATTTCCTCTTCACCTTCACCTTTTGGATAAAAAACTAGTTTTTCCTTTTCCAGTATATTACATGCCTTTTTTACCATATATTTTCTTGTATCTCTTCCATTTCCTGTCATTAGTTTAGCTTTCCATTCGTCTGCAATATTTTTAAAATTGATTGAGTAATCTTCTTCTAATAATGTTTGAACATCTTCTTCTACTTTTTCAAATCTTTCATCTAATTCTCTTACAATGTCTTTTAATTGCAAAAAGTCTACTTGTTTTGGATCTGCATTTTTTCCACCATAAAATAGGTATAAAATAAACATTATGATATAGCAAAGCAGAAAAGTTTCTCTTATATTAGCTTTTGAGTCTATCGATTCTCTTATTTCTCTTAAAGAAAAGCTTAGTATTTTGTTTTCTATATTTGCTACTAAATATAAAGTACGTGGTGTTTCAACTATTTTAAAGTCTAATTCCATTTGGAATTTTTCTAAGATTTCTCTTATTTCTGTATTTTCTGTGTATGCTTGAAATAATTCTCTGTCTTTTTGTCTACTGATTTCTCCCTTTTCTAATAAAATTTTGTATATTTTTAGTGCTTCTTCCAATATATTATCCTCCTATTACTATAAACTTTAAATCATTCATTTCTATTGTTTCTTTCATTTCATCTTTTTCTATATTATAGTTGAAAATTGTATCTAGTTTTTCTATTTCTATTGTATCAAAGTTAAATTTTTTCGAATTTTCTTTTAAGATTTTATATAGGCAATAAGATAAGTCGAATTCTCCATTACAGTTTTCATTAATTGCTTCTTCTTTAAGAAATTCAGAAATAGATATTGTTTCTATTTCAAATAATTTTAGCATTACTAAAAATATTCTTTTATTTTCAGAATATCTTTGTTTCTTTTCTTCTTCTAATTTGTTAAACCATTCTGAGAATATGATTTCTTTATTTCCTTCATTTATAGTTTCAAATAGATTCTGTATTATTTCTACATGTATCTCATTTCTTTTTTGTATTTCTTCTATCTGTTTTTGATTATCTTCTAGCTCTTCTTCCTGTCTTGCAAAATCCTCTTGTTGCTCTCTTATTTTTGATTGATTATCATATAATAGATTTAAGTTTAGTCGCTTTTTTGCTCCTACTAAGAATAGTGGATTTAATAATTGTTGATATATTTCATTTATTGATTCAGTATGCTTTATTTCTTTTCTTTCTAATGATTTTAGTATTTCTTCTTCAAAGTTATATCTTTTCTTTTTGCTAAAACTCATAGTATCTTCTAGTATTTGTAAGTATAATTTTTTTAGTGTTTGTACTTGTATTAATATCTGACGTTGATATTTTAAGGCTGTTCTTACATTTTTTGATATTGCATATACTTCTTTTTTTGCCTTTTTTATGTTTTCATCTAATTCATTATGCTGTTTTTCTTCTTGTTCTAATCTTTCCTTGGATTTTGTAATTAATTCGTCTATTTGTTTCATTTCTTCATATTCTTCTTGAATTATAGCATTTGTGTTGTTTACAAGTTCTTCATATTCTGCACTAGATATATCATTTATATTAGATTTTAACCTTTCTTCAAATTGTAAGAATTGCTTTTTTTGACTTATTAGTCTTCTTATTATTTCTTTGCTTTGCCTGATTGCTCCTTGATAGTTTTTCTTTTTTATTAACATTTTTAATTTTATTTCTTCAATTTGGAAGCCTAATTCATCTTCTACTTCTTTAGTACGAAATAAAAAGTCATATCCTTGTTTACTTAATTCGTATACTATTTCTCCTTCCTTATTTTCTTTATCAATGATTAGTCGTACTACTATTTCCTTTGTGCCTTCTTCATAGTTCATTACTTTTATTCTGTATGGTTTACCTCTGTTTTGCAGAATATCTTTTACTATATATCTTGTTATTTCATTTGCTTCTTCCATAGATACTTGCTTTTGGTAAAATGGTAATATCGTTTTTACAAATTGTATAATATTGTTTAGAGTACATTCTTGTTCTTCTGTTAGAGTTGTTTCCATTATATATACTAATACAGACATTATAATATTATCTAATTGATTGTCCTCAAATAGATTTTCTATTTTATCTGTTCTTTTTCTCCTTTTTGCAATTGATGAAACAATTGCAAAGAATTCCATACGCTTCTCAAATCCTTTTAAATATTCTTGCATTTATCTATACCTCTTTTTTTATTTCCTCTGCATTTATTATCTCTTGTGGAATATATCTCTTTTCACTTAATATTTGTTTTATTTTTTTTTGATATTCTTCTGTAAAGAAATTTAAGAATAAAGTTAATTTGATATTTGATTTCTGCTTATTTTTTATTTTTCCTAATTGATTTATTGTTTTTTTATCTATCATTTTTTCATAAATCGTAGAAAATAATTTTATATTAGAATTTGCATTTTGAGTAACAACTTTTTGAAACATTTCTATCCCAGTATAATCTAAGTCGCCCCAATATATGAATTGACATTTTCTTTGTATTACTTGTTTTTCATATTCCTCTAATGCGTTTAGTTTTGTTATTTTGTTTCCTTCACCATATAAAAGTCCATCTATTTCTAGTCCATGTAAGTAAAATTCTTCATGAGTTTCATTAAGTATTTTTCTCATAGTGTACCATGTATCTTTGTTTTCTATAACTAGTATGTTCATTTCTTCTTTTTTTGTATGGATATAATCAAAAAATGGCTCTGGCGTTAGATAATAATTTAGTGTTTTTTCTAAGTTATTCCATTTTATAATACTTTTACAAAGAGAATTGTCTAATATTTTTTCATCATTCCAAATTTGATATGCTCTTTCGTTTTTTGATATCTGTATTTTTAGTTTTTCTTTGTGTTGTTTTAAAAAGTTGTTTAGTACTAATAAAATTTCACGGTGTTTTTCATATATTTGTTGTTTTTTTAAGTATTCTTCTATGTTTAACATATTACATAATGTTTGTATTTCACTTGTATATTTATCTTTTATTTCGTTTTCTTTTATAATTTTATATTTTAAAAAAAGTGATGGTATTTTGCCATTCTTGTTTTTTCCGAATAGCTTTTATAGTGCCATCATTAACCAATTCCTTTATTATATTAACTATTTCTATATAGGGTATCTCCCCTAATATTTTTACTAATTCTTCTAATGTTATATATGTTTGCTTTTTCTGCCTTAATTGTTCTTTTGTCTCTTGCTTTTTATCTTTTTCCATTTATATGACTTTTCTCCTTTTAGGAAATATTAATTTATCCTTCAATATTTTACCAGATTTGTTTTAAAAAGTCAAATTATGTAAATTTTTCCGAATACTCATTTTATAAAACTATTTAATCTGACCTATAACTTGGAGGTTGTAGGGATGTAAGGGGCACAGTGCATATGCCCCTTTCGCCATTTTTATTTTTTCTCTCGTAAAATAAATTTTTCCAGTATTATAACACTTTGATACATTATTGCTGCAAGTATTCCTAAGATTATTACACTTGTCATTACTAAGTCTAATTGGAATACTTGACCTCCATATACTATTAAATATCCTAATCCTGCTTTTGATACTAAGAATTCTCCAGTTATTACTCCTACAAGTGATAATCCTATATTTACTTTTAATGTATTAATAAATGTAGTTATATTGCTTGGTATTACTATTTTGGTTAATAACTGCCTTTTCGTTGCATTAAAACTTTTCGCCATTTTTATTTTTTCTTTGTCTGTGTTTACAAATCCATTTGATATATCTAGTACAGTTACAATTAATGAAATTGCTATTGCCATTACTATTATTGCTGGAGTACCAGCTCCAACCCATATAATTATTATTGGTCCTAATGCTGTTTTTGGTAAACTGTTTAACACGACTAAGAATGGCTCCAACACTTTTGATAAAAATTCTGACCACCATATTGCTATTGCTATTATTATTCCTAGAATTGTACCAGCTAAAAAACCTATTATCGTTTCATATGCTGTAACCCATAGATGCATCATCAGATTATTGTCTTTTACATTTAGAAATGTTTCGAAAATTCTACTTGGACTACTTGTTATAAAACTATTTATTACTTTTGTTTCCGCAAGTATCTCCCAGAGTGCTATAAATGCTATCAATATAAGCATCTGTGTAATTAATACTGTAATTTTTTTTATTCTTATTTTCTTCAAATATCTTTTTCTGTCTTGTGAAATATCCTTATTATCCATTTATATCCAACTCCTTCCAAAGCAAATCAAAGTATTTGCTAAATTCTGGTCTTTCCCTACAGTTAATAGGAGTTCTATTTTCCATGTCAAATTTGATTTCATGTATATTTTTGATTCTCGCTGGTCTTCTACTTAATACTACTACTCTATCTGATAAACTAATACTCTCTGATATATCATGTGTTACGATTAATGCTGTGATCCCTTCTTGCCTTAAAATGCTATATACGTCTTTTGTTACCATTATTCTTGTTTGATAATCTAAAGCTGAAAATGCTTCATCTAGTAATAGTATTTTGGGTTTTATGGCTAGAGTCCTTATAAGTGCTGCCCTCTGTCTCATACCTCCTGATAACTGTGTTGGATATTTATCTTTGAACTCATATAAGTGATACTTTTTTAATAGATTATTTACATATTCTTCATTTTCTTTTGTTTTTATTCCTCTTATTTCTAATCCTAGTATAACATTTTTATATATTGTTCTCCATTCTAGTAAGCTATCTTTTTGTAACATATATCCTATTTCGCTAGATATTCCTTTAATTTCTTTTCCGTCTAAGTAAACTTCGCCTGTGTTTTTGTCTTCTAATCCAGCAATAATAGAAAGAAGAGTTGATTTCCCACATCCGCTTGGTCCTATTATGCTAACAAACTCCCCTTTTTTTACATCCAAATTTATGTTATCTAATGCCTTTGTTTCTCCATTTTTTGCTTGATATATTTTTGTTATGTTTTTTAAACTTAATATATTTTCACTCATTTAATGCCTCCATATTTTATTGGGCATATGATGTATTAAATGCCAAGTTTATTTTGGTATTTACCATAGGCATTCTTAAAACTTATGCCCATATATTATTATATTCGACATTTTTTTAAATGAGACAACTATTTCACATAATCATTTGACTTTTTTTACGAAAACATTGTATAATTTTTACATTAGCTCCAAAAAGAGCTATTGTTGCAAAAAACTTTTATTATGGAGGGATTATAAATGAAAAACATCAACCCAACTTTGGAAAATATGCCTATTTTCATTTGGTAATAAACCTTCATCACATAAATGCACCCCACCACCTTTCTTAGGTAGTGGGGCTTTCTAATTAAAATTTTATTGCTTCAAATCTGTCTTTTTGAATTTCTTTTGGTACTTCTATTGGATATTTTCCAGTGAAACAACCTGTACATAAATCTTTTATATTACAGTTTTTTGTTATTTCTTTTAAGCTTTCTAGACTTAGATATTCTAATGAATCTGCTCCTACTTCTTGTCTTATTTCTTCTACTGTTTTATTGTAAGCTATAAGCTTCTCTTTATTGTCTATATCTGTTCCAAAGTAACATACATCTACAAATGCTGGTGCCGCAATTCTTAGATGTACTTCTTTTGCTCCTGCTTCTCTTAATCTTGTTATTATTCTTGTTATTGTAGTTCCTCTGACGATTGAGTCGTCTATTAGTACTATCTTTTTGTCTTTTACAACAGTTTTCAATGGATTTAGTTTCATTCCTACTAATTTTTGCCTTGCTCCTTGTGTGTTTTGTATAAATGTTCTTCCAATATATTTGCTTTTTGTAAATGCCATATCATAGTGTATTCCTGATTCTTTTGAATATCCTAGAGCAGCATCTAATCCTGAGTCTGGTACTCCTGCTACTATGTCTGCTTCAACTGGTTTTTGACGAGCTAACATTCTTCCTGCATCTTCTCTGAATTTATGTACACTTATTCCATCTATTATTGAATCTGGTCTTGCAAAATATATATATTCAAATGAACATAATCCTTTTGGTGCATCAATATTTGTCTGAATTGATTTCATTTCATTATTGGTTACAACTACTATTTCTCCTGGATTTACATCTCTTACAAATTCTGCTCCTGTTAAGTCTAATGCACAGCTTTCTGATGCAAATACATATTCATCCTCGTTTTGTCCTATACAAAGAGGTTTAAAGCCTTGTGGATCTCTTGCTACTACTAATTTTTTTGATGTCATTATTAGTAATGAATATGATCCTTTAAATCTCTTCATAGCTCTTTCTAGTGCTTCTTCTATTGAGTTTGATTTTAATCTTTCTTGTACTATTATATAGCTGATAACTTCTGTATCTGTTGTTGTTGTGAATATAGCTCCATTTTCTTCTAATTCTTGCCTAAGTTCATATGCATTGAATATGTTTCCATTATGTGCTATGGCTAGATTGCCTTTTTTGTGCCTTATTACCATTGGTTGTGCATTTGCTTTTCTAGCTTCTCCTGTTGTTGAATATCTTACATGTCCTATTCCCATTTTTCCTGTTGGTAAGTCTTTTAGAACATGTTCTGGGAATACTTTAGATACTAGTCCTAAATCTTTATGATATGAAATTATTCCATCTTTGTTTATTGCTATCCCACAGCTTTCTTCTCCTCTATGTTGTAAAGATGAAAGTCCTGCACTTATTATTTCTGCTAAATTTTCATATGAATGTTTTGAATATATTCCATATACTCCACATTCTTCTTTTAATTTGTTGAACATAATTGTTCTCCCTTTCTTAATTTCTTTTACGTATAAAATCAAAATTGGTAGACACAAGGTCTACCTTTATATTATATATGATTTTTATACAAAAGTATATACTTTTGTATAAAAAATTGACTTTTTTTATGTATTGTATTATAATTATGACATATTTTAAGAGAGGAATTTGTTGAAATATGTATAATTTGGTTGTTTTTGCTTCTGGAAATGGTTCTACTTTACAGGCTATTATTGATAATATTAATTCTGGTAATCTTAAGGCTAATATTCAATTAGTTGTATCTAATAATCCTAATGCTTTTGCCCTTTCTCGAGCTCAAAATGCTAATATTCCAACTTATATTATTAAAAGTAAACTGCCTTCTGAGATTGATGCTGAACTATTAGATGTTCTTTCACATTATGATGTAGATTTAATAGTTCTTGCTGGATATTTAAAACTAATAGGCTCAGGTCTTATTAATAAATATGCAATTATTAATACACATCCTGCACTACTTCCTAAATATGGTGGTAAAGGTATGTATGGAATGAATGTACATCGTGCAGTAATAAATGCTAATGAAACTAAAAGTGGTGTAACTCTTCACTATGTTAATGAAAAATATGATAGTGGTGATATTATAAGTCAAACTGTTGTTGATGTTTTTCCTGAGGATACGCCTGAGGATTTGGCTGCTCGTGTGCAGAGGGCAGAGAAGATACAATTAATTAATGTTTTAAAAGAATTCGAAAAATAATCAGCATATTGCTTCGTTATTCTACGAAAGAAAATCCTTTGGCATACCAACGTACGTCTCTGGTATTTCTTTCTTGAATGTCTAGCAATATACTAATTCTTTTCCGAATTAATTTGATATTTATAATTTTAGAAAGGAATGATTATTTATGGAGAAAAATGTAGATGTTGCAATCATTATGGGTAGTGATTCTGATTTATCTGTAATGCAAAATGCTGCAAAGGTTTTAGAGGATTTTGGAATTAGCTATGAGATGACTATTTTATCTGTTCATAGATGCCCTGAAGAGGCTGCAAAATATGCTAAAAGTTTAAATGATAGAAAGGTTAAAGTAATAATTGCTGGTGCAGGAGGTGCTGCTCATCTTCCTGGAGTGTTCGCCGCACAAGTACCTTGTCCTGTAATTGGTGTTCCTATTCATTCTAAACTAGATGGTATTGATTCTTTATATTCAATAGTTCAAATGCCTTCTGGAATACCAGTTGCTACTGTTGCAGTTGATGGTGCGAAAAATGCGGGAATTTTAGCTACAACTATTTTAGCTACATCTGATGATGCTCTTCGCAATAAAATTATAGATTATAAAAAGTCTATGGAATCTGCTGTTTTAGCTAAAAATGATAAGTTACAGAAGTTAGGGTATAAGGAATATTTGAACCAAATGTAGTTTATAAAACCCTCCGTCGCCTTCGGTTGCCACCTCCCTTCCTTAAGGGATGCAAGTCTCTTTCTCTACTCTTGGCTCCCTTACCTAAGGGAGCTGTCACGAAGTGACTGAGGGTTCTTTTATAAATATAAACAATATTTTTATTTACATATATTATAAAAAAGAAAGGATTTGATTGTAATGAATAAAATTAGTAGTGGAAAAGTTCGTGAAATTTATGCTGTAGATGATGATAAGTTAATGATGGTGGTTTCTGATAGGATTTCTGCTTTTGACTCTATTCTACCTTGTATGATTTCAAATAAAGGACAAATTTTAAATAAAATTTCTGAGTTCTGGTTTGATTTTGTAAAAGATATTATTCCAAATCATATTATTGCTACAGAGTTAAAGGACTTTCCTGATGAGTTTAGAACTCCTGATTTTGAAGGAAGAAGCATGCTTGTTAAGAAATTAAAAATGATACCTGTTGAGTGTATTGTAAGAGGCTATATTACAGGTTCTGGTTGGAAGAGCTATAAAGAAACTGGAGAGGTTTGCGGAATTAAACTTCCTGATGGCTTAAAAGAGTCTCAAAAACTTCCTGAACCTATATTTACTCCAACAACTAAGGCAGCAGAAGGTCATGATGAAAATATAACTTTTGAAGAAATGTGTGATTTAATTGGAAAGGATTTGGCTGAAAAGGTAAAATCTAAAACAATTGAAATATATAAAAAATGTGCTGATTTTGCTTTGACAAAAGGAATTATAATTGCTGATACTAAATTTGAATTTGGGTTAAATGAAAATGGAAATTTAGTATTAGGTGATGAAGTTTTAACTCCTGATTCTAGCCGTTTTTGGCCAGCAGATGAATATGTAGTTGGTCAATCTCAAAAGAGTTTTGATAAACAGTTTATGAGAGATTGGTTAAAATCTAATAATTGGGATGCAAAAAATCCAACACCTATTCCTCAAAATGTTGTTGATACTACAAGAGCAAAGTATATTGAAGCATATGAAAAATTAACTGGTAAGAAATTTTAATAAATATTTTCTAAAATTGGATACTAATATTTTAAAGGCGAAACCAGACACGGAAACTCCGTGCCTGGTTTGAAAATTTCACTTTTTTTAAAGAGGATCCAGCCTATCAATACGTTGTACCTCGAAGAAATACTCCTTTTTCTCTTCATTGTGGTTAACAACTACTTTTTTTATAAAAAAAGTATTATGTCCATACTGTATAAATCTACAGTCTTCCTCCTTCATTTGATTGTGCACTATGTAAGAGATCCCTTGATCAGTAATATCATCAGCATTTGCTTCTTCCATAAGTTCTTTTGGTGACATCTGTATATACCAATATGTATGGTTCGTTCTATGAGAACGCAACATATCCTTGCATATGTCTTCGAGTGAATTAATCATTTCTGCTCTTTTGTGTTCTCTTTCTTCTAATTCTCTGTTTATCGTTTCTCTAAGACTAATCAAATCATAGTCATAGAGTTTCCGAAGGTTGTTACATTCTTTTAATGTATTTAGTGCTTCTAGCACTTTCTTAGCTGGATTATTAAAAATCTTCATGCTATACCTCCTATACAGTTCTCGACCGTTTTCTTGTTACTCTTATAGTATAGCACAATTTTCCAATTATGTAAAGTGCATTTTTCATGTGAGCATGGCATTATTATTTCTTTTAATTATACTTTTACCTCTATATTTTCAAATTTTAATAAATCTGCATATTTATCTAATACAGGTTTGACTTTTTCTTGTATGAAGTCTTCTACTTGATGAGGAGCTCTACCACAAAGGTTTTCTGGATTTAGAGCTTCTAATATTTCTTCTTTTGTTAATCCAAATGATGTATCTTTTGCAATTCTATCTACTAAATCATTTGGTCTACCAAATTGTTTTACTTCTCTTGCCGCTTCCATTGAATATACTCTTATTTTTTCATGTAGCTCTTGCCTGTCTCCTCCTTTTAGTACAGCATTCATGATAATTTCTTCTGTTGCCATAAATGGTAATTCTTGCATTAATTTTGTTTTTATTACATTTTCATATACTACTATATTTTTACTTATGTTTCCATATAATATGAGTATTGCATCAATTGCTAAAAATGCTTCTGGTACACATATTCTTTTATTAGCAGAGTCATCTAATGTTCTTTCTAACCATTGCGTTGCAGCAGTTATTGCTGGATCCTGTGCTAAAATCATAACATGTCTTGCTAATGAATTTATTCTTTCACTTCTCATAGGATTTCTTTTATATGCCATTGCAGATGAACCTATTTGTCCTTTTTCGAATGGTTCTTCTAATTCTTTTTCATGTTGTAATAGCCTCATATCATTTGCAAATTTAGACGCGCTTTGTGCAATTTCTGATAATAGATTTAAAACTCTTGAGTCAAGTTTTCTTGTATATGTTTGTCCTGATACAGCATAGAATTTATCAAATCCCATTTTTTCCGCAATTTTACCATCTATTTGTTTAACTTTTTCTTCATCTTTAAATAGTTTCATGAAACTTTCTCCAGTTCCTGTTGTACCTTTACATCCTAATAATTTCATGTGTGATTCTACAAATTCTAATTCTTCTAAATCTTCTAATAAATCCTGTAACCATAGTGTTGCTCTTTTACCTACTGTTGTAAGCTGTGCTGGTTGGAAATGTGTATATCCTAAACATGTAATATTTTTATTTCTTTCTGCAAATTCTTTTAAGTTATTTATTACTACAATTAGCTTTTGCTTAACAATCTTTAAAGCTTCTGTCATTAATATAACATCTGTGTTGTCTGTTACAAAACATGAAGTTGCTCCTAAGTGTATTATTGGTTTTGCTTCTGGACATTTTAGTCCAAATTCATATACATGACTCATTACATCATGTCTACATTCTTTTTCTCTTTGTGCTACAATATCATAATCAATATTATTTACATTTTCTTTCATTTCTTTTATTTGTTCATCTGTTATATCAATTCCTAATTCTTTTTCAGTTTCTGCAAGTGCTACCCATAGTTTTCTCCATGTTGAATATTTAGCACTTGGTGACCAAATTTTGTTCATTTCTTTGCTTGCATATCTTCCACTTAGTGGTGTTACATATGTTTCGTTTTCTTGCATTTATATCCTTCCTTTCCTTTAGTTGAAAAATAATTTACATTTGGCGTAGTATGAAAGATTTATCCAAATACAAATTCTTTTTCGGCTATATTATATATTCAAAATTTAGCATGATTTTTTCACGCATATATTTTATCATAAAATTAGATATAATTCAATTTTTTTATGAATATTGCCAATAGGGACGGAGAGAATGCCAATAGGGACGGAGAATTCTGGCAATATATTGCCAGAATTCTCCGTCCCTATTGGCATTCTCTCCGTCCCTATTGGCAAATTTGTCTAGCTTTTTTAGCAAAATCTGATTCCTATTGACTTTTTTTGTATTTTGGGGGATAATATAGTCGGTTTTTTAAGTAAAACAAATATTTTGTGATAATTTTATTTATCAAAAGGAGGTCCTTATGTCTAATGTAGACGTCGTTTTAGGCGCTTTTTATGGAGACGAAGGAAAAGGGAAAATTATAGATTATTTATCAACAAATGCTGATGTTTCAATACGTTGTACTGGTGGAAATAATGCTGGTCACACTATTGAAGTTGATGGTGTTAAATATGCTTTTCATTTAATTCCATCTGGCATTTTAAATGAGAATACTTTGGCTGTTATTGGTAATGGTGTTGTTATTGACCCAAGGGTTTTGATTGAAGAAATTGATAACTTGAAGGCTCATGGCTTTTCTGTATCAAATTTAAGAATTAGTGATAAAGCTCACATAATTATGCCTTATCATATAGCTATGGACAAACTATTAGAGGAAAATAGAGGTAATGATAAAATTGGTACTACTGCTCGTGGAATTGGTCCTACATATTGTGACAAGTATGAACGTTCAGGAATTAGAGTTCAAGATTTTGTAAATCCAGAAAGATTTAAAAATTGTGTGATAAGAAATGTCGAAAATAAAAATAAAATTTTCGCATTATATGGAAAAGAACAGTTAGATGCAGAAAAAATTTTTGAGGAATATTCTAAATATGCAACAATTCTTAAACCTTATGTTGTTGATACTGTTGTATTATTACATAATTGTATAAAAGATAATAAGAAACTTCTTTGTGAAGGTGCTCAGGCAACTCTTTTGGATATAGATTTTGGTTCTTATCCTTTTGTTACTTCATCAAATCCATCAATGGGTGGAATTTGTGCTGGTTCAGGAATTAGCCCTAAAAATATTGGAGAGATTTATGGTGTTATTAAGGCATATTCATCAAGGGTTGGTACTGGTCCATTTTTGACAGAACAATTAAATGAAACTGGTGATAAAATCCGTGAACTTGGACATGAATATGGAACTACTACTAAAAGGCCTAGACGTTGTGGTTGGTTAGATTTAGTTGCTATAAAGTATTCAGTTATGGTTAATGGTATTACTGCAATTGCAATTAATCATATGGATACAATTGGAAAATTTGATAAAATTAAATTGTGTGTTGCCTATAATCATAAGGGAAAAGTCACTACTGATTTCTCTACAAACCCAGACTATCTAAATAATTGTGAGGCTGTTTATGAAGAGTTTGACGGTAATTTTGGAGATTTATCTAATTGTAAGACAAAAGAAGATTTACCTATTAATGCTAAAAATTATTTAAAGAGAATTGAAGAGGTTTTAGAGGTTCCTGTTAAGTTTATAGGGACTGGGGCTGGACGTGAAAATTTGATTTTATGTTAGAGCACAAAATAATCGTCCTCTGGCGTTGTTGCTACTCAGGTGATTTCCATTCAACGTACCATCGTACGCCTCATGGAATATCACCTTCGTGCGCCTAGCCATAGAACAATTCTTTTGTGCTCATTAAGGAGCTGTAGTTTATGAATAAGACTAAGCGAAAAATTTTTGAGACTTCTATGAATTTATTTGCTAAGAAAGGGTATGAAGCTACTAGTATTGAAGAGATAACCTCTGTTGTTGGTGTTGCTAAGGGTACCCTTTATTACCATTTTTCTAGTAAAGATGAAATCTTTAATTTTCTAGTTGAAGAGGGTATGAATCTTTTGAAAAATAGTATTTTGATTAAAACCTCTAAAGTGGATAATGTTGTTGATAAATTAAAGTCCATAATATTAATTCAAATTAAAGTTCTAATTAAATATGAAGATTTTATCACTATTTTACTTAGTCAAATTTGGGGGCATGAGCCTCGAAACATCGCTTGTAAGAATTACGTTTTTGATTATATAAATATTATTGAAGGCATTATCCAAGATGGAATAAATAATGGTGAACTTGATACTGTTGACCCTGGGGTACTTGCTTCTAGCATATTTGGATTTACTTGTTCAAGTTTATTGTACAAGATTAAAACTCAGGAAGAATTAGATATTCATTCTCTTCATCATGAATATGTTAATGTTCTTTTGGGGAAATATTTTAAGTAAATTTAGATAAAGTTTTTTATAAATGTATTACGATGAATAGGACATGGTCCTATTTCTTTTATTTTCGCAATGTGTGCTGATGTCCCATATCCTTTGTGTTTTTCAAATCCATATTCTGGGTATATTTTATCGTATCTTCTCATTATTCTGTCCCTTGTTACCTTTGCAAGGATTGAAGCAACAGATATACTATAACATTTTGCATCTCCTTTTACTATAGACATATATGGAATTTGTAATGTGTCTATCCCCTTTAGTGCGTCTACCATTATTAGGTCTGGTCGTACTTTTAAGTCTTTTAATGAGTCTGTTAAACCTTTTTTTGTTGCATTTAATATATTTATTTCATCTATTATATTTTCGTCTACAATTCCTATTCCATATGCAATTGCTTCTTTTATAATTATTTCATATAGTTGTTCTCTTCTTTTTTCTGATACTTTTTTTGAGTCATTTACCCATTCTATCATTGAATCTTTTGGCATAATTACACTTGCAACCACTACAGGACCTGCCAGAGGTCCACGTCCCGCTTCATCTATTCCACATATGTATTTTAAGTTTGGATCATTTTTGTATAGGTCATTTTCTATTTTTTTTAATTTAGTTAGCCTTTCTATTTCTTTTTCCTTCATTTATTGTTTCCTTTCTAAACTTGTGGCTGTGGTACTTGTTGTTGTTCTCCTGTCTCTGGAGCTGGAGTTTGCTCTCCTACTTCTGGTTCTTTAGTTTGTTCCTCTGGTGCTGTTGCCTCAGCAATTAATTCTTTTGTTTGTGTCTGTTGCACAGCTTCTTCTTGTTGTTGTGGCTGTTCAACATTTTCTGAATTCTCATTTTTTTCTGTTTCTTTATTTTCTTGTTCTTCTTTTGCTTTCTCCTCTGCCTCTTTATTAGCTTGCTTTTCTTGTTTTTCCTTTTCTTTTTCTTCTCTTACTCTCTCTAGGTCAGAAAGTTTATAATAGGTTTGTTCATTTTCTAATATTCCCTTTGCAAATATAACATCTTCTTCTTCATAATTAACTAGATACCCATCTTCCTCTTTTAGCTCTCCTATTCCTATCTTCTCTAAATCTCCTTGACTTAGCTTGTACCATTTATCATTCTGCGAAATTATTCCATTTACCTCTCCATTTTCTGTGTATTCTGTTATTTTTTGCCCTAATAATTGCTCATTTGAATCTATTATGTTTTTATCATGTATTATTTTGCATTTTGCTTTAATATATAATAGGTCTGTACCTATGTCTTTTACACTGTTGTCTTGCCACAGCCTTTTTACTACAAATACTATTCCTGCTATGATTACTGCTAATATAAGTACCATAAAAATTAATTTTATCGCACTTATCCCTTTTTCTCTATTTGCCATGTTTTTTCTTTCCTTTCTTGCTCTAGATATTAATTTCTAGTATTGATTTTTATATTTCATATAAGTGTTCTAATTTCTATTATTTTATGAGTACATTAATTGTACTTCTACATTATAACTTATATAATAAAACTTTTTCAAGCGATATTTTAATTATTACAGTTTTTTCACATTTTCTTCACATTAATGTTGTATTATTTGTCTATAATATTTATAATAGATTATATGAGATTGTTGTAAGACAAGTCTTGAATGTGGAGGTTTTTTTTATGGATAATAATAATTTTGAATTTAATTCTGATGATAATCCAGATGTTAAAATTTATGCAACAACAACTACTAATAAGAAGTCTAGTTTTTCTTTTTCTAAGAATATATTAGTGCCTTTCTTTTCTGGAGCTATTGGTGCTTCTATAATTTTAGGTACTTGCTTTGGTATTCCTAGCATTAGAGATTCTTTTTTAAATACTTCTTCTAATCAGACTCCAAAGTTTAATGTTACTTCTGGTGGCACTAATACTGCTATTTCCCTTGCAAATTATTCTGGTACCGCTATTGATGTTGCATCTAAGGTTCAACCATCTATTGTTGGAATTCAGATTGAATATTCTGTAACAAGTTTAATGTTCGGTAGTTATTCAAGTACTGCTACTGCTTCAGGTTCAGGCATCATTATTAGTGAGGATGGATATATTTTAACTAATAATCATGTTGTTAGCTCTTCTTCTAATTCTTCATATTATAGAATGAGTGAAGCCCAAAAAATAACAGTTAAGCTATATAATAGTGACCAAACTTATGAAGCAAAAATTGTTGGTTCAGATTCTCAAACAGATTTAGCTATCATAAAAATTGAAGCTACTGGTCTTACACCTGCTGAACTTGGAGATTCTAATAGCGTAAAGGTTGGCGAGTTTGCTATGGCTATTGGTAATCCTTTAGGTTTGGATTCTAGTGTTACTTGTGGTATTGTTAGTGCTATAAATCGTGAAGTTACTGATGAAGATGGTAATAAATATATCGCAATTCAAACTGATGCAGCCATAAATTCTGGAAATAGTGGAGGTGCTTTGGTTAATAGCGAAGGTAAAGTTATTGGAATTAATACTTTAAAACTTTCAGGGAGCGGTGTCGAAGGAATTGGTTTTGCTATTCCTATAAGTTCTACATTAGAGGTTACTGAGCAACTTATTCAATATAGTAAAGTCCTTAGACCTTATATTGGAATTACTGGTAGAGATGTTACTGAAAGTTTATCTAAAAGGTATAATTACCCTATAGGTATCTTTATTGCTGAGATTGAGGAATTTAGTTCTGCTGAGATTGCTGGATTAAAAATTGGCGATGTAATCACTGCCGCTGATGGAACCCCTGTGCCTACAATGGAGAAATTGAATGAAATTAAAAATACTCATAAGATCGGTGATGAAATGGTTCTTACTATTTTTAGAAATGGTGAAACTTTGGATGTGACTTTAAAACTTAAAGAAGCTAATTAATTATAGGTATTTGTTTATTTATAATTATATTTAACAAAATTTACACTTTTTGTTCACTAAATGTTCAAATTTATAATATATACTATATTTACACTAAGATAATGGAAACATTGAGTGTAACATCCCCTTTTATTTTTAAAATCCCAAGAAATGTGGCACATCCACTTTCCTTGGGATTATATTTTTTCTATCTAATTTGTATAATATCTAATTCTGATGTATAACTATTGTTTCCATATGCATAAATTATATATAAGTTTCCATTTGGTCCATAGAAGAAGTTGTCTACATTTTCTATTTTGTACATTTCATCTGAAAGATTTCTCTCATAAACATTATATCCTAAATCTATTAAACTCTGTGATTGTCTTGCATTTTCCTCTACAACTTTATTTATTTCTCCTTGTATTACTGATTTGTTTAACTGTTTTATTGATATCATTTCATCTATGTCTATTCTCTCATTTGTTGTAATATTGTATGTGTATGTTTTTACTATAACTCTTTGTGCTTTTACTCCTTCCTTTAATGTCGATTTTATTACTAATGATAAGATATTTGCATTTACATATGCTGTATATTCTACTGTGTATATTACTTCATTTTCTTCTTCACTTTTTATAATGTTTCTTGCCTTTTCCTGAAATGTTGCTTCTATTTCTTTGTCTATTGCTATTGTAGAAGGATTATTAATATTTATTAATGGGATTTTTATGTCAATATCATATTTTCCATCTGATTTTTCCTTTTGTTCATTTATTGTATAAACTATTTCCTTGTCATCATTAAATTTTTCTAATGCCTTTATTGTGTTTCCTTGTGTATTTAATTTATTATCAAATACTTCCTTAAAATCTACTATTTCTTTTGGTGGTTCTGGGATTTCAGGAGGTGAAGCTAATTGACTTATCTGAAATATTATTGCTAATATAATTGATATAACACATATTACACCTATTATAATAAACATTATTTTCCTTTTATTACTTTCTTTCATATCATTCATTGGCATATTGTTTAGCATTTGTTTTCATTCCTTTCTGCCTATTTATCTTTCCCTTGGCTCACTTATTTAAGGGAACTACCACAAATTTATATTGAATTATTACAATTTCAACGGTAACCTCTTATATTATAACATTAATTGTTGTAGTTGTCTATCTTGACTTTTCAGTTTTTTTGGTGTATGATAAAATTTATCTAAAAGGTGGCAAATCACTTTTCTACTTGAAAGGAGTAATATAATTTATGATATGTTCAATTTGTAATAAAAAGAAGGCTGTAATCTTTACAGAAGACCCTAATAGCCCTGATCCTCATAAGTTAATTGGCTATTGTGAAGACTGTGCTAAGGAGAAAGGAATTACTAATTCAGATAATTCTCCAAAGAGTATAAATTTGAATGATATGACTTCCCAAATTGAGGCTATGTTAGATGACCTTAGTTCTCAATTGGGTGAAATAGAAATGGATTTAAATGATGAGGAACTTGATGATATTCAAGAGACACCTATTGGAGGTGCTATTCCAATAGGTGCAATTTTTGGAAACTTTTTCACCAAGTCTTCTGATAATAATAATTCTTCATCAGATGGAATTTCCTCTGATGGAAAAAAACGTATTAAAGTCGAGAAAAAACAAAATAATAAAAAGCGTAGATTTATTGATACTTATGGAACAAACCTAACTAATAAGGCTAAAAATAATCAACTAGATGCTATTATAGGGAGAGATAGAGAGTTACAAAGAGTTATACAAATATTAAATAGACGTTCAAAAAATAATCCTTGTTTAATAGGAGAACCTGGCGTTGGTAAAACTGCAATTGCCCAAGGGCTTGCTATCAAAATTGCTGAAAAGAATGTTCCAACAAAACTTTTAAATAAAGAGGTTTATCTTTTAGATATGACTTCTGTTGTTGCTGGTACCCAATTCAGAGGGCAATTTGAATCAAGAATGAAAAATATAATTGAGGAGTGTAGAACTTTAGGAAATATAATTTTAGTAATAGATGAAATTCATAATATTATTGGTGCTGGAGATAGTGAAGGCTCTATGAATGCAGCAAATATTTTAAAACCATCACTTGCTAATGGTGAAATTCAACTAATTGGAACCACTACTCTAAAGGAATATAGAAAATATATTGAGAAAGATACTGCTCTTGAAAGACGTTTTCAGACTGTGCTTATTGATGAACCTAATGTGGATTCTACTGTGGATATCTTAAATGGTATTAAAAAATATTATGAGGATTTCCATAAGGTTAAGATTTCTGATGATGTTATTCGTCAAACTGTGTGGCTTTCTGAAAAATATGTACATGATAGATTTTTACCTGATAAAGCTATTGATATATTAGATGAGGCATGCTCTCGTATTAACCTAAATAATAAGGAATTATATACTTTAGAGACTTTAAAAAATGAATTAAAATTAGTTCAAGAACAAAAAAATGAAGCAGCACAAGCAGATTCTACAGAAGATTACCAAAAGGCTGCTGATTTAAAGACTAAAGAATGTCAATTAATAGATAAAATTAATCAATTAGAAAAAAAACTTAAACCTAAGGAACTAACTTTACAAGATATTGCTGTTGTTATAGAAAATTGGACTAAAATCCCAATTACAAAAATTACTGAGGAAGAAACTTTTAAGTTATTACACTTAGAAGAAAGATTACATCAAAAAATAGTTGGTCAGGAAGAAGCTGTTCAAGCTGTAAGTCGTGCTATTCGTAGAAATAGAGCTGGGCTTAAATCAACAAAAAAACCACCTTCATTTATGTTTGTAGGACCTACTGGCGTTGGTAAAACTGCTCTTGCTAAATCTCTTGCATATGAAATGTTTGGTGATGAAGATGCAATTATAAGAATTGATATGTCTGAGTTTATGGAGAGCAATTCCACTGCTAAATTAATAGGTGCCCCTCCAGGTTATGTTGGTTATGATGATGCTGGTCAATTAACTGAAAAAGTAAAAAGAAAGCCTTATTCTATCATTTTATTTGATGAAATAGAAAAAGCTCATAACGATGTGTTTAATATTTTATTACAAGTATTAGATGATGGAAAACTTACTGATTCTCAAGGTAATACTGTTAGTTTTGAAAATACCATTATTATTATGACATCTAATGCTGGTTCTAATTTAAATACTAATGCTATTGGATTTAATAATCAAAATGAAGCTAATAAGAATAAAATTCTAGATATTGTTAAATCTTCATTTAGAGCTGAATTTGTTAATAGAATTGATGAAATCATAGTTTTCAATAGTTTAGATAAAGAACAATTACTACAAATCATTGATTTAATGTTAAAAGATACTATTAATGCACTTTCTCAAAAAGATATGTCTTTAAATATTACTGATGAAGCAAAAGAATTTATTTTAGGAAAAGGTACAGATTTAAAATATGGAGCAAGACCTCTAAGACGTGCTATTCAAAGATATTTAGAAGATGAAATTGCAGAAAGAATTTTGATGTCAGAATTTACTAATGGTCAGACTATTAATGTTAATTTAGGCAATGATAAACTAGAATTTAAAAGTTAGATTAAATGAAGAGCGTCCACGTTTAGGACGCTCTTCACTATGGTTTTAATGATGTAATTGGTACAATATATATACCTGTTTCTGGATCTTGAATTACTGCTTCATAATGTCCAACAATAATGCACATAAATTTAGGCTTTTTCTCTACGTTATTATAAAATGTAGTTAAGCTTTTCTTGGCGTCATCAATTCTTTTGATGTTAGTTTTATTTCTATCTTGGTCCTTCTATGCATAGAGCGCCAAAAACTTGTATATATCTATTTTTTCATCAATTAATCTTGATTTGTAATCTTTTTTTGTTAAAGCCATTTTTATATCTCCTACTTTCTTTTATTAGTATATCATTTGAATGAACATTTATCAATCTTTTTGATGAACATTTATCAGTATTTTAGGTGAACACTTAACAGCGTTTTGATGAACATGTTTAAACTATGGCAGACATATAGTCTGCCATAGTTTTTGTTTATTTTAAGAATTTTATGTCTTTTATGTCTGGATCTTTTTTTCTAATTGTTGTTATTGTTATGTAACTGCATATTCCTAGTGATGTTAGTATCATCATTATTATGATTATACTTACTACTTCTCCTGTTTTTATGCTTAGGACTATTGTTGCTTTTGATATATTGTCTTCTTTGTTTGTTTCTTCGAAGTTT
>CAPYID010000022.1 GCA_948739805.1 uncultured Clostridia bacterium | reverse complement strand
TCTCTTTTCGTGAATGTTACTGTTGCTGTGTATGGTTCCCATTTTGCATATAGGGTTATGTTTCCTGTTGGTGTGTATGGGCTTGGTATGTTGTCTCCTGTTCCGTCTGCTTTTGTGTTCCATCCTTTGAATGTGTATCCTGTTCTTTCTGGGCTTGGTGGTGTTACTCTTCCTAGTGTCCATTGTGCATCTATGTGATATATTTCGCCTTGTGTATCACATAAGTTGATTACAGATTCTTCATTTCCAAATGTTCTTTCTCCTGTTTGTGATTTCCACCCATTGAAGGTTGCTGTTGCTATTGCTCTTGTCTCTTCTTGGTTTGGCTTTCCATTATAGTTGTATGTTACTGTGTATTTTCTTTCGTATGCATTTTTTGTTAAGTTTTTTGCTTTATCATATGTATGAGTACTGTCGTCCATTTTCCCACTTGTGCTTCCATTTCCATGATATCTTACTTTATATTCTATTGCTGTCCACTGAGCTGTTATTGTTTCACTACTTTCTCCCATTGTAAATTCTTTGTTTGTTACTTTTCCTGCTGGAGACCACCCACTAAATGTATAGCCTGTTTTATTTGTAGCATCGTTTATTGTTCTTGTTTCTCCTGGACTTAGCGCAAATGTTTGATTCTCTGTACGGTCTTCCCATGTTCCTCCATTTGGAACTACTGTTAGTATAGGTTTTCGTTTTACGTCTATATATGCTTGTTTTGCTTTGTCTTCTGTCTGCCATGTTACACTTGTTCCATCTTCTATATATATTTTTTTCTCCTCATCTGTTAGTGACCAGCTTATTGTTTTTGGCGTTGCTCCTTCTTCTACATATTCATCTACTGGAGTACCATATTCTGGCGGCCAGCTTCCATCTGCATTTTGATATTTTACATATATTACATTTCTATATTGTGTTGATAGTCTGGTTCCACAGGTTGCTCCTCTTGCTACTCTATCACAATCTTTATATCTTTTTCCGTTTTCAACTTCATTATTTGTTTCGTTTGTCCAGGTTAGGTCTTTTAAAAGTTTATGTCCAGGATGAGTTAATACTTCTGTTTCTCCAATTTGATGTTCACATGCTTCACATTTTGTTATTTTACTTCCATCCTCCAGACATGTTGCTTCTATTGTTGTTGTTTTTATTTTGTCTGTTGGGTGTGCATCTGGATCTATTTGTATTTCTACTGTATCTTCATAATCACAATCTTTACATTTTACTGTTTTACTTCCTTTCTCTGTACAGGTTGGATCTTTTGTTATCGTTTCTTCTGAATTTGAGTGGTCACATGTTTCTTTTGCTTCAACAAAAGTTATTACCGCTTTTACTGAAGTACTAGCATTAGGTGTAATGCTTCCTTTTCCACTTAAGTCTTGCTTCCCCTTAATTCCTTTTACATATGAATCTCCAGGGAATGCTGCTCTTGCTCCAAACTGTGTATTTCCAACTCCTCCTCCCTTTGGATAGCCTCCACCACCTCCTCCTGACATAAAGTAATATGTAGCATTAGAAGAATGACCTTCTTCTTGCTCATTATCATTTATGTTTTGAGATATTTTATATGAATCTTTGCCACTAGTAGTATCATTCTTATACGTTTCAGATGGTCGAGTGTGTGTCAAGTAAACTCCTTCTTTATCATCAGCCCAGCCTGATGTAGTTCCACCATGATAATGATCTTTGTCAGAACATAATCCTACACTGGCAGCTCCAGCACCACCACCTGCAGCAGCAATAACTGTATCTGATAACTTTAATCCTATTCCCGTTCCTCCTGCTCCTGCTCCAACCGAAAAATCACCCATAATTATATTATTTCCTTTGGTACCTCCTGCATAATGTTCTGTAGTTAGTGTATTACCTTTGCTCAGTAATATATATCCTGTAACTATATCTCCTGGAACTCCTTTTATGTTACGTTGTCTACGATTTCCATTTGCATCTTGTGGATCTTCACAGTTTTTGGCATCTCCTCCCTTTCCAGCATAAAGTTGTATTTTATATATACCAGATTCTAATATAGGATACTTTATTGCATCAGGAGTTATTGTTACTGATAGTGGGCTTCCACAATTATGAAATACATTTTCACCATATTCTGCATTTGTTTTTATTGTTATACTATTTAAGGAGGTACATTCTTCAAATGCAGATGTTCCTATTTTATTTATTCCTGTATTTAAATTTAATTTTGGTATTGACGTACATCCGTAAAACGCTTCATCCCCAATTTCTTTTATTGATGATGGTAATATATGTTGACGATTTGTTATTGTTCCTGAACATCCAGAAACGCTGTGTGCATCTGCCGATGTAGGACTACAGTTACTTCCAGAACATGTAAAGTTTCTATTTGCATTTCTTATTTTATTTAGTGCATTACAACCATATAATGCCCTATTTCCTATTTTAGTACATTTTGATCCTGGTTCAAAACTAAATAAGGTAATTCCTGTGCATCCCTCAAATGCAGATTCACCTATTTCTGTTATTTCTTTCCCTATTAATACTTTTTGTATAGTTGTTTTGTAACTGCTTAAGTTACTATCTTCATACCATTCTTTTGTAACTGTCCCTGAACCTGAAATGGTTAATGTTATATTCCCATTTTTGTCTGCTGTTGTTGTATATGTTACAGTTCCTTTTGTGACTGTTGCTGCATATGCTCTTCCCTTATTGTTTAGTATTGGTATTATTATTGATATGATTAATGATATTAGAATTATTGCTAATATTATATATTTTGCTTTATTGTTGTTTCTTATGGTTTTCATTTTAGCTTTTCCTCCTCCTTTCTCTGTTAGTGTTTTTTATCTTTATGTTATATATTTCACAGATTTATAGAAGAACAATTTCTCTATCTTTATAAAAGTATTGTGTGTGTGTGTGTGTGTGTGTGTGTGTGTGTTACAGTATCAATGGTTTCAAGGTTTTTTTGTTTTTTCATGTTTGATCCACTCCTTTATTTTTTATTGGTGTATACTGAACTATGAAAAGTTCTTATATATAATTTTTGATTTTATTTTTCTCATTTTTGAGATGCGAAAATTTTACAGTTTCACTTGCTTACATTATATTGTTTTACATTTTTGTGTATATAACCATTTTTTTACGTATACTAAAATAAATCCGTATTTTCTTACGGATTTATTTATTTGCTTTGTTTATTTCTTATTATTTAAACTTAGTTTTCATTTTTGTAATATTTTAGCGTTTTTTCTACGGAAACTTGATTCTTTTCTTCAACGGGCGATTGCTAATCGCCCCTACATCACTCTACTATTTTGTAAATATTTATAAATAGATATAAATTTAACAATAGCTTAATAAGCTTTCCTAGTATATAAAAGGCTATAATCGCTATTGCCTTTAAGATTTCCTCATTTACATTCGGAAACTTAAATCGGCAAAAGAAAAGTGGCTTCGCCACTTTTCTTATTTTATTTTTTTAGGAATTTTATTCCTCTTATGTCTGGTCCTTTACCCATCTTAGTTATTGTTGAACTTATGATGTATCCACAGATTCCTAATGATGCTACTATCATTATTATTATTATTGCACTTACGATTTCTCCTGTTTTTACGTTTACTATTATTGTTGCTTGTGAGTTGTCATCATCTTTGTTTGTGTTTCCATCTCCATCTGTTTCTAGTTTTGCTGTGTTTGATCTTGATCCTAAGTTTTCTTCTGTGTTTATCCATTTTAGGGTTATTTGTAAGTCTTTACTTTCTTTTCCTTCTAAGTTTACTTCTGTTTCTAGTATTCCCTCTTGTCTTTCTTTCCAGTATTCTGGTGCTTCTACTACTTCATATCCTTGTGGTATTATTTCTAATACTTTTGCTGTTCCTGATACGCTTGATTTGTTTGTTACTCTTATGTTGTATTTTACTATTATTTCTGTCTTTTTTAAGTCTGCTGATTTTATTTCTAGTTTTGTTAGTTTGTTGTCTGCTATTGATACATTTTTTCCATTCATACTTATACTGCTTAGTGTTTTGTCTACTGAGAAGTCTGCTGCGTCTTTTATGTTTGTTAATATTGCACTTATGTTTATTTTGTCTACATCTTGTCCTTTATATGTTGCATCAATATCTACTTGTTCTGTACTTAATTTGTATCCAGCTGGTGCTTCTATTTCCTTTATATAATATTTTCCTAATGGTATGTTTACTGTGTATTTTGCTCTTCCTTGTTCGTTTGTTGTTGCTTTTTCTATTAGTGTGTCTTTTGCTATTAGTGTTTTTCCTTCGTTTGATTGTATGTCTTCTTTTGCATATAGCCCTATTACTGCTCCTGGTATTGTTTTTCCTGTTTCTAGGTCTTTTTTGATTATTCCTAATCCGCTTCCTATTCCGCTTTCATCTTCGTCTTTTTTGATTATTATTTCTATTTCTTCTTTGTCTTCATCTTCTATGTCTTTTGGTATTGTTTTGTCTGGATCATTTGGATCTGGTTCTTGTATTTTTCCTTTTACTGTTACATGGTTTGCTAGTATAACTTTTTCTTCCCCATCTACTGTTACTTTAGTGTCTTTTGAGATTGTGTATTCATATTTTAATGTTACCATTTTTCCTGGTCCTATTTTGTCTATTGTCACTTTTTGGTCATTTACTAGTGTTACTTTTGAACCATTTCTGCTTGCTTCTTCTGTTTGTACAAATTTTCCGTCTAACATTTTTTCTTCTACTTCTACATTTGTTATATCTGAATTACTATTGTTTATTACTTTTATTACATATTGTACAGTTTCCCCTATGTAGTATTCTTGTCTTAATGCTTCTTTTACTATTACTAGTTCTTTTGTTGCTATATATATTTCTTCTTCGTCTTCTCCTTTTATGTCTTTTGGTATTGTTTTATTTGGATCTTCTGGATCTGGTTCTTGCACTTTTCCTGTTGCTTCTACATGGTTTACGATTTTTTCTTTGTCTGCTGGTGTTGCTATGTTCGCTATGAATTTTAATTCAACACTTTCTCCTGGTCTTAATTCTTTTATTGCTACTGATTTGTCTGCTGTTTTTAATATGTTGTCTGTAGAAATGTCTTCAAATTTTCCTTCTATCATTGTTTCTGTAACATATATTTCTTTTATACTATATTTTGTTGTGTTTGTTACTCTTATTGTGTATATGATTTCTTCTCCTGGTTTGTATACTTTCTTTTCTGCTACTTTTTCTACTATTAATCCTTCTTTCCCTATTATGTCTACTGTTTGTCTTTCGTTTTTATAACTTACTTCTACTTTTTGTATTGTTTTGTCTTCACCTTGGTCTACAATTTCAAAGTCTTTTATTTCTTCATTTAGTATAAATCCTTCTCCTGCTTTTACTTCTTTTACATAGTATTTTCCTGCTGGAAGACTTTCTAGTTGTGCTTTTCCATATTCATCTGTTGTTATTCTTTTTATTAATGTGTCTTTTGCATATAATAATTTTGTTTCTTGTTCAACTGGTTGTTCTGGTGCTCCTGTATCTCCTGGATTTTCTGGTGCTCCTGTGTCTCCTGGGTTTTCTGGTGCTCCCGTATCTCCTGGGTTTTCTGGTGCTCCTGTGTCTCCTGGGTTTTCTGGTACTCCCGTATCTCCTGGGTTTTCTGGTGTTCCTGTGTTTCCTGGGTCTGTTTCATCTGCCTGTGCTGCTATATTTTCTTTGTTTACTTTTACATATATGTCTTCTTTCGCATATACTTCAAATTCTGCTCCTTTTACTTTTACATCTCCATATATTGGTGATATTGTTCCATCTGGTTTTGTTTCTACACTTGTTATTCCTTCTCCTGTTTTTACTATTTCTAATTTTCCTGGATATAGTTTTCCATCACCATCTCCTGGTCCTGGGTCTGGTGGTACAGGTCCTGGATCTGGTGGTGTTCCATCTACTGACCAGTCTAAGTATAATGGTGTATCATATATTGCTTTTACTCCATGGTTTTTATTTTGCTTTATATATTCTTCGTCTTGATTGTTTTCATCAAATACCCAGCCTTTTTCTTTATCAAATACCCAGCCATTATATCTTCCTCCTGTAATTGTATAAGCAGCTGATAAATCATTTGATACTAGTAGTTTTGGGTCTGTTACATCTCTTTTATTGTCTTTTAACCTTATGTAATAATAATATTCTTTTGGTTCTGTTCCTATTTGTGATATTTCAAATTTTGCATATTGTTCATCTTCTATCTCAAACCCCTCTGAGTTTGTGTAATCTTTTCCTGTATAGAATTCCCAAATATCTGTATTTAATTTACTTCTAAATTTTATATTTTTTAATGATGATGTACTTACATCTACTATTGAGCTCATAAATTCTTTAAAGCTAGTTTCTAGTTCTCCTGAATCTGGGAATCCATAGTATAATGGATCATTTCCCCAATAAGTCCTAATATATTTTAAGTAACGAGCTAAATCTTTATCATCAATTACTTCTTCTTCATATTCTTGGTCAGGAGCTTCTATTTCTTCATCGCTTGTTGTATCATCTTTATCTCCGTCATCTTTTTCTAATGCTATTGATACTGACCATATTGCATCACAAAATCCTTCTAATTGTGCTGCTGAACCTTTTATATCACCTGTAGCTCTATTTGGATATCCATCACTGATAAATATTCCATATACATTTCTATCTTTCCCTTGTGTTCTTTCTGCTATAACTTCTGCCATTGCTAATAAACCTGTTTTATAATTTGTTCCTATACAATTATTTTCTGGTAAAGCATAAGATGCATAATAAGCTTTTGAATTTCCATATTGTTTGTTTCCTTTTGACGCTGTACTCATTCCACTAATTAATTTATCTACTAATTCTTTCTTTGTAATTGTTTTTTTGCTTCCATTTTCTTCTATCTCTATATTACCATTTGCATCCATAAAATCCATAAATAAGTATGAATGACCTTTTTGTGTAACTATTGCTAATCTATTTTCGGGATTTTCCTCATATATTTTATTTGCTAATAGTTGTAATGCTTCTACTGCAATCTCCATTTTATTTCTTTTAACCATTACAACATTCCCATCTTTATCTAATACATCTTTACCATCTTTATCCTTTTTAGGTTTTAATACATTAGTTTTATTATCCATACTTCCTGTTGTATCTATACATACAATGTAATCTTTTGGATTTTTCTTTTGTACTTCTGTTGAAGATATATTCATGGTTACTTTTCCTATACCATTAGTATAGTATTCTGTATCTGCTTTTTCTACAGCTTGTTCAATATCAATTGTTGGTAAGTCTGTTACACCTTCTGCATATCCTCCAAATCTATACGCATCTTTTCCAACCTTTAATTCTTTGTTTAAAGAATAATCTATATGATGTACAATATGTTGTACCTTTTTTCCATTATCATCTATACTGTTTACTCCATGTCCACCTAATCCAGTACATCCAAAGAATGCTCTAGCTCCTATTGATGTTATATAGCTCTTTTTTGATGTGTTCCCCTTATCGTCAGTTACTGGCGTTCTTTGTACTAGTTTTGTAATACCTGTACATCCTTCAAACATACTATCATATATAGTAGTACATGTTTTACCTTTAAAAGTTAATGTTTGAATTCCTGTGTGCCCTTTAAAAGCACCATTGTGATTTTCTATATTTCCTTTTATCATTAATGTAGTAAGTGGGGCTTTTTTGTCTACCATTTCCTTCTCATTATTTTCATTAGTCTCTTCTACAATGTCTCCTCTAAATGTATTTTCTCCTAATGTAGTGACACTTGCTTCTAGTGTTAAATTATCTAGTTTTGTACAATTATAAAATGCATAATCTCCAATTGTTGTTACTCCTGTGTATACGTTTAATTGAGTTAATGATGTACACCCATAAAATGCACTGTTTCCAATTATTTCAGTTCTTTTTGGTAACCTATATGTATAAGTACCAGCAACAGTAATTGTCTTTCCGTCTTTCTCTCCGCAATCTGGTGCATGCTCTGTTGCACTTACAGGAGTACATCCATTCGAACATGTATAAGTATGGTCTACTGTGTTATTTCTTATCTTTGCTAATGCTGTACATCCAGAAAATGCTTCGTTTCCAATGATTAGTTTTTCACCATTTTCTGTGTATTGGAAACTAAGTGTTTTTAGTTCTGTTAATCCTTTGAATGCACCTGCATTTATTAGTGTTACAGATTTGGGAATTACTATTTCTGTCCAATCTGTAATCTCTCCTGTTGCTAATTCTCCTTCTTTTCCAATACTAACAACTGTATATGTAATGTTATCTACTTTGATTTCTCTTGGGAATGATAATTTTTTTGAATCATTTGTTCTTGATTTGACTCTTATATTGCGTGCATATCCCTTTTTTGTATCCACATCTTCTGCTTCAAATTCATATATAACATTACTTGCTGTTCCTGTTTTGGTTGGATTATCTGCATATGTGTTTTTGAGTAGTTTTTCACTTGTTATTGCAAATATTGTAATCATTAGTAGTATTCCTAAAATGCAACTTGCCATTTTAATATATTTTTTTGTTCCTTTCATGTTTTTTCCTCCTAAACTTTTCAATGTTAATTTTATTATAGTAACTTGTGTTTTGTTTTTCAATACCAAATATTGTGAGTTTTTTCGTGCGTTTTCTACAATACTGCGGAAAGCTGGTTTGCACGTTTTATTTTTTTATGTTAAATTTGTGTATCTTTTTTATTACAGTTTTATTTTAAAAACCCACTTTTCCTTGCGGAAAGTGGGTTTCAGGTATGCGTATTTTTTATTTCATTAGGAATTTTATTCTTCTAATGCTTGGGCCTTTGCCCATTCTGCCTTTTAGTCTATACATCATATATCCACATATTATGAATGATATTAGTAACATTCCAATGATTATTACACTTACTTTTTCTCCTGTTTTTATGCTTATTACTATTGTTGCTGATGATGTGTCGTCTTTTGATTCTATATCTATGTTTCCATCTATACTTTCTAGTCGTGCTGTATTTGTTTGTGAGCCTAGGTTAGTTTCACTGTTTATCCATCTCAAGTTTACATTTAATATCTTACTTTCTCCTACTTCTAGTTTTACTTCTGTTTCTAATGTTCCATCAGCTTTTGGCGTCCAATATTCTGGTGTTTCTACTACTTCATATCCCTGTGGTATTATTTCTAATACTTTTACTGTTCCTGCTACTTCTCCTTCGTTTTTTACTTGTATGTTGTATCTTGCTATTAGTTCTGTCTTTTTTACTGCTGATGTTTTTATTTCCATTTTTGCTAGTTTATTGTCTGCTATTTCTATGTTTTGTCCATCACAGGTTATACTTGCTAGTGTTTTGTCTATTGAAAAGTTTACTATTTTTTTCTTGTTTAATACCTCGAATTCTTGTACTTCTGCTGTGTCTGCTATTTTTATTTTTATGTCTTCTGCTAGGAAGTATTCTGGTTGGGCTTCTATTTGATGTATTGTGTATTCTCCTGGTGGTATTCTTTCTAGTTTACTTGTTCCTTCTAGTATTTCTATTGTTTGTATTATTTTTCCGTCTTTATCTATTATTTCGAATTTTCCTTTTATTTTTTCTTTTGTGTCTTGATCTCTTAAACTTATTTCTATTTTTGTATAGTCTTGTTCTATTTTTGCTTGTTGCTCTTCTTCTGTGTCTTCTACTTTTAGGTCTTTCTTTTCTGTTACATATCCTCTATTGTCTGGGTCTTTTGATATTATTTCATAGTCTCCTATTGGTATTCCTTCTATGATTTTTGGATTTTCGTCTGTCTCATATTCATAGATTTTTTCTCCAGTTTCTTTGTCTATTATTTCTACTATCATTCCTGGTATTGGTTCTCCAGTTTCTTTGTCTATTATTTCTATTTTTACTTTTGTTTTTTCGTCTATCATTTCTACATGTTCTGTTTGCTTGTATTCTTTTAGGGCTAACCCTGGGTCTATTTTTTCTTGGTAATAGTATAATTTCTCTTGTTCATCTATTTTGAAACTTAATTGTTCTGCTGTTACATATCCATTTGCTGGTTCTACCTCTCTTAGTATATAAGTTTTTCCTATTTCTAGTTTTCTAAATGTGTGTATTCCGTCTCCTGTTTCCCAAGTGTCTATTACATTTCCTGATTCTGTTACTATTTCTAGTTTTGCTCCATTTAAGTAGTTTCCTTTTACGTCTTTTTTTGCTATTTTTATTCCTGTTGCTCTGTTTGGTAATACTTTACTTACACTTATTTGCTCAATGTCTTGCCCTTTATATGTTGCATCTATTAGAATTATTTCTTCACTTAGTTTATATCCTTTTGGTGCTTCTATTTCTTTTATATAATATCTTCCTAGTGGCAAGTCTATTGTGAATTGGGCTTTTCCTTGTGAGTTCGTTGTTGCTTTTTCTAAAAGTGTGTTTTGTGGTATTACTACATTTCCATCATTTCCTATTATGTCTTCTGCTGTATATAGTCCTATTGTTGCTCCTTGTAAGTTTTCTCCTGTTTCTAAGTCTTTTTTGATTATTCCTAAGTGCTTGCTGTCTTGTGGTTTTATTTGTATTTCTTCTGTGTCTTCGTCTTCTACTTCTTTTGTTATTATTTTGTCTGGATTTTCAGGATCGTCTGGGTCTGGTGTTTCTATTTTTCCTTTTGCTGTTACTTTGTTTCCTAGTATCATATTTTTGTTTTCATCCATTTCAACTTTTGTGTCTTGTGTTATTGTGTATTCATATCTTAATATTACTGTTTCTCCTGGCTCTATCCTGTTTATTGCTACTTTTTGTCCTTCGTTTGCAATTTCTACTCCATATTTATTGCTTTCTTCTAAATATATGAATCTTCCATTTAGCATGTGTTCTTCTACTAGTATTTTTGTTATGTCTTGATTTCCATTGTTTATTACTTTTATTATGTATTGTGCTGTTTCTCCTGGTTGATATTCTTCTTTTACCGCTTCTTTTACTATAATTAAGTCTTTTTTTGATATTATTACTTCTTCTTCTCCTTCACCTTCTATGTCTTCTTCTACTTCTGGTGGGTACCCTGGTGGTGGAGTTGGGATTGGTTTTATTACTTTTCCTGTTGCTATTATTTTGTTTTTTACTAGTATTTTTTCTGTATCGTTGTCTAGTTTTGATATTTCATCTACTGCTACTATGAATTTTAGTTGTATTGTTTCTCCTGATTTTAGTTCCTTTATTTCTACTGTTTTGTCTCCTGTTTTTGTTATGTTTTCTTCTTGTATGTCTTCGAATTTTCCTTCTATCATTTTTTCTTCTATTTTTATGTTTTTCATATTATATTGTGTTGTGTTTGATATTTTTACTGTGTATGTTATTTCTTCTCCTGGTTTATATACTGTTTTGTCTGCTATTTTTTCTACTTCTAGTCCACCTTTTCCATTTAAGTCTATTTTTTGTCTTTCGTTTTTATAGCTTACTTCTACTACTTGTGTTGATGTTTTGTCTCCCTGATATGTGATATCAAATTCTTTTATTTCATTGTTTATTGTAAATCCTTCTCCTGCTTTTACTTCTTTTATGTAGTATTGTCCAATCGGTAAGTTGTCTAAATATGTTATTCCTTGCTCATTTGTTGTTATCTTCTTGACTAGTTCATCTTTTCCACATAGTTTTGTTCCTTGATTGTCTTGTGACCATATGTCTTCTCTTGCATATATTTCAAATTCTGCTCCTTGTATTCCTACTTCTTCATATAGTGGTTCTACTGTCCCATCTTCTCTTGTTGTTGTTCCTGATAGTTTTTCTCCTGTTTTTGTCATTTTTAGTTCTCCGAGCATTTGATCATTGTATTGTTCTACATTTATTACTATTTGTTTTGCGTCTGGATCCTCATAGTATACCCTGTTTGTTGATATACTAAAATTAACTACTGATGATGGAGTTTCTGTGTATTCTCCTTCTTGTATTTTTCCTTCATGTCCTGTTAGTATATATCCTTCTGGTGCTGATATTTCTCTTAATTCATATTCTCCTATTTGTAATTTCATAGGAGTTAAGAATTCTCCTTTTTCATTTGTTTGATATGGATTTTCTTCTGTTCCAAATACTTGTACTGTTGGATATGCAATTGTGTGCTCTATATATTTGTTTTCTGTTACACTCCATATCCTATATTTGGCATTTTTGTTTAATACGTTTTTATGTGTTAGACTGTCCTTTTTTATTACTTTGGCAAGTGCCTCAAATTCTACGTCATCAACTATTCTTTGATTTTGTGGTGTTCTGCTGTCTTCTTCTATTGTTACTATAAATGGTATTATTGGTGCTACATTTGGTGGAACTGTACTTTCTATTACTACATATTGCCCATATGCTAGTTCTGGACTTACTATTTGTCCTTGCTTGTTTGTAAATGCTTCTGGTATTCTTACTCCTTCTGAGTTTGTTCTGTAGTCTAATGCTGTTTGTTCATTTGTAAAGTCATATCCAATAAAACTGCTTGGATTATATTTTCCTCCACTACCTGGTTTTATTGTTCCATTTTTTACTCCTGCTAGGTCTTTTATTAGGAATATTTTGAATCCAGCTCCTTCTAATGGTTCTCTTTCTGTTGAGCCACTGTTTGAACTTATTTTTTGTAGTATAAATGCTTGTTTTTTTACTTGTTCATTTACTGTTACATTTTTTGTTAAGTGTGGTACTGTTTCTCCTTCATAGTCCATATTTACGTAGTATTTTTCTTCATTTAATAGGTATCCTTTTGGTGCTGTTATTTCTTTTATGTAATATCTTCCTATTTCTATTCCTTCAAATGTTATTTTCCCATTTACTGTTCTTGCGTCTCTTACTAATCGATTAGCCTCATATAATCTTCCTGTTACTTTATCTTTATGATATATGTCTTCTGCTGCAAATAGTCCATATACTGCTCCATCTAGTGTACCATCTCCTTGTGCTAGTGTCTTGTTTGTTTCTCTGTCTATTTTAGTTATATTTATTGTTCCTTTTACTCTTATGTTTTCATACCCATCTGTTGAGTTGCTTAAATTTATTGTATCTCCATTGTTTCCTCCTGTTATTGTTATATCATTACATTTTTTTGCTCCATTACTAAAGTCTCCATAGTACCCTTCTGGTGTTCCTGTTTCTATTATTCTGAATTTTCCTTCGTTGTCTTTGTTTGCATATAACCATTCACTTAAATATGTTCTATCTTGCTGGAAATGCATTGTTTCGTCTTGTTCGTTTCTGTCATCATATCTTGAATATTCCTTATAATTATTTATTGTTGTGTCCCATTCATATATTGTGAATGTTACTCCTTCTAGTTTATTTTTTGATTCACTGTCTATTTTAGTTGCTGCTACTCTTACTTTGTTTGGTTCGTTTGTTAAGTTTATAATTTCAGTTTTTTGACTTTCATTTCCTATTAATAAGTCTTTATAATAGTTTGAATTTGTATAATAAGTTGGTGATTGTTCCTCTACTACTCTGTATTTCCCTAAATTTGTATCTGTATAATATACTCTTGAAGAAACATAATATCCTTCTTCACCTTCTGCTTCTTTAATTGTTTCTTTTCTTGTATAATCTCTCCCATTCCATTCATATAGCCCAAATGTTGCTCCATTTAGTTTTTCTCCTGTTATACTGTCAGTTTTTGTTATTTTTACTATTATAGAATTAGCAGTCCACTGTGCTTGTATTTCTGCGTCTTTGTCTCCCATTGTAAATTGGTTGTTTGTATTGTCTAGTACTCCTCCTGAATTTTGTGTTATTAGTTTCCATTCTTTAAATTTATATCCATTTCTTATTGGAGTAGGTAGACTTTCTACTGCCTGATATGCTAATTTCTTTGTTTGCTTATCACTTTTTCCATCTATTGTTCCATTATTTGGGTCTATTGTTAATATATGTGATGCTATCCAATCTAATTTCAGTCGCTCTGTATATTCCGTTGTCTCTGTCTGTCCATTGGCTATTCCTCCTGTTATCATATAACTAGCAGACAGATAATTTGACACCAGTATGTCATCATTCGAAACATCTCTTTTATCATCTTTTAGTTTTATATAATAACTGTATGTTTTACCTTCTTTTCCTATTCTATCTATTGTTACTGTTGCATCCGTTCCTGAAGTGCTTAAGCCTTCTGCATTTGAACAGCCGTCTGCTGTATAAAATTCCCACATGTCTGTGTTTAATCTACTTTTAAAGGTTATATCTTTTAATGATGATGTACTTACGTCTACAATTGAGTTCATAAATGCTTTGAAATTTGTTTCTAGTTCTCCTGCATCTGGAAAATCAAAGTATAGCTCCTTATCTCCCCAGATAGTATTAATGTATCTTAAGTAACGTGCTTTATCATTATTGCTGGGTATCTCTTCTATAGGTCCTTCTTCTTCTTCTTCTTTTTCCTCTCCCTCATCTGAAGGATCTTTAGGATCTCCTTGATCACTTGTTATAGCCACAGATACTGACCACACTGCATCACAAAATCCCTTTATTTGTGCACCCGCTCCTTGCGTTTTTCCAGTGTCTCTATTTGCCTCTCCATCACTAATAAATATTCCATATACATTTCTATTCCTTCCTTCTGTTCTTTCAGCAATAATATCTGCCATTGTAAATAGTCCTGTTTTATAGTTTGTTCCTAAATTAGCTCCCTCATATGGTATATAAGATTCATAATAAATCCCTTTATTTCCATATGTTTTATTTCCTTTTGAATTGCAGCTCATATTTCCAATTAGTATATCTACTATATATTCTGCCATTGTCATTGTTTTTGTCGTTGTATTTCCGTCCTTATCTTTTATATCTACTGTTATATTACCAGTTCCATCTATAAAATCCATAAACAAATATGAATCACCTTTTTGTGTAACAATTGCTAACCTATTTTCAGGGTTTTCTTCATATATTCTTGTTGCTAATAATTTCAATGCTTCTACAGCAATTTGCATTTTACTTCTTTTGTTTCCTTTTTCATCCAACACTTTTGTCTTATTAGCCATACTACCTGTCGTATCTAAACACACAATATAATCTTTTGCATTTCTTTTTGCTTCATCTGTCGCAGATATATTCATTGTTACTTTTCCTATACCATCAGCATAATATGTATCGTTATTAGCTTTTTCTACACTTTGTGTAATATTAATAGTTGGCTTATCTGCTTCTGCTCCTGGTGCATATCCTCCAAAACGGTATGCATCTTTTCCTACCTCTAGTTCTTTATTTGTAGAATAAGTAATGTGATGAGTTCTATGTTCTTTCTCATTTACTCTTCTACCATGTCCACCTAATGATGAGCATCCCAAAAATGCTCTTGCTCCTATTAGCTTTATATTATTTGTTTGTCTTACTGTCGTAATCCCTGTACATCCTTCAAACATACTGTCATATATACTTGTACAACTACTACCAAATTTTAATGTAGTAATTCCTGTGTGTCCTTTAAATGCATTATTGTGATTTGCTATGTCACTATTAATTGTTAATGTTGTGAGTGGTGTTGTTCCTTTAAACGTATTTTCCCCAAGGGTTGTTACTCCTGTATTCAAATTTAATTCTGTTAATGCTGTACAATTATAAAAAGCATAATCATCTATTGTTGTAACTGATTTTGGTAATCTATTATTAGTACTATTATCTTTTATGTTTGATAACTTAGTGCATCCTGCAAATGCGTTTGCTTTAATAATTGAACATGTTGAGCCTGAATTAAATTTAACTAATCCTAAATTTGTACATCCCTCAAACATATTATTATATATAATTGTACAATATTTACCTATGTTTATTCTAGTAATTCCTGTATGCCCTTTGAATGCATTATTATGATTTTGTATATTACTATTTATTGTTAATGTTTCAAGAGCTCCTGTAAAGGCACCTGCTCCAACAGTCGTAACACCAGTATTTAAGTTTAAGGCTTTTAATGCACTACAACCATTAAATGCATTTGCTCCTATTGTTTGAATTGATGCTGGTAATTTATATCTATGATCTGTAATTCCAGCACCTTTATTTGTGCAACTATCAGCATGATTGGCTCCATTATCCACTGCTACAGGTGTACATGGAGTTTCAGCATCACATGTAAAGTCTGCATTTGCATCTCTTATCATTTCCAATGATGTACATCCTGAAAATGCATTATCTCCAATTGTTGAACACAATGAACCACCTTTAAAACTGACTCTGTCTATTGTTGTATAATCTTTAAAAGCATTTGCATTTATTGTTTGTATATTTTTAGAAATTACAAGTTTTGTCCAAGCTCTATCTCCTAATGCTTTACTTGAACCATTACCAATGCTTCTAACAGTAAATTTTCTTCCATCACTTGTCGTCAGTGTATCTGGAATTGTTATGCTCGTACTGTCTCCTGAACGTATCTCCTTAATTTCTACATTATCAGCATAGCCATTATTTCCTACAAATGAATATATAAGCTGTGTTCCTTTATTACCATTTGTATTAGCTTCTGCTTCTTCAGCACTTGCATATGAATTAAATATCTTATTACTTGCTAATGCAATTATAGATATAATGAGAAGCATTGACAATATTATCAAAGTCTTCTTTGGTGCCTTTCTCATTTCATCCTCCTTTCTTTCCCCTTACACAAAGTGCAAGAAAAAGTTTTTGTAAATATCTTATCTATTTCCCATTTGTTAAACATCGCTTTTCCTCGATTTCTATCTACAAGATTTTATTATTATTTTAATTTTATTATAGTATCTTGTTTTTTCTTTTTCAATAACACAAAATTTGCCATTTTTCTAGTGTTTTCTACATGTCTACGGAACTGTATTTTGCAGGTTTCAGTTTTTTATGTTAAATTTTCATATCTTTTCTGTTACAATTTTATTAAGTTTTTTGTATATTTCCTAGGGAATATTGGGATTGGGCATATTAAAATAGACATAGAATTTCTCTATGTCTATTCCTATATATTTAATTCTTCTAATTTACCTTTATTTTTAAAGGTATACTTTCATAATATAGTGTTTCAGGAGCGATGTCTTCATCAGTTGCCCACTCAATATTAATTCCAGATATTTTAACATTTATAAAATTTTTCTTGTCTCTTAACTTTTCATAAAATTTAAATTTTAAATTCTCATTCATATTAAAAATTTTTTGCTCCCCATTTTCAAACTTAATATATAGTAAATAGTATCACAATTTAATATATATTTAAATATTAACTCTCAATCCCTCAGGGTAATTTCATCGATTATTACAAAATTGTAATATTTAAATAACTGACATTTATAGAGTTAGTTTACATTGTTTTAACTTTTAAAATCGATATTATTTGAAGCATCCCTATTATTCCAAAAATAGGATATATAATATTAACTAAGTTTGCAAATCCAAGTAATGATATTGGAACTGCTAATGTACACATTATCGGATTTATTATTTTATATTTTTTTGTGTTATTCCCACTTACGTTTTCTAAAAAAGTGTATCCTTCTGATATAGCTGTTGTAAATATTGCTATTAGTATTGTTATACTATATAGAATTTTATATATCCCACCAAATTTATTGGCTACATATAGCATTGGTATTTCTACTTGTTTGTCTACATTTATTAACAACAAATAAATTATTATTCCTAATGCCATGATTATTATAGATGTTAATATTGCAACATTTATACAACTTTTCTTATCTTTTAGGTATTTATTCATTATCCCCGTAAGACCTATTAGAGTTATACTATTATAACTCGTGTATATAATTCCACTAATTATCCATAGAAAATTATTTTTTTGTTGTATAATATTTACATTGTCTATTTTATTAATATTGTTTATTCCAAATATTATAAATATAATTATTATTACTGGAATTAATATGGTATTTATTTGTATTATTTTTTCTACATTTTTATTAAAGATTATATAGCATAATAATACCAAAAATATTGAGCTTATTATTTTGTTTATATTGTATTCTTGATAAAAGTATGCCGAAAATGCTGCTATCATTATATAGAATGAACTTATTAAAAATATATTTATTATTATTTTTATGATTTTTTTTATTATTGTACTTTTTATTATTTTATCTAATATTTGATTATAATTATTTAAATTGTATTTTTTTGATATTATTAGAGTTTTATATACTATTATTCCTAAAAATATTGACGATATGATTATCCCAAATATTCCCCATTTTCCAAATGAGTAAAAAAATGAGTATATTTCCTGCCCGTGATGCAAATCCTGCACCTATGATTATCCCTATTATTGCAAATGTTATTTTAATTATTCCTGACATATTCCCTCCAATAGAACAAATAATAATCAAAGATTTTTATTTAATTTGTTCTCGACTGATTTGATTTTCCGACTATAAGGAAAAAATCACCATATTTATTTTATGGTGATTTTTGTTTTTTTATGATTCTATTTTCTACGTTTTCTTAGTATCCATATTGTTATTCCTATTGCAATTATTATTATTGGTGTTATAAATATTACTGCTTTAACTACTAAGTCTTCTGTCTCTGTTGGTGCATATGTTACTGTTGAGTGCGTTTTTCTTATTGTTATGGTTTCTTTTCTTTCTGTTAAGTATGATATTGAGTTTAATATTAAATCTTGATTGTTATAAAAGTATATTGCACTTGCTGCTTGCTCTTTAATTGTTATTGGAAAATCTGTTGCAAATAAATTGTTTGCAAATATTACTAGTTTTGAATTTAGACTACTTTCCTCTCCTTCTTGCACATTCTCTTTTTGTATTGTTTTTGTTGCTAATGCTCCTACTACATATGATTTAACTTCTTCTCCCTCTTCTGCTTTCTGTGAGTTTCTTGTTAAGTCTGTTCTGTAAAATGATTTTTCACTAGTTGTCAAAAGTTCTGTTACAGTTACTCCTAATTCATCTAGTTTCTCCTGTTCTTTTATTTCTATTTTTCCTGAATCTATAAATAATACTTTTCCACTTTGTGCAAATGCACTTGTTATTTCTGCTTCATTACTAGCCTTTGGTATTATTAAATCTTGTGTTTGTATAAGCATTGCTGATGAATCTTGTTCTAATATAATGCCATCATTTGAAATATTGATTCCATATAAGTCTAATATTTTTTGAGTATTGCTAAGTGTTCCACTATTTGAATAGTCTGAAAGCCATAATATATTTCCACCATTATTAACATATTTTATGATTAATTCTGTCTCGAAGTCTGTAAAGTCTGTTGATGGTGATGCTATTATTAATGTTTTACAATCTTCGGGTATTTCATTTTTTACTAATAAGTCTAGAGTGTCTACCTCATTTATTTCACTTTTTAGAGTTTCAGATAATATTCCAAAGTATTTATCTAGACTATATTCACTATGCCCTGTTAAAAAATATATTTTGGGTACATTTTCTAGTGTAACTCCTAATATTGAGTTTGTCATTTTTTGTTCTGTTAAGTCTATTTCTTCATATGTTGTATAGTCCATTGTAAAGAAGTCATAATAGTTTGCCTTTATATTTCTCTCTTCACATTCAAATAACACTGTTTTGTATTCTTCGTCTGAAGTCGTTATATTATATTTTTCTGCTAAGTCTGGTCTCTCCGTAATAGATTTTACTATTTCAACTTTTATATTGTTTTTATATTTGGAATATTCTTTGGCTAAATCTACTACAGATGAGTCTTCCTCATATCCAAACATATATATTTTTATTTCCTGATTTATGTCTTTTAATTGATTTTTTGATTCATTTGACAAGCTAAAGAATTTTTCTTTTGTTAGATCTATGTCTGAAATATCAATTGCTTGTATCCCTAAGTTTATTGCTAAATATGCTGTGATTATAACCGCAATTAATAATATCGTAAAGCTTGTTTTTCTTAAAACTTTATTTTTGATTATTTCTGGTATTTTTTTCAATTTTATCTCACCTCATTATTTCAAATTTTTTCTTCTTTGAAGGATTATTATTGTTAATATTATACATGATATTGTAAATGTTATTAACTGAACAGTTTCTTCTATCGGAATTATCCCATTTACAAATTTTTCATATAAGTCTATAAAAGATATCATTGAAAATATACTTGATAGATTTTTTATATACATTGATGCAAAGAAGAATACAAATGTTATTATATATGCAATTATTGGTTGGTCAGTTATACTTGAGGCTAATTCCCCAAAGGATATGTATGCCATTGTTAATAATATAAATCCTAATAGTGTTGTTCCTAGTGTAGATATGTCTGGTGTCCCAAAGTGACTTATTATTGCTAAGTATATTAATGAAAATATTTCTGTTATTAATACTACTATTAATGCTGCCATAAATTTTCCTATTACAATACTTGTTATACTTTTGGGAGAAGTCATTAATAATTGATCTGTTCCAGTTTTTCTTTCCCCTGCAAACATATTCATAGTTAATATGGCTATTATAAATGTTAAAATTATTGCACTGTCATAAAATACATATGAAAAGTTTAAACTTCTTGATACATATGTGTATATATAAAATATAAGGCTGGATACTTCTAAAAATAGCCCTATGAATATATATCCTATAGGTGTTAAAAAGTAGGTTTTTAGTTCCTTTTTTAATATTGATATCATTACTTTTTACCTCCTTGTACATCTTCTTTGCTAAAATTATTTATTAATTGTAGAAATGCATCCTCTAAAGTTGCTTCTGTTTTTTTAAGTTCTAATATTGTTATTCCATTTTGGGCAAATTTTTCTGATATTTCTTTTCTTATGTCTTTATCTCCTTTGGCAAATATTGTATATTGTTTTGTTCCGTCTGAATTTTCCATTATTAAATCTATTTCTTTTACATTATCTAATCCTTTTATAACTTCATTTATTTTATTTTTAGTATCTTCTACTGTTACTGTTAATATATTTTTATTGTTTACTTTATCTTCCAAATTTTCTGGTGTGTCTACTGTCAAAATGTTTCCCTTGTCTATTATTATTACTTTTTGACATATCTGACTTACTTCTGATAAGATATGTGAACTAATTAATACAGTATGTTTTTTTCTAAGTGACTTTATTAATTCTCTGATTTGCTTTACTTGTTGAGGGTCTAATCCTACAGTTGGTTCGTCTAGTATTAATACTTTTGGATTTCCTACTAATGCTCCCGCCATGCTTACTCTTTGTTTATAACCTCTTGATAAATGTCTATTTAAAGTGTTTTGCACTTCGCTTAGTCCTGTTTCATTTATTACTCTTTGAATTTCAGCTTTTTTACTGTTTCCTTTTATTCCTTTTAAATCTGCCATATAGCTTACAAATTCTTTTACTGTCAAATCATTATAAATCGGCACTCCCTCTGGCATATATCCTATCTCACTTTTTGCTTTTCTAGGCTTTTTATTTATGTCATATCCATTTATTTCTATTTTACCTTGGGTTGGTTCAATGTATCCAGTTATCATATTCATTGTTGTTGTTTTTCCAGCACCATTTTTCCCTAGAAACCCTACAATTTCTCCTTCCTTAATGTCAAAGCTAATATCGTTTACTGCTATAAAGTTACCATACTTTTTTGTAACACTCTTTACCTTAATCAACTTTGTTTTCCTCCTATATAATTTAATAGTAAAATATTACCATCGTTATGCCTTATTTGCAATATTTTTCACATAAAATTTACACACTTTTTTTATAAATGCCTCTTGACTTTATATTATATTTATGTTATGATAATTAAGCGTTATGGGTCAGTAGCTCAGTTGGATAGAGCACAGGCCTTCTAAGCCTGGGGTCGGGGGTTCGAATCCCTCCTGGCTCACCATAACATATTAATTTAATATCGAGGTGTAGCGCAGTTGGTAGCGCGCGTGGTTTGGGACCATGAGGTCGCAGGTTCGATCCCTGTCACCTCGACCATTTGAAATAAACTCTGTAAATACTAAGAATAGTACGATACAGAGTTTTTATTTTGCTAAAGTAATGCAATTATAATGCAGTAGACATTTTTATCGCACTTTTTTTAATTCATTTTCAATAAACTCTTTTGATAAAGAAGTATAAATATCATCTGTTATAGAACTTCCTTCGACATGCCCTACCAAATATTGAATAATCTTCATATCAACACCCGCTTCTCGTAACCTAGTAATATATGTATGTCTTAAAACATGGGTTGATAAATCTAATTTTGATATTTTATATTTTGCATTAATTCGTTTTAACCACGAATTTATTTCATAATAAGATACAAATGTATTATTTTCATAATCCCAAAACAGTAATTTATGAATATTTGTTATTTTAGAATCTAGTTGTTCCTTTATAATTCGTTTTACTTCATCTTCCATTGTAATTGTTCTTTTGCCATTATCTATATTGGTTCTTTTATTGTAAGTTTTCGTATGTTTCCCTAAAATTACTTTTCCTTTTATATCTTTTGTTAATGTATTGTGTATGTTTAAAGTATTTGATTTTAGGTCAACATCATCTTTAGAGCGTGCTAATACCTCCCCTATTCTCATTCCTGTGTCTAATTGTAACAATACAATATTTCTATACTTATGTCCTTTTTCTGTAGTATTTAACACTTTCCTTAATTTATTTTCTTCACTTTTTGTTAATGCTTCTACTTTTTTTGTTTCTTTTGAAGATATTGGTTTTTTCAAACTTTCATCGTCCATAGGATTAAATATTATTTTTCTTCTTGATATTGCTATTTTAAATGTCTTGTTAAGTAATCTCCACGCCTTATCAATACTATTTTGAGCATATTGTTTTATATATTGTTTAGCTTCTTCTATATCATCAGCATTTATCTTTTGAATAGGTTTATTGATAAAATTATCACAAGTATTTTTTATTAAATTTACAGTATATACATCTCTTAAATATCCACTATCACTTGTAATTCCGTCAGAATGTTTTTGTTCAATATGTTTTTCTAGTATGCTAATAAATGATTCGTTACTTTTTTCAATATATGTTCCAGTATGAATACTGCTCAATATGTCATTAAAACGCTTTTTGAAATCTCCTATTTTTTCATTTTTCTTTTGATAAACAGAATGTCTTTTGCCGTTGTGAAAATATTGTCCTATGCTTAATCCTGTCTTTTTAAATTTGTAAATTGTTCCTTCTCCATTTCCTTTTTGTTTTTTACCCATAATTAAAATACCTCCATTTTCTTAATAAACTTTATATTTACTATTGAAAATGAAAGTATTTTTTGGTAATATAATTATACAATCACTTTCAATAGTGTGTTGAGAAAAAGAATTGTGTACTAGACTGCAATCAAAGCCACAATCTTTTTCTTTTTTATTTTTTTAACTTATCTTTATTAATTTTTTTAGTTTCATTATTATAATATTTTTCTAATCCTGGCACATGTTTTGCTTTGTATACATCTTCTTCATAAATATTAGTTGCTATCATATTAACTGCATTCAATACTTCTTCCATAATTTCATATTTTATAGACTTAATCCTATAAAATAATTCCATTCTATAATCTTTAATAGCCTTAACCACCTTATAATAGTTGTCTCTAAATTCTTCATATTTTCCATCATTAAAAAGTTTGACTAAGTCTTTATATATTGTTTCTATGTTTATTAAACTGCTATCTTTAAAAGCATCATTTCCTTCATAAATATAGTTATCTTTTTTTAACTTTGATGGCAATACATAAAAATCTAAATCCTTAAAGAGCTTATTAAACACAGTTAATAATATATTTATCTCTTCATAATTTTTAATTTTTAATAAATCATAAATCCTTTTCTCAAGTTTAACTACATTATATATTTCAGCTAATTTATTAAACATATCTGTATAGCAAGCTAATTTATAAATATTAAATGAAATTTCTTTAATATTTAAATTTTCTAGCAAATTATTGAACGCAAAAATATACTCATCGTTATTTACAATAGTTTTTATATTATTTATAGTTACATCTGTAAGTTTTAACTCCTTGTATATGTCAATATTGGTTGTATCCTTGTTAGGTATAGTATCATCTGCTAAATAAGTTATATCTATATTAAAATAATCAGCTAATAGTTTTAAACTAGCTTTGCTTGGAGATTTGATTTTTCCATCAATGTATTTTCTTATGGTTCTACCACTAATAGTATTGTCTAGATTACTAGCTAACTGTTCTGGAGATAGTCCATGTAACTCTAATTCTTTTTTTAATTTATCTTTAAATTTTAATTCCATATCATCACCCCCATTTGAATTATTGTTCTATTAAACAATATAGCTATGCTTAAATTGACATTTATTGAATTATAGTTCTATTGTGTTGACTTTATAGAATTATGATACTATAATAAACTTAAGATGTCAATAGTAATATTGATAAATTTAATAAAAGAGGTGGTGAAGAAATATGAAAGGTATTGAACAACTTGAAAAAATAGCAAGACAAATTAAAAATCAAAAAGCAAAAGAATGGCGTGATAATAACAAAGACAAAGTAAAAGCTATTAACGAGAGATATTGGCTTAATAAGGCTAAAAAAGAACTAGAAAAAGATTGCAGTCTAGTACACAAATAAAACTATTGGAGGTGAAATTATGGAAGAAAAATTATTACAAGAACAACAAAAGACAAATGAATTACTAGAAAAACTTATTACACAAAATCAAAGTATGAATGAATTATTAACCATTGAAGATGTTCATAAAGAATATGACATAGGCATTAATACAGTAAGAAAAATGTTCAATGACCCTCAACTGCCCGTACAGAGATATACAGTACCATTTAAGGTTACAAGACAAGCTTTAAATGAATATATGAGCGAAAAGCACGATTATTTAAGCATAAGAGATGATTAGGAGGTGTTATATTATGTTTTTCAAAAATAAACAGAAACAAGCTTTTATCTCCGCTTCAAAAGAAAATAAAATCTTGTTTCTAATAACATATGTAAGTTATCTATATACATTTTACTTCAAATTTGCAGTAAATGCAAGTATTAGTTGGTGATTCTATGGGTAGAAAAAGACAAGTTACACATTATGATTTTGAAAGTAAAACAGAAAGAGGAGCTTTTACAAAAATATGTAATGATATGCAAGAATCAAAAGCATGGAAAGAGTTAAAGCTAAGGCAACAAGGATTATATTTATATTTAAAATCGAAATTTAAGAAATATAGTAATCAAGATACAAATCAAAATGACATTTCTATTCCTAAAAAAGAAGCACTTACTTTATATGGTGATTTAAGAACTTTTAGAGATGATATAGATGAACTTATAGATAAAGGCTTTATAAAACAAGTCGTATCGGGATTTAATACGAGGACAGCAAATATCTATGGCTTTTCTAATTTGTGGAAAGATTACGGAAAAGATGATTTTGAAATACCTAAAAATGATATAAGATATATACCAATAATATATAGAAAGAAAAAATAACTTTGAATTTTTACATTTTATAATTTTGTTATTTCTTACTTTTGCTTTTCCCCTTCCCGTTCTTTTTATTAGCTTATAAATTCTTAGATTATATGGATATATATATAGGGTATAGAAAAAAACACACTACAAAGTAATTTTAAGTAGTAACTAATAATTCGATGAAAACCATTATAGCAGTAAGAGAAACAAGTAATTTCAATAGTGTAGAAAATAACACCATATAAAAAGTAACAATGTTCACCAAGTGTAGAAAATAACATACTAACAGTATGTAAAACAACATTAGCATAAAAAAGGAGAGTGTAAAATTAATGAATAATAAATTTTATGATACAGATTATACAGAGCAAGAATCTACAGTTAATATTGATTATTTCAATCGCGAAATTTCAATATATACTTGCAGAAAAGCTGTATATAACAGAATTTTAAAAAAGATTGGAAATCCAACAAAAACATATTACATTAATAATTTAATTTCTGGAGCAAGATGGAATATTTCATTTACCGATAGTAGAGCAGTAAAAATCTTTTCTAAAAAACTGTTAATACGGAAATATAAAATAAATTATATTTTTAATTCTTAATAAGTCAATTTTGACGCTTTTAGAAGATAAATAGATTTAAGATATAAAAGTATATATGTACAATAATAAATATGAACAAAAATGTAAAATATAGCGTACTAGAAACTAAAATATTTTAAATTAGGGGGTGATACTATATGGATGATAATACAAATATTAATAATGTTCTAGAAGAAATACAGACATCAGAGAATATCGCAATTCACGTACTAAAGGATACAGTTATAGATTATAGAAGATATTGTAAAAGGCTAATAATAGCTGCTTCTATATCTATAATATTAAATTTAATATTTATCTTGTATTATATCTTTAGTATAGTTTAGTAAAGTTTATTAAAATATAGTGATTTGGAGGTATTGTCATGGAAATAGCAGAAGAATTATCAAAATATAATCAAAAACAAGTTAAATTCATATTATCCCTATTGCAGGCAGACAATATCTCTAAATCTGCTAAAATTAGTGGGATTAGCGAGATGACTGCTCATAAATGGCTTAAAAATGGCTTGAAAGATGAAATAAACAAATTGAGAAAAATCTACATAGAAGATAACTTAAAAAGATTAGAATTTGCATCAATTAAAGCCACAGATGTGCTAATAGATATTCTAGAAGATGAAAATTGCCCTAAATCGGTAAAGCTGAATACTTCTAAAGCAATACTTGATTATACTTTGAAGATACGTGAACAAACACAAATAATAGAACGTTTAGAAGGGATTGAAAAAAGAATTGAAGATAGAACGAATTAATAAAAACATTTTAAATAGAATTAAAAAAATAGAACTCTTATATCCTACAATAGATTTTGATGTAGAAGAATATACCAAAAACATTATTGAAGAATTAGAAGCGGTTTTGCGGATATGAATTAAAAGATAGAATAAAACTAGCTAAAAATCATTATTATGATATAGATACGCTTTACACCGATATATTTCACTTCTTAAGAGTAGAAGAACTTAGGACAATAGCTTATTATAATGAAAAGAATAAAAGCGATTAGAAATGGTCTAAACGATTTTTGATATGAAGAAATAAAAATGGATAATATTAAAAAGAAAAGCACCTACATAAGTAAGTGTTTTTTCTTTAACTTTCTAATTTATCTTCTATTCCGTTAAATAAATCTTCAAAAGAGATGCCTAAAATCTTAAGAAATCCCCATACTTCATAATCTTTTACAGTTCTTTTATTTGATTCAATCATATAAATATCATTTTTATGCATATTTATTCCTAGCAAATTTAAATCTTTCATTAAATCAGCTTGAGATAAATGTTTTGTTTTCCTATAAAATTTCAAATTTTCGCCAATAACATTTAAATTATTATTTAATTTTCTAACAGCCATATAATACCTCCGAAAAATTTCCTATATGGCTTGATTTTATCCTGTACTTTATGATAATATGACATTAAGAAACGGAATTATTATAAAAATAAGATTAATATAAATAAATTGGAGGTAGTATTATATGGGATTATTTGACATTTTTCTAAAAAAGAAGCAAATTGATAATAACTTACAAATACATAATAAAGCCATAATAAAAAACACTTTAAAATATGCAGACTCTAGCACAATAGATTCAGATGAAAAACCTTTTTATCAACCTGATGAATATTATACTTTAGAATCATACCCAGGGACACCTATGGCCCAAAAAGTTGTTACTTTTGAAGAAAGAAAGAAAACTACATTTCCATCAACAAATGGATTATATGTTGCAGAAATATTGTTGCTAGAGTATTGTGATAATGGAACTTATCCTAAACCATCAAATGGATATCCTGGGTTTTGGTGGTTTAGCTATGGTATTCGTGATATAGGACATGCATTAGAATTGCTTGAACATAGAGGATTTATTAAATGGGGTACTAAAATAGAGTTATTAAGTAGTTTAAAAGTAAATGAATTGAAAGAAATTGCTTCTTTGTTTAATATTAAAACTAACCAAAATAAACAAAAATTAATCAATGACATTAAAAATAATGTTGATGATTCACAACTACCAGACAAATATTTTTCAAAAAAATATGTCTTAACTGAATTAGGAGAGAAAGAATTAAATGAAAATGAATATGTTATCTATATGCACAAACATAAATATAAAACTAGAGATGATGTACCTAAAGATTTGAGTTTTACAGTTTGGGATATTAATGAATTACTTGCCAATAATGATAAGTCAAACTGGAGAACAATTGTAGCTGATTTGGAACAAAAACGTGTAGGTATTAGAATAGCCGATAAAAAGCAAGATATTTCTCAAAATAAAGCAAAAGATAATAATATTTTATATACTAGAGAGGAAATCATATCTTATATTGATTCTATTATGCCAGAGGTTAAAGAAGCTTCAAAGAAAAGAGGAGATGGATATAAGGAAGAATTAGAAGGTTTTAGTTATAAAAATAAAGATGATAAAAAAGCTTTATATTATCTATATATTGCTATAGAGAAAAGATTTGATGCACCTGCTCTTTATAAGGAAACAGCTAAAATTTTAAGAAAATATAAGTTGTATGAGGAAGAATTAAGAGTTGTTGAAATTGGTTTAGATAATATAAATAGTAATAGTTCTAATAGAGAATTATTAGAAAGAAAAGATAAAATAAAAAGTCTTATAGTAAAGAATACTAAATAATAAATTTTAATATTAGGAAGGGAAAAAATATGGGATGGAGATATAGAAAAAGCATAAATCTTGGAGGAGGATTTAGAATCAATTTAAGTAAATCTGGGATAGGTTATAGTTGGGGAGTAAAAGGTTATAGAGTTACAAAAACTGCAGCTGGACAAACTAGGAGAACATATTCAATACCAGGTACAGGAATATCTTATATAGAAACAACACCTAAAAATAGTGTTCCCAAAAAAATACAAGCCGAAGAAAAAAGAGCAATTACAATTGGAGAAACAACTTATTATGCTAGTGAGAATTTAGATGAAATGTCAAGAAATGATATTGTGCTTAAGAAAATAAAAGATATACATACATTAAATTATATTGCAAATATCCTTTGTATGCTTATAGTTTCTTTACCAATAGGATTAATAATAAAATTAATTATTGCAATATATGGAAAAATTAATTTGGAATATGAATTTGATTCTTATTCTAAAGAAAAATATAATTCTCTAAATACTATTGTAACAGAAATGAAGAAGAACACAAAAATGTGGAGAGTAAATACATCTGTAAGAAATGCAGATATAAAATACTCATCAGGTGCAGCTAATTCTATTACAAGAAATATTATAAATATATTTAAAGGTACTCCTTGGTATATTAAGTCTAACATAGATATTTATTACATAGCAGATGGACGCAAAAAAATATACTTAACTCCAGATAGAATAATAATTCTAAATGGATTTAAAGTTGTAGGTTGCAAATATAACAATCTTGATTTTAATCTATTTAATTCAAGATTTGTCGAAGATGGAATTGTCCCTAAAGATACAAGGATTATTTCATATACATGGAGATATGTAAATAAAAATGGAGAGCCAGACAAGAGATTCAATAATAATAGACAATTACCAATATGTGATTATGGTGGTTTAGAAATCACATCAGACGATGGAATTAATTTTAGAATGCAATGTTCTAACATATATATTATGGCAGAAGTATCAAAGTACTTAACAAAATTTGTAGAAATAATAAATAAAGAAATAGATAGTGAAAATACATATTATAATTTTGAAGAAGATGATGAATCTGATTCTAATAATAATGAAACTATAATATTTAATGATAAAGAAGATAATTTGACAAATAGCAATGATGATAAAAACTTAAATCAAACAAATAATAGTGCTTCTATTGATTATAGTAAAAAAATTGAAAGTGCTCTAAAAAAAGACATCATAGTTGAATCAAAAACAACTAATACAAGTAAAGGTATTGATATTGCAAAAAAAGTATTAAGAAGCGGTTTATTATCATTAGAAATGCTTTTTACATTTTTATTTGTTTTAATGAGTTTTGTAAATAATATGTTCCTTGCAGGAATTTTATGGATTATATTTGGATTTACTTCATTCTTGACTTATAAGAAGCATAAGTGGGTATATAGAATTATAAACATTATAATATTTATTTATGCTTTTTATGTTTTTATATTATTTGCACCAAAAGTGTTTGATGGAACATATAAATCTGATAACAATATACAAGTTATTTTGGATAGAAATAAAGCAGAAATAATATGTGAAGATGGAATAAAATTAAATGGAAATATTACTTATAAGATTAATGACAATAAAATGGAAATTACTATACATATAAAAGGAAATAATAATTATTTTTATATATTTGACAGAGATAATAAAATTCTTTATGAAAATGAGACTATATATTATAAAGTAGAAAACAACTAAATTCAAACTAATTTAACAGAACAAGAATTGAGTGAAAATTTAGAAATAAAACACTCTGCTATTACTAAAATAGAAAATTTTGTACACTCTCCACAAACTAAAACTTTGATTAAAATATTGTATCATATAGGATATACAATAAAAGTAGTACCTTTGGTAGAAGAAAATAAGAAGATAAATCAAGAATAATATGGAATACCTATGCCAGAAATAAGTTATAATTCAAATGTTAAATATACTATTAATTCTAATATTTTAAAATTGCAACAGAAATAGGTAATGATACACATAAAGTAATGTAACAAGTTACTAAAAGCTAATATTTCTATAGCTTACTATGCTAAATTATATAAAAATAGAACTTGTATTGAATAGCAAGCTCTATTTTTATATATTAATATATATATTAATCCTTTAGTATATAGTTATCTGCTATTCTAGATATACATACTTTACAGTCTTTATTAGAATTATAATTTCTATCCAAATTGTAAGTTTGAGTTTTTATATCATATGCATCTATTCCTAAATGATATAAATCTATTAAATATAAATCAATATATCCATTTTCTCTAATATTTACAAATAATCTAATGCCTTGGTATCTTCTTTCTTTCTTTTTCAAATATGTTATCGGTATTAATTCATTTATTATTGGAACATTTCCAATATCTTTGATATTATTTATTCTCATTATAATTCTTTTTAGTCTTAAGGTTTCTGGTGAAATTTCACTATAATTATTTTCCTCTAATTCAAATTCATCGAACAAATTATAATTGTCGTAATATAATTTATCAAATAAAGTTTGTAATATTTTAAAATAATTATTTCCTTCACTCTTTATATAATTTGTAAATTTCTCTTCTTCTATATGATTTGAATGTAAATTACCATTAAATATAAATTTTTCAAAATGGAAAGGAGCTGAATTAACTATAGCATGACCTTTTCTAGTAATCTTATTTATTTCATGTTTAAAGTGATTACCCACATTTTTAGCTTCAATTGCATCTAGCCTACTTTGAAGAATACTCATCTATAATTTCCTCTTTAGGTATTTCTCTATCATGTTTCTCATCACTTTCTATATAATATTTTTTCCAACATTCATCTTCATGAGAAATTCTAACTAAGCCAAAGTCATCTATCTCAAATAATTGCTTTAATAAATTATCTATAAATTCTTTTTTTACAAAATCATCTTCTAAATAATTCTCTACCGATTTCATATCTTCTAATAATCCAACTTTTTCTGCTGTAAATACATTTGGTATTACAGGACCATATGTCCATGCTTCAATTCTATCATTAAATAAAAATTCATTATAGTTTGAGTAATTCACTTCTACACTATCTTGATTCTCTTTATTTTTTCTAATATATTGTCCCCAATATGCAAATAAAAAATACAATGACTTTTGCAATTTTATTGGAGATATTATTCTTTTATTTGTGTTCTTATCGTATTCTAAATATTTTTTCCTAATGTATAAGGCTAAATTTATTGCCTCAGATGGTTCTTGGTTAAATTCTTCAACAAACACCATACAAATTCCCTCCTTTATATTAGATTTTATAATATAATTAGCATTTGTCAATATATTTAATCAAATCGTAATATAAACGAAATGATACTGTAATATTATATTATAGTTATGTAAATTTGTCAACATTTTATAAAACTTTTGTTTGTTATTTTGTGATTTTATAATATTTATTATACATTAAATATTTATATTTATTCCAAATTCAATTACAAAATAAAATTATTTAGTATTTATTTTTTACATTCTAAACTATGTTTTCAATATAAATATAATATAATTTAATGCAATAAACAATGCAATAGCAAAAATTTTTATAATATAAATGAAATGTAAGTAGGGTTACTTTATCAAATATAAATACATTTAAAGTTTATTAAAATATATTGCATAAAGTTCAAAAAAGTATAAAAATGACCACCTCGACCAAAAAAGACCGTTTTTCAAGGAAATTCCATAGAATTTGAAAACAGTCAAAAGATTTTAAAAGTGCTATTTTCTAAGGAAGTTAGAGAATAGCACAATTTTTTTACATTCTGAAAAATTCTCAAAAATTCCGTTATTTTGTTCAGAAAAATGTTCCGCAATTTTTAAAACTCATAAAAAGATTGTTCCGCAAATTTCCGCAAAGCAAAATTTATTGATATTTAGGTACTTTCAGTGTTGTTCTAAAAAACTGAAAGGAGAACTATTGCTATGGATTTTATACCCTATAAAATAAATGAATATCTTGAAAATGTTTTCTATCAAATTCCAAAAGAACTATTTGTAAATCCTTATTATAAAAACTTAAACTCAGATAGTAAATTACTATATTCATTATTACTTGATAGATTATCGGTTTCAATGAAAAATGAATGGATAGATGAAGAAGGAAATATATTCTTAATATTTTCAAGAAAAGAAGCACAAGAAAAACTAAATTTATCAGACAAGACAGTTACAAAAGCATTTAGACAATTAACAGATGTTAAATTGATATATGAAAAGAAACAGGGATTTAAAAAGAATAATATTATCTATGTTGGAAAGATAAATCATATATCAACTGCTAATATTACGAGTCGTAAAAATTACGATTCAAGAAACGGAAAAACTACAAGTCAAGAGTCGGAGAATTTACGATGTAATAAGAATAAATATAGTAAAAATAATTATAGTAATATACCCAACAAAAGAAATTCATTTTGTAATTATGAGCAAAGAACTTATGAAGATGGAGAACTAGATAAATTATATTGTAATGTTTAAAAAATTAAAGAAAAATGAGATTAAAAATTATGGAAGATAAAGAATTAAAAGAAAAATTTATTGATGAGAAAACAGGAATTGAATATATAAGAAAAGGTGACTATTATATACCCAATTTAGTAATAGAAGCTCAAAGAAAAATTAACTTAAATAGATATGGGCGATTAAGATTAGAATATTTAAAAAAGCACAAAAAAGCAGAATATACAATTTTATTTATGGATAATAAATTAAATGAACATTTAGAAGAAATACAAGAAACTGCTAAAAAAAGAGTAGAAGAAATTATAAAATCATTAAAAGAGCAAAGTAATTTAACAGAAGAAATGAAAAATACTGACCAACTTTATTGGGTAGGAATGATGAATAATTTTAAAAATCAAGCTGAGGAAATCGTATTAAAAGAATTAATATATGTTTAAAAATTTTGAGAAGAAATTTAAAAGTTTCTTCTCTTTTTTGATGAAAAAATTCTAAAAAGTTAGATAAAAAATTGCTAAAAATTTATAACTTAATAGAAAAAAAGTATCTATTTCTAATACATTTTAGATACTTTAGAACTTTATACTATTTTGAAAGCAAGCATCGCATTTATACTCCCATATAAATACATCTTGTCAGTTTTGTATCAAAACTGATTGATGTGAAATTCTTTCCCAAACCCTTTAAAAAATATAAATATTTTTCTGGCAGTCTTTTATAAAAATAGACTGTCAAATTTTTATGAATAAAGAAAAAGGAGAATTAAAATTATGAGAAAAAGAAATATAAAAAAACAAATATGGTTAGATACAAAAGAAGATGATTTATTAAAAAGAAAATCAAAAGAAGCAGGTTTAAGTGAAGCTGAATTTATTAGAAGTTTAATTAAAGGTTATAGAATAAAAGCACAACCAACTGAAGAAATAAAATCTTTTCAACGAAATTTATATGGTATAGCAAATAATATAAATCAAATTGCTAGAGTTGCAAATTCTAGATTCAGTGTTTCATACGATGATTATAAATATATTTTAGATACTTTAGCTGATTTTATTTTAAAATTTGAAAGAAAGATATATTCAAGACAAAAATAAAAGGAGGTATTTAAGTGGCAATTACAAAATATAAAGTTATCAAGAAAAATTTAGATACAGTAATAAACTATGCAATGAATGGAGAAAAAACAGAAAATGGTATTTTAGTATCTGCAATAAATTGTCTACCACAAACGGCATATTCTCAAATGATGCTAACTAAAAAATCATTTCACAAAGAAGATGGACGACTTCGGCTATCATATAATACAATCATTTAATGGTAATGAGATTTCTCCAGAAAAATGTAATAAAATTGGAATAGAACTTGCTGAGGCATTATGGGGAGATAAATATCAAGTTATAGTTTGTACACATACCAATAAAGATAATGTTCATAATCATATAGTTTGTGCGCCCATAAGGGGCAAAGTAATTCCGTATTAGCAATACGGCAGACGCGAGAT
>CAPYID010000021.1 GCA_948739805.1 uncultured Clostridia bacterium | reverse complement strand
ATATTGTTATAAAGTACATTCCTTCTTTAGAATAATCATATTCTATTATTCTTAGTCGTTTTCTTGTGGGCAACTTATTTTCCATTATTCTCCTTTCTGCCCCCATTTTGTATTATAACATTATTTTTAAATTTCTCACAATATTTTGATTTTTCTTTTATTAAACGGGCGATTACTAATCGCCCCTACTAATCGCCCCTACTTCTCTTGGTCTTTGTAATATTTTTGTAATATGACTAAATTTCCCTGATTTTTTTATCAATTAAGTTGCTTCTAGTAGTAAAAACTGGTATATACTATATCGGAAAAGAGATGACTGTGCTAGAAGCAAAGGCAGAAATAATGAAAGAAAATTCACATTATTTTAATGCTATAGCTCGTATGGCTGACTGCAGTAAAGTCACCAAAATAAGGAATTCTAAACTTTTCGTTCCACTTTACAATGGCGATATTGCAATTTCTTAAAGTTAAACATTGTATTCCCTACAACCATCCCACAGTTTTACTGTGGGATCTTGTTTTTTATTTGTAATACTCTATTCGAGTGAAATTTGCTTTGCAAATTTCCCACGTTTTTCGTATTATAAATAAACTACACTCAAAAGCAAGCTTTTGGCGTACTTTATTTATAATACTCTATTCCCGACTCAAATATCTTTTGGTCTTTATTTCCTGGTACATTTTGCAAAATTCCATTTGTGTAACATCTTTCTGAGTGTCCCATTTTTCCTAATATTCTTCCGTCTTTACTTGTTATTCCTTCTACTGCATATACTGAACCATTAGGGTTGTATTTTATGTCATATGTTGCATTTCCTTTTTCATCTACATATTGTGTTGCTATTTGTCCATTTTCTATTAGTTCTTTCATGACTTTTTCACTTGCTACAAATCTTCCTTCTCCATGTGATATTGGTATTACAAATTGTTCTCCTAATTGTACCTTATTAAACCATGGTGATAGTTTTGATACAACTTTTGTTGTTACAAGTTTTGATTGATGTCTTGCTATTTTGTTAAATGTTAATGTTGGCATTGTGTCGTCCATTTCGATTATATCTCCATATGGAACTAGTCCTAATTTTATTAATGCTTGGAAACCATTACATATTCCTAGCATTAATCCATCTTGCTCATATAAATGCTTATGTATTAATTCACTTAAGATTGGATTTCTAAATACTGATGCTATGAATTTTCCTGAACCGTCTGGTTCATCTCCTGCACTAAAGCCTCCTGGTATCATTATTATTTGTGCTTCATTTATTTGTTTTGCATATTCTTCTATTGATTCTTTTATGTCATTTGGTTTTGTATTTCTAAATACTACTACATTAGCCGTTCCGCCAACGTCTTCAAAGGCTTTTTGTACATCATATTCACAGTTTGTTCCTGGGAATACTGGTATGAACACTTTTGGTTTTGCAATTTTATTTTTTGCTATTAGTATTGATTTTTTATCTGATAATATATTCATGTCTTTTTCTTGTTTTATTTCTTCGGCTTTTGTTGGGAATACTTTTTCTAATGGTTCTTCCCATAATTTTATTAATTCATCTATATTGAATTCTACCTCTGAATTTACTTTAATATTTGGATTGTTTGTTGTTTTTCCTAAGTTTACAAATTTATTGTTTTCAATATCTTCACTTAATTCTATTATAAATGCTCCATACAATGGATTAAATAGTTCTTTATCATTTGCAAATTGAAATCCTATTTTATTTCCTATACACATTTTTGTTATTGTATCTGCTATTCCACCATTTCTAATCGTTCTTATTGATAATATTTTTCCTCGTTTTATTAAATTATGTATTAATTCATAATTTTCTTTTAAGTCTTCAAAGTCTGGTAAATAGTCTTTGTCTATTTTCGTTTTTAATAAAACTACTTTAGAGTTTGTTTTTTTGAAAGCACTTGATACAACTTTTTTAGTATCTACTGTTCCTACACAGAAAGAAACGAGTGTTGGTGGTACATCTAATTCGTTATAGCTTCCTGACATACTGTCTTTTCCACCTATTGCTGCTATTTGTAGTCTTTCTTGTACTAGATATGCTCCTAGTAATGCAGATAATGGTTTGCCCCATCTTTTTTCATCATTTCCTAGTTTCTCAAAATATTCTTGTAATGTTAACCATGCATTTTTGTAGTCTCCACCTAATGCTACATATTTTGATACTGATTCTATTATTGCCCAAACAGAACCATGGAAAGGACTCCAGATTGCTATATCTGGATTATATCCATATGTCATTATAGTTCCTGTGTCTGTATATCCATTTAATGTTGGTATTTTTGCTACCATTCCTTCTTCTGGTGTTAATTGTTCCTTTCCTCCAAATGGCATTAATACAGTTCCTGAGCCTATTGTACTATCAAATCTTTCTACTAACCCTTTTTGTGAGCAACAGTTTAAGTCTGTTATTGTTTTTATCCAGTCTTTTTTTATGTCTTTTGATTCTTCTTTTTCAAAATAAGATTTTGAATAGTCTGGTTTTACTATTGTTGCATTTGTACTACGTTTTGCTCCATTTGTATTTAAGAATTCACGACTTACATCTATTATAGTTTTTCCTCTCCAATACATTTTTACTCTTTTGTCTTCTACTACATCTGCAACTATTGTTGCCTCTAGGTTTTCTTCTTCTGCAAGTTTAACAAACTTTTCTGCATTTTCTTTTGATACTACAACTGCCATTCTTTCTTGGGATTCTGAAATAGCAAGTTCTGTTCCATCTAATCCTTCATATTTTTTTGGTACTTTATCAAGGTTTACTACTAATCCATCTGCTAGTTCTCCTACTGCTACAGAAACTCCTCCTGCTCCAAAGTCATTACATCTTTTTATTAATTTTGTAACTGCTGGATTTCTAAATAATCTTTGTATTTTTCTCTCTTCTGGTGCATTTCCTTTTTGTACTTCTGCACCACAGGTTGTAAGTGAACTACTATTTTGTACTTTTGATGATCCTGTTGCTCCTCCGCAACCATCTCTTCCTGTTTTTCCACCTAATAGTATTACCTTATCTCCTGGTATTGGACTTGTTCTTACTACATTCTCAGCAGGTGCTGCTGCTATTAGTGCTCCGACTTCTAATCTTTTTGCTACATATTTTTCATTATATATTTCATATACTCCACCTGTTGCAAGTCCTATTTGGTTACCATATGAACTATATCCACGTGCTGCTTCATTTGTTAATTTTTTTTGTGGTAATTTGTTTGGTAGTGTTTCTTGTACTGATTTTCTTGGATCTCCACAACCTGTTACCCTCATTGCTTGGTATACATATGTTCTTCCTGATAATGGATCACGAATTGCTCCACCTAAACAAGTTGCTGCTCCACCAAATGGTTCAATTTCTGTTGGATGGTTATGTGTTTCGTTTTTGAACATTATTAGGTATTCTTCTGGTTTTCCATCTACTAATATATTTGCTTTTATACTACATGCATTTATTTCTTCTGATTCATCTAAGTTTTTCAATATTCCATTTTTCTTTAATTCTTTTACTGCTACTGTTGCAACATCCATTAGACATATATCTTTTGCTTTTTTGTTTTCATATACATAGTCTCTAGTTTTTAGATAATCTTCATATATTTTTTGTAATAAGTCCCATTTTATATCTATGATTTCTAAATGAGTTAAGAAGGTGGTATGTCTACAATGGTCTGACCAATATGTATCTATCATTTTCATTTCAGTAATTGTTGGTTCTCTTTTTTCTTCTTCTTTGAAATATTTTTGGCAGAATTTTAAATCAGCCATATCCATTGCAAATCCATATTTTTCATAGAATTCTTTTACATTTTCATCTGTCATAGAAATAAATCCTTCTACAACTTGTACATCTTCTGGAATAATGGCTTCATCCTCTAATTTTTCGAATTTATCTAAAGTAGCTTCTCTTGAGTCAACAGAATTTATTAAGTATGATTTGATTTTATTTAATTCTTCATCTGAGATTTCTCCAGATAATATGTATACTTTTGCAGTTCTAGCAATTGGTTTTATACCTCCACCAGCAATTATTTGTAAACATTCTACTAATGAATTTGCTGTTTGGTCAAATTGCCCAGGTAAAAATTCTATGGCGAATACTTTATCAGCTTTATTAAACGAATAATTGTCTTCAAAACGTATGTCTACTTGTGGTTCTGAAAACACTGTGTTTTTTGCTTTTTCAAATACTTCTTCTGTTAGTCCTTCTACATCATATCTATTAAGTATTATTACATTTTGTAATCCTTTTAATTGTAAACTTTCTCTTAAATCTGCTATAACTCCCTTTGCTTCAATATCAAATCCTTCTTTTTTTTGAACATAAATTCTTTTGACCATTCTTTCTACCATTCCTTTCTTTATTTTATTACAATATGTTTTATATAAATATTGAATTGGAAAAGAATTGTTCTATGGCTAGGCGTTCAAAAAAGAAATACCAGAGGCGTACTATTTGTACGTCGAGGATTTCCTTTTGCAGAACAACAACGCCATAGGGCAATTATTTTTCAATTTTGTGATATATTTTTTTGCCCTTTCTAATAATTGCATACCCCTCTTTAAAATCATCATCAGATAATTTATAATTGATGTCATCGATTTTTTCGTCATTTAATGTAATTCCCCCTTGTGAAATCAATGTTCTTGCTTGTCCTTTAGATGGTGCAATTCCTGTTAATACAAGAGCATCAACTATTGATATATTAGTATCATCAATTTTTGTAGTAGGCATATTTTCTGTATTTCCATTTCCTGAAAATAATGCATTTGCTGCTTCTTCTGCCTTTTTTGCTTCCTCTTCACCATGTATTAATTTTGTTATTTCATATGCTGCAGTTTTTTTCGCTTCATTTATTTTTTCTCCTTCTAATGATGATAGTCTATCTATTTCTTCCATTGGTAAAAATGTAAGTAAACTCAATATTTTTCTAACATCTGTATCTGCTACATTTCTCCAATATTGATAAAATTCATATGGTGATGTTTTTTCAGGGTTTAGCCATAGTGCACCTTTAGCTGTTTTTCCCATTTTTTTACCTTCTGAGTTTGTTAAAAGTTTGAAAGTTAACCCATAAGAATCCTCTGTCCCTATTTTTCTTATTAGTTCTACTCCACCAATGATATTTGACCATTGATCATTTCCACCTATCTGCATTTTACAATTATATTTATCATGTAAATATAAAAAGTCATAGCTTTGAAGTAGTAAATATCCCATTTCGAAAAATGTTAACCCTGTTTCTAATCTATTTTTATAACATTCTTGTGATATCATTTTTGCAACTGTAAATTTACTTCCAATTTCTTTCATAAAGTCTATATAATTTAAGTCTAAAAGCCAGTCTTTATTATTTACTATTATTGCTGCATTTTCTCCTTCGAATGATACAAATCTTTCTGCTTGTTTTTTTATTGCTTCAACATTTGCATCTAATTGCTCTCTTGTAAGCATTTGTCTTAAGTCTGTTCTTCCTGATGGATCCCCTATTGCTGCTGTTCCTCCACCCATTAAAATTATAGGTCTATGTCCTGCTTTTTGTAGTATTGATGCTACCATTAATGCAACAAAGTGTCCAATATGCATACTATTGGCTGTTGGGTCGATTCCTATATAAAAACTCACACTTTCTTTTTCAAATAATTCTCTCATTTCTTTTTCATGTGTTAATTGTTCTATGTATCCTCTTTGTTCTAAAATATCAAATACATTTTGCATCTATTTTTCCTCCATTTTATTTATATTTCTATGTTTCTTAATGGAAATATTATACCATAATTTGATTTTATTGTATATATTTATATAAAAGTTTTTCCTGTAAATACTGTTTTGGCTGGACCTGTCATATATATACTATCTTTCCATTCAATTTTTAATTTTCCTCCTAATAATTGTATTTCTATTTCTTGATTTTTTTCTACAAGATTATTTAGTGTTGCTGCTACACATACTGCACAAGCTCCTGTCCCACATGCTAAAGTTTCTCCTGCTCCTCTTTCCCATACTCTCATTTTTATATGTTTTCTATCTACTATTTCTATAAATTCTATATTTGCTTTTTTAGGGAAATGCTTATCATTTTCTAATATTGTTCCATATTTTTCAATATTAAGTTTTTCTATATCTTCAATAACTGTTACTGCATGTGGATTTCCCATTGATACACATGTAAATATGAATTCTTTATCTTCTGCTTTTATTTTTAAATTTGTTACGGGTGTTTCTTTTGCTATAACTGGAATTTTTTCTGGTTCTAAAATTGGTTTCCCCATGTTTACTGTTACTTCTTCTACTTTTCCATCTATGGCTTTTACTTGAATTTCTTTTATTCCTGCTAATGTCTCTATTTTTATATTTTTATTTTTAGTTAATTCATTATCATACACATATTTTGCTACACATCTTATTCCATTTCCACACATTTCTGCTTCTGTTCCATCTGAATTAAACATCTTCATTTTAAAATCTGCTACATTACTTTTACATATCAATATTAACCCATCTGAACCTACTCCAAAATGCCTATCGCTTATCCTTTTTGCATATTTTGAGATATTTATTATATCTTCTTCCGTCATTTGTGTACAATCTATATATACATAATCGTTTCCTAACCCTTCCATTTTTGTAAATTCTATCATAATCTCTCCTTCTTTCTACAATTTTATAAAGAAATTCTATCACATTATAAAATCAAAATCTATAATTTCTTAATATTTCCCTGGCATATAATTAATTTTCCTTGATATTATATAATTTTATATGCTATAATTAGAAAAATATTTATGAAAGGATTTAAATATGGAATTAGAAGATTATAAAAAAGCATCTGATTATATAAAAAATAAAATAGGCTCACTTTCTCCTAAGATTGCAATTGTCTTAGGTTCTGGGCTTGGCGTTTTACGTGAAGATTTTGAAGATTTAATTACTATTAATTATAAAGATATTCCTGGTTTCCCTGTTTCTACAGTCTCTGGACATGCTGGTGAACTGTTGGTTGGGAAAATATCTGGTGTTTCTATAATTGCTATGAATGGTAGATTTCATTATTATGAAGGCTATAATTTAGATGAGGTCACTTTCCCTATTAGAGTTTTTAAATTACTAGGTATTAATGATATATTGCTTACTAATGCTGCTGGTGGAATTAATTTAGATTTTAAATGTGGAGATTTAATGGTTATTAATGACCAGTTGTCTTTTTTTGCATTATCTCCTTTAAGAGGTAAAAATTTAGATGAGTTTGGAACACGATTTCCTAGTATGTCTCAATTATATGATGTTGATTTATCTAAGAAATTATTTGATATTATAAATACTCATACTAATAGAGCAAAAAGTGGTATATATGCATATATGAAAGGTCCATCTTATGAAACTCCTGCTGAGATTAGAGCTTTACGTGTTTTAGGAGCTGATGCTGTAGGTATGTCCACTGTCCCAGAAGCAATTGTAGCAAAACACTGTGGTATGAGAATCGTCGGAGTATCTTGTATAACTAATATGGCAGCTGGAATTACTACAGAAGACTGTAAAGCAAAGGATCTGTCTCACTCTGAAGTTAGTGATACTGCTGATAAAGTAAAATTCATCTTTAAGGATGTTGTAAAGGAATATATACAATTATTTAATGGTTATTAAGATTTGTTTTAATAGTTCATAACGTTTTTGTAAAATAGTAATATAAAATTGCTTTCGTATATTATTTATAGGCATTTCATTAATTAAAACTTCTATATATTTCATATTAATCTTGGGAAACAATAGCTTTAATGCTTCATTACAATATTTATTTTTGCAAGATTTAATATATTCATATGAATGTATTTTGTTATTGTTTTCCATTATTGCAGAGTATGCATTTTTTACATAATTATTTAATTCTCCAGTATTATTTAAAATCGCTTCCATTTGTTCATCTGTAAGTATTGGTGTTAAACAACTCCCACAGTCGAAAATTGGTGCAAACTCCATATTTACGCATCTAGTATCTAATTGTTTCTCATAATAAATAAAACCCCAGTTGTTATTATGTCTGTCTGTGTTTCCTATAAAAAAGTCTATTACAAACATTTGCCAAAATTTTTCTTTTATTGTTTCAATGTTCAAATTATCAGGAAAGTATTTAAATACATTTTCAAGTGATCTATAAATACTTTCTATGTCCATTGTTAATGTATCATCTAATTCCTGTGCTTTACTCCATTCTTCGAATTCTATAAGTTTAACTTCACCACTTTCCTCATCAATAATTTTATTTTTCTCTACCATAAAGTCTTTACATGCGCATACTATTCTATCATTATATTTTCCTAATATTACTTCCTGTGTTGAAATTCCTACACTTTCAAAAATTTTACTTCCTATATACTCTGAGTAAACACTATTTACATATGATATTTGAATATTCTTTCCTTTTTTTCTTACAGGATTTTGGAACTTTACTAGATATTGGATATTATCTAAAATGAGCGTCTTTTTCTTACCTGCTCCTCCATACTTTTGATATATTTCTTTTGCATTACTAAAATCTACTAAATTCATATATTTAACCTCTCTTTACTATTTCATTTTATCATATTGAACTTATAACTGCAACATTATACAAAAAACATCTAGGCAAATTTCCCTGGCAAATTTCCTACATTGCTTGACAAATTTGAATAACAATATTAAAATCGAAAATAGAGATAGGTAATTATTTATAAAACTGTAAATAATTATTGATAAAATATAAATAGGAGGGAATACATATATGGCTAATAAATTCAAAGATATTATAGAATTAATAGAACAAGCAAACGAGAAAGAGAAAGATGAAATGGCTTCAGTATTTGATGATGAAGTAATGAGACCAACTAAAAGAGCTGAGGAAGCAAAACAAATATTAGACAAAGGAAAATTGTATATAACTGTAGAAGAACTGCTAGAGTTAGAAAACCAAGCATCACAACAAGAGAAAGATGAAAATGCATTAGCATTTGGTGATGAAGTTATGAAACCAACTCAAGAAGCAAAAGAAGCAAAGCAAATATTAGACGTAGCAGAGCTGATTATAACTGTAGAAGAAATGAAAGAACTAGAAAAACAAGCAGCAGAACAAGAAGAAGATAAAAATGCATCAGCATTTAGTGATAAAGTAATAATGAGGTCAACCAAAAGAGCTGAAGAAGCAAAACGAATATTGGGAAAAGCAAAATTGCATATAACTGTAAAAGAAATGAAAGAGCTAGAAAAACAAGCAGCAGAACAAGAGGAAGATAAAAATGCATTAGCATTTGGTGATAAAGTTATGAAACCAACAAAAGAAGCTGAAGGAGCAAAACGAATATTGGAAAAAGCCCAATTGATTATAAATTTAGAAGAAATGAAAGAATTGGAAAAACAAGCAGCACAGGAAGAGAAAGATAAAAACGCATTATTATTTGGTGATGAAGTTATGAAACCAACAAAAGAAGCCGAAGAAGCGAAACGAATATTAGGAAAAGCCCAATTGCATATAACTGTAGAGGAAATGAAAAAGTTAGAAAATCAAGCATCACAACAGGAACAAGATAAAAATGCATTATTATTCGGTGATGAAGTTATGAAATCAACAAAAGAGGCATTAGACGCACAAAAAATATTAAGTAAGGACAATATGGTAATAGTATTAGATCATACAAGAGAACGTGTAGTATTTACTCCAGAAGAAATAGGTAAAGGAACTTTAGTACAACAAAGAAAAACATCAGAGAAAAAACACGAGGAAAATATTAGAGCTAATACGCAAATACAACAAAAGAATTCTTTAGGAAGGGGCTAATTTATATGGAAATCACAAAAGAACATAAAATGGCATATACAGAAGTTGTAGAAGTTTTAAAGTATGTACCAAAAAAAGATATTAATAAAATTCCAAAAGATATATTGAAATATTATATGGATAATATGGATACCACTTATAATTTTAAGATAGATGATAACAAACAATTTGAACAACAAAATTTATCAGAGAAAGCAAAGATTGTACTAGCTATACTTTTTAGAGATTACTGGGCAACCAAAGAGCAAAAAGAAAAAATAAAAGAACAAGAAAAACGTGATTTATATAAATTAGAATTAGAAAAGCAAGAGAAATATAAATGTGATAACATATTTAAAGCAAGAAAAATTGAAGAAGCCGAAGAAACCAAAACTTTGGTAGAGTACAAAAAAGAAACTTGGTATAATAAATTTATTCAATTTATGAAAAGGCTATTTATGTAGGTGCAGGTTCTGTGTCTGCCAAATGCCAAATGCCAATAGGGAGAACGCTTTAGTTAAGTACACTAAAATATTCTCCCTATAAAATAGCTTATTTTAATATTTAAGCTGATATTCTTTTGTTTAACATTTTTTCAATTACCATTGTCATATCTTCTAAACTAACTGGAAAAGAAATTATGCCAACACCTCTATAATATATATCTATTTCCTGAATTTTTTTACCATTAACTTTTTCTGTTTGATGAATTAATATTTTTTCTATTAACTCATTTAGTATCTCTGGTGTTAGTTCTGTTATTTCAGTATATTTCTTAACATTAGATATAAATTGTGTTAAATCAGTAGTTTTCTTTTCAGTATTGTCTATTTCCTTTGATAATTGTTCAATCTTTGTTTTTAACTCTTTTTGTTCTTTATCATAATTAAGAGATAAGTTTCTAAATCTTTCATCTGTTAGCTTTCCAGATATATTATCTTCGTAAATGTGCATAAATAAGTTATCAATTTCAACAATTCTTTTCTTTGCTTGTTCAAGTTCTTTCTTATTTTTAGCAATTTGTTTTAGCTCATCTTGTGTAGATTTTTGTAATTGTTCTTTTATAAATAAATCTTCAAAATTTTTCATATAAGAAACTACTTTTTGTATATTTTCTAAAACAAGAACTTGCAATACTTCATCTGTAATCCAGTGTGAAGTACACAAAGAAATATTTTTCTTATAACTTGAACATCTGTAATGGTCTTTTGCGTTTATGTCAGTAACAGGTGATTGAAAGTATAGTTTTTTACCACAATCGTAACAAAATAGTAATCCTGAAAAAATACTTTTCTTGCCTGACCTTGTAGGCTTTTTTCTGTTATTTCTTAATTGCTGTGCAATGTTCCAAGTATATTCATCAATAATTGGCTCATGGGTATTCTTAAATATTTTCCATTCTTCTTTTGGAAGATTAACCTTAGTTTTATCTTTATAAGAACGAACAGTATATTTAAAATTGACAGTATCTCCAATATATTCTTGTCTATCTAAAATACTTGCTACTGTTGTAGCATTCCATTGGTGTTTAAATGTTTGTATTTTAGTGGGGAATGTTCTTCCTATACTTACAAAGTATTCAGCTGGTGTCATTATTTCTCGTTCTTTAAGTATTCTAGCAATCTCGCATGTTCCATATCCTTGAATAAATAGGTTAAATATTTCTTTTACAACTTCTGCTGATGTTTCATCTACAATCCATTTCGTTTTATCATTTTCATCTTTTTTATAACCATAAGGAATATTATTAGCAAGTGAAATTCCTGATTCGCCTTTACTTTTAAGAACTGCTCTAACTTTTTGACTTGTATTTTTAGCGTGCATTTCATTAAACCAATCTTGAATAGGCAAGAAGTCATTTAAGCCTTTGCTACTATCAATATTATCCATTATAGCAATATACCTTATATTAAGTTTTACAAAATCTTCTTCAAGAAGTTGTCCTACAACAAGTCTATTTCTTCCAAGTCTTGAGTGGTCTTTTACTATTATTGTACTAATGTTTCCATTTTCAGCAAGTTCCATCATTTCCATAAAGGCAGGTCTTGTAAAAGTAGTTCCAGAATACCCATCATCAACAAAGAACCTAATATTTTGAAATTTGTTATCTTCTGCATATTTACTTAAAATTAATTTTTGATTTTTTATACTATTGCTTTCTCCTGCAAGTTCATCATCTCTTGATAAACGACAGTATAAAGCTGTTATTTTATCGTTTTCTAGCTGTTTCATTATTTACTCCTTTCATCAGACAGCTTGAAATACGATATAAAATTATAGTTACTACTTCTGTAGTAGTCATAATATACCATATTCCAAGCATAAATTTCAATACTAAAATGTTATTTTTCAAAAATTCTTAAAAGTCTTTGTAATATGGTATATTCAGAATCAATATTAAAGTAAGTGTTTACTTTATAAGTTATTCCTTTTATTTCTTTTTCAAAGTTCAAATTTTGCTCTGGATAAAAACTTTTTAAATATTCTGTAATTTCTTTATTGCTCATTTTAGAGAGCTTATTACAAAATTCAGTTTTTAAATTCTCTAAAACCTTATATTCTTCATTAGTTAGTTCAATTTTATATATTTTTTCATTATCTTGCATCTCTGTCAGCCCTCCTTTTTTTGTATTCAGGAGAGTTCTTCAATTTCTGCTTTTCAAGTCTTGCTTTTTCTTTAGCTTCTTCACGAGCTTTTCTTTCAGCTTGTATTTTTTCTTGTTCAAGTCGTTGTCTTTCTAATTCATCTTGTTTTTCTTTATCAAATAGCCCTTTAAAGAAATTTGTAACCTTTTGTGGTGCAAGTTTTATAGCATGGAAGTAATCTTTTGTTTTTTCTACAATATTATCATATAGAGATTTCCATTTATCTACTGCATTTCTTAAATTATCAATTCTATTATTAAGCTCATATATTTCTTTATCTGCTACAATTCCTTTTTTAGCATATTTAGTTAAAATTTCGTAGTCTTCTTGTTCTAGTTCAATCTTTTTAGAAAATATCTTTTGCTTTCCTAAAGAAGAAATATCTTCAATTTGCTTATCATATTTCATATAGGAATTATAAGAAGATTCCTTTTCTTCAATTTTATTTGTAATGTTTTCTAGCCTTTCAGTATCTTTCTTTATTTTAAATTGCAAGTCACTTAAATGTTCTTGATTACTGCCTTTCACACCACGAATAAAGTCTTTATAACCACTATCAGACATATACTCAAAAAATCTATCTTGTAATAGACTATATGATTTTATTAGAACTGCATTTCCTTTTTTATCATATACAGGTTTTCCTTGATTATCTAATACTTGTTCAGATTTCCATTTATTACTATGGCTTACTTGATTTATTACTTCTTTTGTAGTTCCTATCAAAGATTTATCTTTACACTTTTTAGTCCATTTTACTTCTTTTCTTACAACAGGAAGTGCTACAACATGCAAATGATAATGATAGATAGGTTTACCATATTCTTCTGTTAAAGCTGTGTTTAGTTCATCTGCATGCATGACTGCTGATATAATGTTATCAGTTCCCATTTCTTCTTCAGCAAAGTGAAAAGCTCTTTCGTAAAATTCTTTTGCAAATTCATAACCACCATGTTTTTCAAAATAGTCAGAATTAATATCAAATATGAGTTCATCAAAAAGTTTTGCATTATCTCTTAAACCTCTTAATGATACTTGTTTACTGTCAATTAGTTCTTTTAACTTTTCATTGTAGGTAGTTTCACATCTTTTGTAATGAATATTATTTGGTGTTTGAGATAAATCAACATTCATATTAGAATATGACTTATTTTTTCTTTCGTTGTGTCGTTCAGCTTTAGTTATACTTGTTTTAGTATAAGTTTCTACTCTAGCTACTGAATAATTTGTTTTGTTCTTGTCCAATATATTTCCCTTTCTGTAGGTAGCAAGCAAGCGACCGAAGGGAGCTGTTACATAACTTTCTTTTAGAAAGTATGTAACCCACTATGACACTTTCAAAACTTCGTTTTGGAAAGATGTCGTGGGCTCCTTGCGGAGGGCTCATAAATTATCTAATCTTACGATAGATAATCTATGCTTGGCTTCGCCAATGCAAAAGAATATTTTATCACTTCCGTTCAAATATTAATTTGACTACTGAAAAATTTTTCTGCTACCTAGCATAAAATTTTTTCAGTATCTTTCTGCTATGCTTTGTAAGAATATAGAGCAATACCTATATAGTCTTTTTTAACATAACAAAAAGACCCATTAGGCACAACAAATAAAACTACTAATATTGCAATTTTTTTTGCAAAGTAGTGAGTTTTACTTGAAACATGCTAATCGGTCTTAACCACTGCTGGACATTTTACATATTATTCATTCTAAACCAGCCAAATATATTTCACCGCATTGGGTTAATAAGCTTATTACAAATCTTAATTCTCTATGTATCGGAAGTGGGAGAATAACTTATTGTACCACTTTATTAACCGTGTTTCGTGTCTATTAATTTTTCAGTGTACTATAGAATACACATACTATATATCATCTTTTTATGTAAATGTCAAGAAATATGGGAAATTCAGTTGAAAAAATTGAAAAACATGATATAATTTACTTATTGAAAAGCTTTTAAAAAGAAAATAAGGAGATTAAGAATGGATATAAATATAAGAATGGCAAATAGTAAAGATGAAAATGAAATATTAGAAATATATCATTCATTAATAGGAACACTAGGATGTACTTGGAGTGAAGAATATCCTTCAATGGAAGATATAAGAAATGATATTAGCAAAAAATCGTTATATGTTATGTGTGATAAAAATAAAATAATTGCTGTAGCAGCTGCAGGAAAAGATACTGAACTTGAAGATTTAACCTGTTGGAGCAGAGATATAAAACAACCTTGTGATTTAGCGAGAATAGGTGTATTAAAGGAGTTTCAAAACAGAGGATTGGCTAAAAAATTGGTAAAATATATTGAGAATGATGTTAAAAAAAGAGGATTTGATGGTATACATTTTTTAGTAAGTAAAACAAATCCATCTGCATTATCAATATATAATAAATTAGGTTATAAGTCTTGTGGAGAAACGAACATGTATGATATTAGCTGGTTTTGTTATGAAAAACCGATTTATGATATTCCAATAAATACATTGTTTATGCTAATGTCATTAGATGGAAAAATTAATAGTGGTGATAGCGACAAATTAGATCCAGATAAGGATTGGTGCAAAATAGATGGCGTAAAAGAGGGACTACATCAGTATTATGAAATCGAGCAAACAACTGACTGGTATTCTTTGAATACTGGTAGAGTAATGGCGAAAATAGGAATAAATGAAAGAAATGAAAAACCAAAGAAGGTTGAAGTTAGATTTGTAATATTAGATAGGAAACCACATTTAAATGAAAAAGGAATAGAATATTTATGTAATTGGACAGAAAAAACTTTTATTGTAACAGACAATAAACAACATCCTGCATACAAATTATTAGATAAGTTTGATAATTTAGAAGTATTATACTATGATGATATAGACTTATTAAAATTAATGAAAGATTTAAAAAAAGATTATGGTGTCGAAAAGATAACAATTCAATCTGGTGGAACATTAAATGGAGAATTTTTGAGAAACAATTTAATTGACTATGTAAATGTTGTTATTGCACCTCTTTTAGTTGGAGGAGCTAATACTAACACATTGATTGATGGAAAAGCAATTAAAGAAGTAGAAGAATTGAATAAACTAAAAGCTTTAAAATTAATTGAATGTAATATATTAGAAGATTCATACATCAATTTAAAATACGAGGTTATAAAGTAGTGAAAATTAAAAATTTGATATAGTATAAAAAATGTGTCACATAAAATTTTATGTTTTATCTGATTTAAAGAATAAAAATACTAAATAGAAAGTAGGTAAATAATGGATTTAGAAAAGAAAAATAACAATTCCATGATTATTAAATATCAAAATACAGATAATGTATTAGAAGATGTTTGCTCTATTATTGATTCTGCAAAGAATTATGCTTATCAATCAGTTAATATGGCTTTAGTAGAAAGAAACTGGTTAATTGGATATAGAATTGCAGAAGAAGAATTAAAAGGTAAAGATAGAGCAGACTATGGTATAGAAGTAATTAAAAAATTGTCTAAAGAACTGACAAAAGAATATGGAAAGGGTTTTGATAGAAGCAATTTATATCGATTTTTAAATTTTTATAAAAATTTTCCACAAATTGTCGACGCATTGAGTCGACAATCTGGAATGTTATTATCTTGGACACATTATAGAACTTTATTACAAGTTTTTGATAAACAAGCTAGAGATTGGTATGAAAAAGAAGCATTTGAGCAAACTTGGAGTACAAGAACACTACAAAGAAATATTGATACTCAATACTATTATCGACTTTTAAAATCACAAGTTAAAGAACCTGTAATAAAAGAAATGCAAGAAAAAAATAGAGAACATTATTTATTGAAAAAATTAGAATTTGTAAAAAATCCAGTAATAGCAGAATTTTTAGGTTATTCATTAGATAGTGAGTTTACTGAAACAGAATTAGAAACAAGCATAATAAATAATTTGCAAAAATTTTTAATGGAGCTTCGGAAAAGGCTATGCTTTTGTAGCAAGACAACAACATATTCATACAGAGAAAGAAGACTACTATATAGATTTAGTTTTTTACAATTATATTTTAAAATGTTTTGTGTTAATTGATTTAAAAACTAAAAAGATAACGCATCAAGATGTTGGACAAATGGATATGTATGTAAGAATGTACGATGAACTTAAAAAATCTAAAGAAGATAATCCTACAATTGGAATTTTACTATGTTCAGAAACGGATGCAGATATAGCGAAATACTCTATTTTACAAGGTAATGAGCAACTATTTACTTCAAAATATAAATTATATCTACCAACTGAAGATGAATTAAGGGCAGAAATCGAAAATCAAAAGACAATATTTAATTTGCAACATGAAAAAGATAGTAATGAAGAAAATAAATAAATTAGTGAGAAATCCAATTCAAAAAAAGGATTTCTCATATTAATTTTAGCAATAAACTAATTCTTTAAATATAATTTCTTCAACTGAATGCTTATAATTATTCATAAGTCCTGTCCATTTTAAAGGGTCAGTATTTTTTAAGTTTTCATCAATGGGATTTTTTTCTAGCATTTGTTTCATAAGTATTTCAAATCTTTGTTTAGCTTGTTTGTCAGTTTCTACAATATGTTTTCTTAAAGTATTGTTCATAAACATTATTATATATTCAGCTTTTTTGTGATTTTTCAAATACTCTAATCTTAAATTCCCATATTTTCCAATAATATAACCATTTTCGTAATTCTCCTTTTCCAAATATAAGTCAGGAACGAAAAAATCTCCCTCTTTGTGATAAGTTATCTCTACCATAACTAAAACCTCCTAAAATTTAATTTCACTACTTTTAGAACTATAATTTTATATCTGCTAAAGCTGTCTATAAATAAAATTTTTATAAAGTGTACTTAACTTATTCTCACTGGACGGAGAATTATGGCAATATTTTGCCATAATTCTCCGTCCCTATTGGCATAATTCTCCGTCCCTATTGGCAAAAAAAATAAAAGATAATAAATGAAAAAGGTAACATCATCAAAAATGACAATATTACCCTTTTCGTTTTGAGAACTATTACTGGATATATGCAGTATAACGAGGATTGCCATCTCCATAGCAACCTTTTGTAATTGCTGTACATTTTACTTTTCTTCCCATAATAATGCTTAGGAAAGTTTCAACTTGCTGATGGTTTTCACAGCACAGTCTCTCATAGTATGCACCATAAAGTTTAAGCCCCATTTGACTAAGGGCATTAACATTCTCCTCTGAATTACAAGGACCACTGCCAAAACAATATTCAGTATCAGTTTTTTTGAAAAAAGGTGATTTATAGATTACATATGTATCATAACTATAAGGCTTTTCCATAGGATTAATCTTTACAATATTCCCATCAAGGTCACGATACTTTGTCTCATCATATTTAACACCTTTCATACAATAAAACGAATTTGTTACTGTTCTCATAGAATTTTCCTCCTAAAATTTGTATTACAATAATAATTATTAGATACATACATATAGGAAATTTTACTTTGGAAATCCCATACTTAATAATATTATACCACATTATGTTAAAAAGTACAAATTTATGGATTTTTTATAAGGAAAAAGTAAAGAGGTTAGTTAATAAAAAATGACCTCCTTTTTTAAATTTGTATATTGTGTGTATATTATGCAGTAGTTTTTGACAGCTTTTATCAGCTTTTAATGACTTTTGTATAAATAAAAGAAAAGCAGTAATACCAATGATTACCGCTTTGTATAAGGTTTTTGACCTTCTGCCCAAATGAGCTTGTTTTTATCTTTTGCTGAATTGAGGAGCTTTTCTCGCCTTCTTCATTCCGTATTTCTTTCTTTCTTTCATTCTTGAGTCCCTTGTTAAAAATCCATTAGTTTTTAATATTGGTCTATATTCTGCATTTGCATCATTTAGTGCTCTTGCTATTCCATGACGAATAGCTCCTGCTTGACCTGCTGTCCCTCCCCCAATTACTTTACAAACAACATCATATTTGTCTGTTGTATTTGTTACTACTAATGGTTGTTTTACTATTACTTTTAAAGTATCTAATCCAAGATATTCTTCTATATCTTTACCATTTATTGTTATTTTTCCTGTTCCTTCTGTAAGTCTTACTCTTGCTATAGAACTCTTTCTTCTTCCTGTTCCACAAAATACTATGTTTTCAGATTTTGCTTTAGCCATTTAACTTTCCTCCTATTTTATATTTTTATATATTCAGTTTAATTTTCATTCTCTTTTTTACAAATTATTAGAAATTCCACATTTCTGGTTTTTGTGCTTGGTTTTCGTGTTCACTTCCTACATATATTCTTACTTTCTTTAATTGTTGTCTTCCTAAACTGTTATGTGGCAACATTCCTTTTATTGCAAGCATCATTACTTTTTCTGGACTTTTTTGCATCATTTCTTTTGCTGTAATTTCTTTCATTCCTCCAATATATCCTGAATGATGTCTATAAATTTTGTCATTCATTTTATTTCCTGTTAATTTTATTTTGTCACAGTTAATTATTATAACATGATCTCCAACATCTAAGTTTGGTGTAAATGTTGGTTTGTGTTTTCCTCTTAATAATTTTGCAGCTTCTGTTGCTACTCTACCTAATGGCTTGTTCTCTGCATCAATTATATACCATTTACTTTCGATTTCACTTTTCTTTACACTATATGTTGTGTTATTCATGGTAATAAATCCTCCATTCATTCCTATAATTTATATATGTATTTAATTAATAAAATTAAAACTACCGGAAAATAATTCTATGAATTAAAACATATTTTTACAATACTTCAATATTTTAATACATTTTCTAAAAAAAGTCAATAAAAGTGTTGACATTTTTTTTAATTTATTGTATTATATTAGCTGTTGATTAATAAATAATTAAGAAGAAGTCATCCACTTCTCACCTTATCTTATGGAGAAAGGTTGATATTTTATTGTCTAATATTATGTGGATTGGCTTGTCTTATGACAAGTTTTTTTATATGGAGGTGTTTTTTATAAAACAAGAATTACTTATCAATGAACAGATTCGTTGTAGTGAAGTTCAAGTTATTTCTGATGATGGTCAAAAACTTGGAGTTATGAAAACAAGTGCCGCTTTGGACTTAGCAAGTTCAAAAGAATTAGACTTGGTTTTAGTTGCTCCAAATAATAAACCAGCAGTTTGCAAAATAATGAACTATGGAAAATATAAATTTGAACAAGCTAAAAAAGAAAAGGAAGCAAAGAAAAAACAAAGAACTTTTGAAATTAAAGAAATACGTATTACACCTAATACTGAAGAACACGATTTTAATTTCAAATGTAAAAATGCTAAAAAATTTATTGAAGATGGTTCAAAAGTTAAGATTACAGTTCGTTTTCGTGGTAGAGAATTAAACTATGTAAAACTTGGTGAAAATATCTTAAATAAATTTATTGAAGAGCTTTCAGATGTGTCTGTTCCAGAGAAAAAGCCTTTGCTAGAAGGTAAAAATATGTTTATAATTTTACAACCAAAATAAATTACATAATTTTATAGTAAAGAATGAATTATTTTCTAGAGTTTTAAAAATTAACAAATACATAGAACTTTCCTAGAATATACAATTTCTTACTTGCTTAAAAAGGGAGCAATTTCCCTAAATATAATTTTAGAAGGAGTGAATTTAAAATGGCAAAGTTAAAAACAAATAAAGCTGCTGCAAAAAGATATCACTTTACAGCTACTGGTAAAGTTAAAAGAACTAAATCTAATAGAAGACATCTTTTGGCAAATAAAACTACTAGACAAAAGAAATCTGGTAAAATACAAAATGCTTATGCAGATAAGACTTGTGTTAAGGGGATTAGAAAGATGTTACCTTTCGGAAATTAAAATTGAAAAATAATTGACATTTGGCGTTGTTACTGCTCAGTCGATTTCCATTCAACGTACATTAGTACGCCTCATGGAATATCTCCTTCACGTGCCTAGCCAAATAATAATTATTTTCCAATTTATATACATCTTTAAACAAGAAAATTAATATGAAAAATATAAGAGGAGGAATTTGAAATGGCAAGAGTTAAAACTGCGATTATCACTCGTAAAAAACATAAAAAAGTATTAAAAAGAGCTAAAGGATATTATGGAGCAAAACATTATAGGTTTAGAAATGCTAAACAAGCTGTTATGAAATCTGGAATGTATGCTTATGTTGGTAGAAAAGATAAAAAGAGTGATTTCAGAAAATTATGGATTACAAGAATTAATGCTGCTGCAAGAATGAATGGTTTAACATATAGCAAATTAATCTCAGGATTAAAAAAGGCTAATGTTGAAATTAATAGAAAAATGCTTGCTGAATTAGCTGTAACAGATGCTTCTGCTTTTACACAATTAGCAGAAATTGCAAAAAATGCATAACTTGAGAATAATAATTGGGGATTCACTTGAATCCCCTTTATTTATATTTCTATTATTTGTGCTTTATATGATGTCTTTAATGACTCTAATAATTCCTGTTTACTTTTTCCAATATATGAATTATCATTCATATACAATTTTCCATTTTCAGTTTTTGTATTAGAAATCACATTGTTTTTTTCCCAAGCACCTTTATAATTATCTAAATCATTTTCTTTAAATCCACTAATTGTTGTTCTAGCATTTATACATACATCATTTTTATCAAATGTAAGTACAAGATATTCTTCAATATATTTTCCATTATAATTTAATGTATAAGTTGCAATAGCATTTGTAGCATCCTTTCCTTTTCTTATATTCCCTGTATTAGAATTGTATAATATTAGTCTTTCATTTTCATCTCTTATAATTCTATATGGACTTAATATATATATACCAAATACTGATATTATACTGATAGCAGTTACTAGTACAGCCATTACTATTTTAAACATCATTTTTCTTTTTATGTTCTTTATACATTTTACTTCCTTTGAACTATTATCCTTTTGTTCTTCTATAATAATTTCTTCATTTTTCTTAATGCTTTTTAATATTTCTGAACATTTATCACATTTCTGTAAATGTTCTTCTATTTCTTTCTTAGTTTCTTCACTAACCAGTCCCTCAACATATAGAGGTAATAAATCTTCTATTAAATTACAGTTATCGCTTTTACTCATTTGCAGTACCTCCTTTTAAAAATTTCCCTAATTCTTTTTTTCCTCTATGATAAACTACTTTACTCCATGACTCACTTTTCCCTGTAATATTAGCAATCTCTTTAAAAGAAAATCCTAGTAATCTCAAATACATTACATTTCTTGTAACTTCATTTATATTTTGCAACTTTTTATACATGTCAACTCTTTCTTCATTTAAAATAAATTTTTCATCAAATGATATTTCTTGTAAATCTCTTTCATCTATTTTTGATGAGTCAAATTTCGAAATTCTTTTTATTTCTTTATAATATAAATGTTTTGCAATTATGCATAACCATGTACTTATTGTGCAGTTACCTTTAAATTTATTAATTTCTTTAATTGCTATACAAAATGTTTCCTGTGTCAATTCTTCTGATAAATTAACATTTTGTGTTAAATTTACTAGATACTTAAATACTGTATTATAATATTTTTTACAAATGTCATCTATGTCATACATCACTGTCCTCCTCTCTCATAGTAAGAAATCATTATATACTATAAATAATATAATTATATACCAATTAAATTGTATTTTACTAATATATTAAGAATATTTTTACTTGATTCAGATGTGTTTTCTTGTCTAAAACTAGGAGTATGTATAATCAAATCAATAAAATCACTATCATTGGAATCTATAATTATATCACCATATTGCTTTAAATTTACAACTTTAACAAAAGATGATTGAATGTCTCCATTAGTAGTTATATTTGAATATTTCTCTTCAAGATTCTTTAAGTTATTCTTTATTTCATTTAAATCTTCTTTAGAAATTGAAGTAATATAATTGCCTTGATAATTTGCAATAGTGTTCTTATCAATATCATTAATATCTACTAAAAATTCCTCATTTTCATTACATGGAATTATATATTCGTAAATATCTCCATATCCATCTATACACTTTACTTTTATTGTAGTAGCTTCATGTTTGCTTGTATTATCACCATATATCCCACAAATAGCAATTATATCTTCATTATAATCTACATCTATAATTAAGGTAGATTCTAAATAAGAATAATGCTTCTCAATATCTTTACTTAATTTTATATTATTAAAATTATAATTTAATACTTTATGTTCTATATCATTTGGAAACATTTCTTTTATAGAAGTTATATACTCTGAACCATCTTGTGGAATTTCATAACCTATAACTTCATTGTTCTCAAAAATAAATTTGTATGGCATACAACTTTTTTCACTACTACGAAGTTTTTCATGTTTCACATAATAAGATTCTTCTAAAATATACATATATCCATATTTTTTGTTATCTTTTTCTTTTATCCCAAATCCTTCATAATCATAGAAAATTTGATAATCGTCTTTATCTTTATCATTAGCAGTTCTATATTTTTCTTGTTTTAGATATTCAATTGCTTTATCATAAAGAAATTCATTATCTGTTATCCAATATCCATACTTTTCATTACTCTTATTAGATAAATTAATGTTTATACATATAACTAAACCAACAACTACTAATAATATAATAGAAATTATAAATATAATCTTCACTTTTTTATTCATAGCTCATTACCTCCAAACAATAAATTATTATATAGGTAGATAATATCATAAAATCAAATTATCTTCTACAAATCCTAAAATGTCCTATTCTTCATAATAAACTTTACCTTCCTATATACCTTTCTGTATGATAGAGATAAAAGTTAAAAAAAAGTTACATTTTTTTACTTTTTTATATTATCTTTCTAAATAATCTATTAGCCTTTTTCTGTATGAAAATTTCCATACCTAGTGTTATTACGCTAAATACTATTACTTCTACTAATATCGCTATATTTAAATCTATTTCTTCTGTTACCTCTTTTATATACCATATTACTATACAGGCTACTACTGTTAAAATGTATTGGAATAGTTTGTTATCATTTTGCTTTATAACAGTAATATCATTTTCGTAATTTAAACTTGGTCTTAATAAGTCTAATATTAGTAATATATTACAATTTATAATATTTAATAACATTGCTACAATAAACATTAATAATATATATATGCTCCCTATTTCAGGTATTAACTTATGTGTAACTCCTAATATAACTAATATTATTATTGTATTTATTATTAATTGTGGTATATTCTTCAGTCTAAATTGTGTATTAAATTTCATTGGAATATATTTAAAAAATATTGCGTTTTTTCCATATCTTGATATTGCAGTTAAAGAAAGTGATGAAAAGGTAAATATTGCTTGTATTATTCCTATTATTAATGAAAAATTACTAAACTCAAAATGCATATCTTTCAATATTTCCTCTCCTCCTACATCTTTCATTGCCTGTATAAAAATTGGAAATATAGCTGTTACAAGTGATATTATTACTGATAATATGATTAATATTTTATAAATATAATGCATAAAATATGTTGGATTTTTTAAAATACTCTTAATTTCATTTACCATATATGAATATTTTTTATTTCTTAATTTACAGTTTTTATATAATTTAATCCTTTTACTTTTTTTCTTATCAAACATAGATAAGTTCCAGAGTACATCTTTTATATATGTGAATTTTCCTATATAAAAGAAAATTAGTAATGCTAATATATCTAAACCAATAATTTTTAATACAGATATTAATGAATTTAAGTTAATCTCAGATAATGCGCTTGCACCTAATTCTGTAACTATTAAATATTTATTTGTATTCTTTATAGTTTGAATAATTGCTCTTATTTCTTGTACTGCTTGCGTTGTGCCCTCTGAATTCTCTAAATTTACATTATTCATTGTAAAATTGAATACATTTATTAATGGTATACTTATTATTATAGTCATTATCAAAATTATTAAATTTTGATATAAATATTTACTTTTTATAAATCTAAATATCTTCATTACAAATATCATTATAATGGAAATTATTGTTGATAAGAAAACTGTTACTGTTACTAATACTATTACCGATAGTGGATAAAACCAAACACTTTCTAATGCTCTTACACCATAAATAAATATTGCTGGTATTGCAATTATTACTTCACTCCCCAATATTATACTTATCATTACTGCAAATTTAGTAATTAGTAACCTTCTACTCGATATAGGCAAACTTAGGTAATTCTCCATATCTTTTGAAAAATATAATATATTTATTACTAGTAATACAGTTTCAAACATTACTAATACTTGCAATATTAGGAAAAATATTTCTACAAAGAATTCTTGCATTCCAATTTCTTTTAAAGAGTTTACAACTATATAACTTAAGTAAATTATTATAACACATACTAATCCTAATATCCAAACTCTAATAGATTTTTTATTTATTTTTCTAGTATCACTATCTATCATATCACTTGTATCATATGAGGTTTTTAACATGTTTTTTAATAACTTAAAAATGTTATTCATTTGCTAATCTCCCCTCCTTAAATTTGATGATAAGTGTTATTATACTATATTTCTGTAATTTGTATAAATATCTCTTCTAATGTACCTGCTCCAAATCTTTTTTTCATTTCTTCATATGTTCCTACAAATATTATTTTCCCCTTATTTATTATCCCAATTCTATCACATAATCTTTCTGCAACTTCTAAAACATGTGTTGAAAAAAATACACATTTTCCATTTTTTGTATGTTCTTTCATCATGTTTTTTAATTTAAATGAAGATTTCGGGTCAAGCCCTGTTAATGGTTCATCTAGTATCCAATTTTGTGGATTATGTAGTAATACTCCACATATTATTATCTTTTGCCTCATTCCATGTGAATAGCTCTCTATCTTGTCTTCTAAGGAAGCATAAATCTCAAATTCTTTAGTAATTTTTTCTATTCTCTCTATTCTTGTTTTCTCACTTACCTCATATATATCTGCAATAAAATTTAAATACTCTATACCTGTTAATTTTAGGAAAAAGTTTGGGTCATCTGGTACAAATCCAAATCCCTTCTTTGCTTGTACAGGTTGCTTTTTTATACTTTTATTGTCTATTAATATGTCTCCTTCATCAATATCTAAAATTCCTGTTATCATTTTTATTGTTGTCGTTTTCCCTGCGCCATTTGGTCCTATAAACCCAAAAATTTCGCCATCATTTATTCTTATATTAATGTTTTCAACTACATTTGAATTTTTCCTATATGCCTTTGAAACATTTATTATATCAATCATATGTACTTATCTCTCCTTTCTAAGTTCCTTTTAAATATAGGGCACATAAACGTGCCCCATAAAATATCTATGATGAATGTAATTTGTCATACATTTTTTCTAATGAATCCCTTATTGAAGAAGATGATAATCTCGCATTATTTATTTCTTCAACTGCATCCTTTTTGCTTTTTCCATTTCTTCGCATTTCATATAATACTTTTGAAACTCTTAAAATCTCCTCTTTATCAGAGCTAGATGCACCTTTGTATACTTTTCCTATAAGTCCCATATTTCTATCATCTGGTATTCCATATACTCTACAACGTTCTTCAAATGCACTTGCCTCTTCCTTTGTCATTCCTGCTTCACTCATTATTGTTCTTACATTTTGAGCTTTAGCATTCCATCCTTGTGGCTCATCTGATGATTTTCTGGAACTACTAGAGTTATTAGAAGAATTTCCTTTACTAGATGAGCGACTTACTGTTTGTCCACCTGTTGCTATTCTAAAGGCTTCTTGCGCTGTTTCAATCGGTGTTTCTACTGCTCCTGCTACATTTCCAGATATTGCATTTAATGCTGTATCTATTACTCCTTCTACTCCTGCTGCAACAACTCCTGTTGTTCTCTCTACAACTTTTCCTCCTATGTCCATTCCTTTCTGTGCCCCTTCAACTACTTTTTTCACTCTTTGTAATGTTTTTAACTCATCTGCTGCTTTTTGAGCAGCTTCTGAATTATTGTTTGCATTTCCTGAGCTTCCATCATTACTACTTCTTCTATTATCTTGTGCTCTGTTACTGCTTCCACTATTTTCTGCTTGATTATTTCCTTGATTATTGTTTGCATTTCCTGAGCTTCCATCATTACTACTTCTTCTATTACCTTGTGCTCTATTATCGCTTCCATTATTTTCTGCTTGATTATTTCCTTGATTATTATTTGCATTTCCTGAGCTTCCACCATTACTACTTCTTCTATTGTCTTGTGCTCTATTACCGCTTCCACTATTTTCTGCTTGATTGCTTCCTTGATTGTTGTTTGCATTTCCTGAGCCTCCACCATTACTACTTCTTCTATTGTCTTGTGCTCTATTACCGCTTCCATTATTTTCTGCTTGATTATTTCCTTGATTATTGTTTGCATTTCCAGAGCCTCCACCATTACTGCTTCTTCTACTACCTTGTGATCCATTACTGCTTCCATTATTTTCTGCTTGATTATTTCCTTGATTATTGTTTGCATTTCCAGAGCCTCTACCATTACTGCTTCTTCTATTGTCTTGTGCTCTATTATCGCTTCCACTATTTTCTGCTTGATTATTTCCTTGATTATTGTTTGTATTTCCAGAGTCTCCACCATTACTGCTTCTTCTATTACCTTGTGCTCTATTACCGCTTCTATTATTTTCTGCTTGATTATTGTTTGTATTTCCTGGAGTTTCTTCGCCACTATTTCTTCCAGTTAAATTACTGTCTAGTGCATTATTTCCTGCTTCTCTTGAAGGGAAGTTTACTATTTTATTTGATGTTGAATTCTCATTTATTGTTCCAGTATCCATATTGTCATTCATTTGCATTTCACTACCAGAGCCTACCTTACTTGTATTGTCTATATTCTGAGGTTCATTTATTACATCCTCTGGAATATCAAGTTTTACGTCTTTGCCTTTTCCTCCCTCTTTAACTGTAAATTCAGGTCTTTCTCCTGATGAAGGATTCGGTTCATTTGGATTACTTAAAACATTAAAATTATCACGAGGATTTACTCTATTTTCTCCTATATCACTACTAGAATTATTATTTGATGTAGATTGAGATGCTCCTCCTGTTCCAAGTGAAGTAGCTCCTGAGTTACTCATTGTACTTCTTCCTCTACTAGAAGAAGTTCTAACTGTATTAGTTTCTGCATTGTTTAAATTACTTGTTGAGCTTCCCATTTCTGTAATTTTTGTACCACTACCCATTTCTGCTCCTGCTGCCATTTTCATAGTTCCAGGTGCTCTATCATTTGGCATGCTTGGTTCTATACGAAGTCTTCCATCATTGTCTCTATATACATTTCTTCCTCTTTCACTTCTTATTAATCTTTCTCTATTAGCTGTACTAAATTGAGGTTGTTTATTATTTAGTTTGTCCACCATTGACATTGTTGTATCATCTACTGCTCCTGCAGCATTTGTTCCTTCACCAATTCCTGTATTTCTATATTCCATAAATAGATTATCTCTTAAAGGAGAATATGTTTTGTCATATTCATCTGTATATGGATTAAAGAATTCTCCTTTTGCATTTTGTGTATATCCTGCATTTTTATAATTCTCTAATGTTTTTACTTCATCTAGTTGTGGTTTTGTATCATCACTTCCAGCTTTAAATACTTGATATTCTTTTTCTGATAATGGATTATATCCAGCATCATACTCATCTGTATATGGATTATAATATTCTCCATATGCATTTTGGCTTCCACCTTCGCTCATATACTTTTGCATTGTTGCTTCTTTATCTAATTGTCTTTTTACGTCATTACTTCCATCTTTAAATACTTGATATTCTTTTTCTGATAATGGATTATAATCAGCATCATACTCATCTGTATATGGATTAAAATATTCTCCATATGCATTTTGGCTTCCACCTTTACTCATATATTTTTGCATTGCTGCTTCTTCATCTATATCTCCTGATACATTTCTTGCCCTTGCTGCTTCTTGACCTTCTAATGGATCTGGAGCTTGCTCTTCTTGTTGTGGTCTACTATTTGCTTCCATTGATGGGTATAGCTCTCCTCCTCCTTCTGGTGGTGGAGGTGGTAAAGGATCATCTCCTCCACCATTTGGACCTGTTGGTAAAGGTCTTTGTTCACGAATTGGATTATTTGCAGATGTAGATTCTTCTTCTTTATTTTCTCCAAACTTTTCATCTACATAATATGATGCTAATCTTCCTCCTGCTCTTCCTGCTGCATTTGCAGCCCTATCTATTCCTCTTGCTGCTGTCTTTGCTACTGTCTTCGCTGCTGAAGTTGTAGTTTTTATTGCTTTTGTTGTATCTTGTAATGCTTTTGCTAATCCTCCTGCTCTTGTATTTTGAATTCCTAATAAATCTCTTAAAAATGCTTCTACAAATAGTATTCCCATTAGTGCTATTATTACAAATATTGGATTATTTATTGCAAAGTTCATTACTCCACCAATAAAAATTGTATATAGCAATAAGTGAAATGGTTGTATTACTATATTTCCTAAATATTCTCTAAACCATAAGTTTAAGGTATGCGCCCTTCCACCATTCGCTCTATTTATTGGATACATTAATCCTACTATTGGTGCAAACATGGTAAGTACTGCCATGTATAATGCTCTTTTAGCATATAAAATAAAGAAAGCTACAGTCAATATTACTAGCATTATATATACAAATGACCAACCTATATGTTCCCAAGTCCCTACTCTGTTGTCATCACTATCAATTTCATATCTCTTTTGTGCCATATATCGTGCCTGTTCTGTAAAGTTTGATGTCTTAATATATACTACTTCATCACCATCATCATTTTTTCCTAATACCATTCCTGGGTATTTTGATTTTCCTGGGTTCTGGTCGTCTTCTATCTTTTTATATAATTCTTCGCCAACGATTTCTAATGTTGCTCCACTAATGCAATTATTATAAACATCAGGATTTGCCTTCAAATAATCTGTTATGTTAGCTTCACTATCTCCACCTGGAATATCTACTATTTGATTTGAAAAACTTATTGAGTTAATTATATACATTAATGTTGTTATTGATACTGACATAATAATATGCATAAATACAATAAGTACTAGACCTATGATACAATTTACTGCACTTTCCTTATATCTCGATTTTTCCTTTGGTGTTAATGATAATAACATTTTTATTGCAATATATATCATTACAATAATCATAGCAACCAAAGCAACATCTCTAATAGTTACATAAACTTGTGATACAATAGTCCTTAATCCATCAGCCAATGATCCCGTATTATCCACCTGTGCATCATCATATTGTACTTTTTCAATAAAATTTACATTTAGCAATTTTATTTGACCTTTTAGAATTGTTTCTGGTGTAAAATATATATTTGAATAAACAAAAGTATTTCCGAACATAGCTTCATCAATTGGTTTTCCAACTACTTGATAGACAGCTAAATACGCTCCTCCACTAACAATTTGAGAAAGTCCAAATGAAATAGCAGCTGGGGCACATTTAACTATAACTGCTGGTATAGCTGCTGGTGCAAATACAACTGCTAATCCTGCTACTAGTGCTATTATTCCAACAACTATTACTGCTCCAATTATCGTCAATAATGGTCTAGCTCCCCCCCCTAAGTCTATGGTTTCAAATGATTGCTCTATATCTGTTAATGCACTCTGCATTATTTGTATTACACCATCCGCTAGATAAACTACCAGATTAACTATTGGGCTAAGTAGTGTTCCACCCCATTGTGTTGCTGCTTCTGTTGCTGCAACAGGTTGAGATACTGCAAATTCAAATAATATTACCATAACCAAAACTAGCGCTATTTTTGCTATTAAACTTTTGGATAAAAATCGTTTTTTCATTTTTCCATCCTTCCTTCCTATGGCTTATTACTCTTGATTTTTCTTCGCTAGTTGATTTAGATTGGTTTCTACAAACTCAAATTCTTTTCTCGTTGGTGTTATTTTTAGTATTGCTGTATCTTGTCCTACTTTAAGTAGTCCCTCTCCTCTTTGGCAAGTTACTAAAAAGTTAGCTTCTCCCTCTGATAATTTGAATACTTCTTTTAAATATTCAATTTCTGATTTATCTTGTGCTAAAAATAATTTTGTATCTGATGATGTAAGTACTGCTTGTGCTTCTGCTTTTTCATAAAAATCTTGAAATCTTTGTGAAATAATGGCAAGTGATACATTTCTTTTTCTTGCACGTCTTGCCATCTTATTTAAAAAATCTACTGCTTCATCAAATGGAAGTAACATCCATGCCTCATCTATTATAACTCTTTTTCTTGCTGCCTTTTTTCTGTCTTCACTATTTTTCTTAACATATTTTTCCCATATCCAAGACATCAAAATTTGTTGTGCTAGTGGTCTTGCAAATCTTTCTTCTAGTTGTGATATGTCCAAATTAATAAATGGCACTCCATCTAATAATTCAAATGTTGATTGTCCATCAAAATATGCCATTTGACCATTTAGGTCTCTTACATATTGTTTCATAACTTTTAATAAGTAACTGTAATGATTATTATATGTTTCTATTGTATTTTCTCTTGCTTTTTTCTCTAGGCTTCTATACCAAGATCCTATTGTTGGCATAGGTTTTCTTTCTTTTGCTAACATATCTCCTTTTGCAATTCCTGTTTGCGAAGCCTGATATAAACTATTTGGGTCAGCAGTTATTCCTAATTTTTCATATTCTTCACTAACTAGCTCCGCAATTAACTGCTTCGTAAGTTCGTTTACTTCTTGACTTCTTGTGCTTCCTTTTGCCATTGTTAATAATGCCTGTGTTACATCTTCTACTTTATTTTCAACACTTAGTATTACTCTTTCTTTTCCTGTTATTTCATCTTTTACTCTTTCTGGCTCTATATCAAATAAATTTATTATAGTTCTTGAAGTTGGGCTTATAACTACATTTATTCCACCAAGTGATTCTGCAACTATTGTATATTCTCCTTCTGCATCTAGTGCTAAACTTTCAATTCCCATAAGTACAGAAGATCTTGATATTAGTGTTTTCATTGTAACTGATTTTCCAGCACCAGATTTAGCAAATATAACCATATTATAATTTGTTAAAGAGTTGTGGAAATTATCAAATAATATTGGTACTCCTGTCTGTTTGTTAAATCCTATTGGAACCCCTGTGGCATGTCCTACTTCTGAAGTTGTAAATGGAAAAACTGTCCCCATAGAGTTTCTATCAAATGTATGCATTCTTTTCATTTTATCATTCATAAGTGGTAAATTTGATTGAAATGCTTCTTCTTGTAATCCCCATGCACTTTTAATCCCTACTAAAGTTTTTGACATTGCTGTTGAAAGTAATTTTGTATATCTGTCTAAATCTTCTTTACTATAAGCAAATACTGTTGCAACAACTGATGCTTCATATAGTTTATTAAATCCTGCTGCTATTTCATCTCTAAAATGTTCTGCCTCAGACTTTTTTTGTGCAATTATACTTTCTCTATTTATATTTCCTCTATCTGTAGCAGTAATTCTTTCTACTTCTAGTTCATTTATTACTTTATTTAATTCATTTTGTGATTGTGATTCTGCTATTGGTCTTATATACACAGAAGTGTTTATGTCTCCAAATAAATACATTTCTCTAAATAGTTCTGGAAATGTTGCCATTCTTGGTAATGATGACACAAAAAAACTTCTTGCATATCTTTTTGCATTTGATATTATTTCTAAGTGGTCTATATCTCTTGCATCTATTCCAGATGGAGCTATTAACTCCTTTATATTTTTCTTTCTTAACAAAGTACTTCTTTTTTGTTTATTTTCTTCCTGTAGCTCTTCTGCTTTTCTTTGTTTTTTCCTCATTTGCTTTTTCCTCCTCTTCTGTCTGTTTCTTATTTATTTTGTTTATTGATTTTTCTGTAAGTTCTGCTCCTAGTCTATCTTCACTTTCATATATCATATCTTTTGCTGTCTCATCTACTAAAGTGTCTATATTTTTTTCCTTTTCTTTTATGTCTCTCTCTCTTTTAGTTTCTATTACTGCCTCTCTTATTACACTATTTGCAAGAACTTTTGCTCTTTCATTTATTACATCATCTAATTCTTTCATTTTTTTATCTAGTACATCTGGTGAAGTAGTATATAATTCATTATATCCTGCACGTATTGCTTTTTCTAATTCATAACTTTCTGATTCATCTCTATTGTAAGCTACATATAATAGTTCTGCTAATTCCCTTGAATTTAATATTTTTCCATGTATGCTACATGCCCCTAAAGATTGAATCATTGATTGACAGTTTGTATATAACTCTGAAAATGCTAAACCTTTTATTTCTTCCTTATCATATTTACCTGAGACAATGTCTTCAGCATAATATGGAACTATTATGTAATAATATTTTCTTAATATGTTTTTATTTAAACTCATTTTTTCTGTAGTTTTTACTATATCAACACCATAATCATATAGGTTCCTTTGTTTTATTATTTCATATTGAAGTCTTTGAATTTCTGTTGGATTTATATGTTCTCTTGAATTTAGTATTTCATCATATCTTGCATTCATTTGCTCAAGTTTTCTTTTTATGTCTTCTACTTTTTCTTTGTAGTTGTTTAAACTGCCTCCAAGATTTACTGTTCTAGTCTGTGTATATATCTGTATAGACTGTCTTAAAGTATTTAAAAATTGAATAAATCCTTGCTCTACACTTACCTTTTCTAATCCAGACATTAAATCATAGTTTATTCCTTGGCATTCAATAACCATAAGATATTTAAATCCTTCTTTCTGAATTATCATGTTGTCTTCAATTTTATCAAATTCCATAAAATCAAATACTGATTGCTGATTGTATTGCATAGTTTCTGAGTTTTTATCCTTCTTTTTCGTGGCAACATCTTTTTTCTGTTTTGCTCCATTGTCTTTTCTCATTCTTTTTATTAGTACTATAATTAATACAATTATTAATACTGCAAGAACAACTCCCATTATTATCAATAAACTTTGTAATAAGTTGGTTATTTGACTATTGTTCATCTCTAATATCATCCTTTCTTTTGTAGGTTGAAAAATAATTATTATTTGCTATATTTACAAATTGCATTTATTTTTCAGCCTCTTTTTCTTTATCATCACGTAATAGTTCATCTTTATATATATAGATTTTTCCATGTTTCATTTTAAACAAGAACCATCTTTTTATTACTTCGTCTATTTTTTCTCCACCTGTTTTTCTTGTAATTTCAAACGCATTTGTATCTGGTACTTTTAATGTTGCTATACAATATCCAATTCCTCCAAATATTAATAAAAGTGGTATGAACGCTTTGGTTATTCCAAACATATTTAACACAATGTTAATAAGAAATCCTATAAAAGCTCCTACCCCTGTGTATATTAATGATTTTACTGAAAATATATAAAGGATTTTTGCTTCTCCTCCATATTCTCTTGGTAAGTAATATGATTTCATTGTATCCCCTCTTCCTTTCTCTTATTTATATAACTATTGCATAAATGCTATAGTTTCTGCGCATTACAGATTTTTTGGCTTAACTCTTTTCTTATAAGAGAAATTATTTTATGGTATATGCGTAATATTGCTCCTTATATTATAACACATAATGTGCGAATTTTGTATTTTTTTATCTATATTTTTAATATTTTTAATATTTTTGTAATATTTTTGTAATATTTCTGTAATATTTTAGAAAACGGACCGAGGTTGAAAAAATAAAGAGTCACCAAATCAAATGATGAGGTAACTCCCTTTACTTTTCTTTAATAATTTTTCTAGCAAGCTCTGTGGATGTATTCTCCATAAATCTTACTAATTTTTCATAGTCGAATACATCACCTGTATATTCTCTTTTTGTAGTTATGTATTCTTCTACTTCCTTCTTCCATGCTTTTTCCTGCCTATTATCATATACAGGAATACCTGTATTTGGCAGAATATCTGGCATTTTTTTGATGTTTTCCATGGATATATATCCATCTCTTATCAAGCATTTATTTATTTCATCAAATGCTTGATAATAAATGCCATTAGGCTTAAAGAATTCAGTTGGATACCACTCCATACCGTTCCTAGGATTTATAATTACCATCCTAGGCTTATACCAGATGAATTCTGGTATAAGAAATTCTTCGATAAACCTCTCATCTAGGTATAGATGAGAGTAAATTCCCAATTTGATGGGATCGTCCTTAAAAAGATCTTTTTCTACTTGCTTCATATCAGGGATATATAATCCCTCTATTGAAGCATTTTTCCGATAGTGTGTTATTTTTTTATCTTCTGTGGATAAATCAGGAATTAAATTTCCTGATTTAAATTCATCTCTTTGAAATGGTATATAGGAGGATATTTTCCGATACACCATTTCTGCAAAAGCTATATGACATCCAGTTCCTGGCATATCACTCTCTCCTTTCTTCTATGATAGCCTTATAAGGCTACTCAATTACTTTTTCCATATAATTATTATATAATTTCTTTTGTGTTATGTCAATTGTTTTTTTAATAACCCAGGGAAAATTAGTCATATTACAAAAATATTACAAAGACCAAGAGCAGTATTTAGAAATAGTAGAGAGAATGTAGGGGC